>CALVEU010000006.1 GCA_944326635.1 Candidatus Gastranaerophilales bacterium | reverse complement strand
AAAAAAGGTTAGTTATAAATTAAAAGGTAGGAGAAACGACAATGGGTCTATTAATTTTCGCATACCGAAAATTAGACATTATACGTCAAAGAAACGACATTCAATATCGTTTAATGAATTTGAACAGAAAGTTATCTGACCTGCAACAATATGCAGCAAATATAGCTGACGGATCTGTTTCAATGAGCGATATGATGAACACTCCAAGTTCAATGTTTGGTCGTCAAATGATGTATATGCAATATGCTCATAATGGAGCATTGTTCGGTGCGCAACAAAAATTTGGAATGATGCAACCAATGATTGCAATGCAAATGCAACAAATGCAAGATCCTAATATGCAAGCTATGTATCAACAATGGATCTTTAAAAATCTTTATGATCAAGAACGCGAAAGAATGGGAAAACAAGAAACAAAACTTCTCAATGAACAGGAAAAACAAATTCAACAAGAAAAAGCTAAACTTGAAACTCAATTAAAAATGTTAGAACAAGAATATGAAGCTTGTAAACAAGGTGAAGATGCAGGAATTAAAGCAATGAAACCTGAATATACAGCTTAAAGATAGAAAACAATAACTTAATAAATCCTATCCTTAACTAACCTGTAAGGGGTTCACTTAATAGTGAATCCCTTTTTACCATTTTATATAGTTATAACAACATCAATTTTTTTATCAAAATTCTCAACAGGTAACTTTTCAACAAACAATTCTTTTGGAATTGGCGCAATAGTTTTTATAAATGAGTTTTCTCCTAAAAATCGGTCATAAAACCCACCACCATAACCTAAACGAAACCCTTTTTTATCAACCATTAAAGCTGGAACTATAATCAAATCCAAAACATTTGGATCAACAGGTGATGTACAAGGCTCATTTACATTAAAATAAGATTTTTCTAACTTATCACCTTTATTAAACGGGCAAATAAAAAGTTTTTGCCCAGAAACTTTTGGCAAATAAAAATTTTTATCGTCATCTAATAATGCCAATAAATCTATTTCATAACGCATTGGATAAAAAATTAAAACATTTTTAGCCGATTTATATACATCAACATCTCTGATTTTAGAAACAGCTAAAGAACTTATTTTGCTTATATCTAAATCTTTTCTTATACTTTTAGCCTTAATCCGTAAGTCAATTTTACTATCCATGTTTTTAATATATAATAAATACAAATGATGGACAAATGTGAAAATAATAATTTAATAAATCCTAATTGGGCAAAACACGGATACATACAAGTCTATACCGGTGACGGAAAAGGTAAAACAACAGCATCTTTAGGACTTGCAATGAGAGCACTCGGTCGTTGCTGGAAAGTTTTAATAATTATGTTCACAAAAGGTGGAGATAACTATGGTGAGCTCAACTCTTTCAGAAACCTTTCACCTGAAATATCACAGAATTTAACTATTATCCAAGCAGGCCTTGATAGAATTGTATATTCAACTAACAAAACCCAATCAGATGCAGATGAAATAAAAAAAGGTTGGGAATTAGCTAAAAAAGCAATAAAAAATGATGAATATAATTTGATAATCCTTGATGAAGCAAATATTGCAATTGATTTAGGATTAATAGATTTAGATGAGATGCTGGAAATACTAAAAAATAAACCTGAAGAAATGGAAATCGTTTTAACAGGTAGAAACGCAAGGCAGGAAATAATAGATATTGCCCACCTTGTCTCTGAAATAAAACCTATAAAACACTATTGGGATACTGGGATTACCGCAAGAAAAGGAATTGAATACTAAAATTTAGCTGGATAACCTTTCCTAATCTGCCAACCGTCATGGATTATAAGTCCTAAACAAGCCATACCATCAGTTGCTCCTCCACTAATCGAACAAGACTGATCACCATTCAAAAGAGAAGATTCAGTACTACCTTGACCACCAGCAACAAATCTACAAGAATTATTCTCATTACTTTTCAACCGTCCAAAAAATAAATCTTTTCCCATAATAGATTTTTTAGCTTTCGATGGTCCATTTAAATTTATTTGAACTGCAACATATGTACCACCACTTGTAATTCCTATAGTATAACCAGAATTAACTATTATTTTTGCAGTAAGAGTACTATTATCCCCATATGTGAAATTTCTAACACCACTTAATGAATATACATCACCATTCCAACAACCTGTACCTTTACCACAATTTTTCACAACATTCATATAAGGAACTAAATATTTATTCATAAAATTAACTGCGGAATCACCATCAAATGCTGTACCATAATCCCAATATTCACATGGACCATAATCTAATTCTGCCATTTTAAATGCCTGAGAAATCTCTGTATAGGCCTTTTTTAATTTATTTAATGCTACATTTTTACGATAATTTGCCATCAAGGTAGGAATAGTTAATGCTGCAACTACACCGATTATTCCTAAAGTTATCAATACCTCTGCTAATGTAAATCCCAAACGTGCCGCTTGACTCGACACTAATTTTTTAAATACCCCTACTCGACAATTTTGTAGGATAAGCTCTAAATCGCCCCCCCCCCGAGCACTACGTGCGTAGACATTTCTACACAATTATCTTTTAATTTGGAAAATTTTTGTGTTTGTCTTGTAGTAAATCCTTTCATACATTGCTCCTTTCAAATTATAAATTAATAATGAGTTTATTCTAATTACGCACTTCTTCTCATCAAATCAGAAAGTTTTACTTCTTTCTGGATTTTTGAAACTTTTTTAACCTTTTTTTTCTCTACAGATTTTTCATCTTTAAATTGTGATAAGCCGATTTTTACTTTAGAATTTTCATCACTTATCATAAAAATATCTTTAAAAAATGATATAAGTTCTTTCATAATATTCTCCTTAATCTATTATAAAATATATTATTAAATTTATATCATACATTAAAACTATTTTAGGCAAAAAAAACATTGTAGTTTATGCTATATTATAAATATAACGAGCAAAGGTGTAAAATTTGAACAATAATAATTCAAAAATTCTTACAGATAAATATAATGAAGATTTTAATACAGCTTTAAATATATATGAAAATTCATATTCTCATGATTATTTAATAGAGTTATTAAAAAATGGCACTATAGTAGAGAAACAAGTTGCTACCCTAAAAATTGACAAAATAAATAATCAAGAAGAAGCAAAAATATTTATCAATAACCTAACCGGCTGTGACGGAAAAATTAGAGAAGCTGTATCCTTTAGATTGAAAGAATTTATTCCGCAAAATCCGGAATTTTTCAAAAATTGTGCCCCAATTATAATTGATGCAATAATTGATATTAATGGAAATATCTGTAGAAATACAATTGAAGCAATAAAAAATCTAAAACAATATAACGAGTTTACAGATAATTTCTGTAAAATGCTTATAGATAGAGCTAACACACTTATTGAACCTATAAAAAGTTTTGACATACAAGATGGGAAATATAAAATCAATAAAGAAATATTCAAACTATATTGGTACCTTGAAACAATATCAGAATTTTATGAATACATTAATATAAAAGATTTAATTCAACTGCTAAATGAAACCAAAAATATTCAAGAATACACAATCAGAGAAAAAACTGCTAAAATTCTCTCTAATTTTGAAAACAACAAAGAACTATCTTTAATTAAAGAAGAATTAAAAAATGACAAAAACTACTATGTAAGAAGGTTTTAAGTAAAATATATTAACTTTTATTAAGATATTAATAAAAAATATATACACTTTACGCAATTTTTAATTAATAATTTCCTTTATATAAATACAAGGGGAATTTACAAAGGGAATAATTAATTAAAAGGAGAACAATATGGCTAGAGTTTTAATATCAATGCCCGAAAGATTTTTAAACGAAATAGATCAAGTAGCAGGAAATGAAAATCGTACACGTTCTGAATTAATCAGAGAAGCTCTAAGAACTTATATGTACAGAAATCAAATTAGAAACTCTCAAAAAGCTAACAAAAATGCAGAAATCTTAGATGCTCTTTTAAGTTAAAAAAAAGAAACAAATTGAACAAAAAAAAAGAATTGAGTTATAATAATCACAAAGGGGAAAAGAAAATGGAAAATACAGAATATATTATGTCATCACTTGATGAATACTTCGAAATCTTAGATAGAGAAAATAAAAAACGTTCTGAATTAGTTGCAAAATCTTTAGTAAAATACTTACAAAAATCTAAAGAAGCAACAAAATTCCAAGCTCTACAAATTGCAAAATAACTCTAGTCAATATTTTAAAGGTCAAGGTCAATATTATTTTTGGGAAAAGGAAAAATTTTATAGGGGAAAAAGAATTGTAAAAGTCTGTCATTTTTGACAGACTTTTTAGTATAGGAATAGAAAAAACGAGCTTGTTTCCAAGCTCGTTTTTAAAATTATAATGCTGTATTAAAATTATTCAATAATTTTATCAACAACACCAGCACCAACTGTGTGGCCACCTTCACGGATAGCAAATCTCATACCTTCTTCGATTGCAACAGGAGCGATTAATTCAACTTCCATTACAACGTTATCACCAGGCATTACCATTTGACCGTCGAATTTGATTGAACCAGTTACGTCAGTAGTTCTGATATAGAATTGTGGTCTGTAACCAGGGAAGAATGGAGTGTGACGTCCGCCTTCTTCTTTTGTCAATACGTAAACGTTAGCTGTGAATTTTGTATGTGGGTGAATTGTACCTGGTTTTGCAAGTACTTGACCACGTTGGATTTCAGTTTTATCAATACCACGTAATAAAGCACCAATGTTGTCACCAGCTTGACCTTGGTCAAGAGATTTTCTGAACATTTCAACACCAGTAACTGTAGTTTTCTTAGTTTCGCCTAAACCAACTAATTCAACTTCGTCACCAACTTTAACGATACCACGTTCAACTCTACCAGTTGCAACTGTACCACGACCTGTGATTGAGAATACGTCTTCAACAGGCATCAAGAATGGTTTGTCTAAATCACGTTCTGGAGTTGGGAAGTAAGAATCGATAGCATCCATCAATTCCCAAATTTTATCAACCCATTTATCTGCTCCACGAGCAATTGTTGGGTTAGCTTGAGCAGCTTCTAAAGCTTTTAAAGCTGAACCGTGGATGAATGGGATGTTGTCACCGTCGAATTCGTATGAAGAAAGAAGTTCTCTAACTTCCATTTCAACTAATTCTAATAATTCAGGGTCATCAACCATATCACATTTATTTAAGAATACAACCAAGTTAGGAACGCCAACTTGACGAGCTAACAAGATGTGTTCACGAGTTTGAGGCATAGCACCATCAGTAGCTGCAACTACAAGAATTGCACCGTCCATTTGAGCAGCACCAGTGATCATGTTTTTAACATAGTCAGCGTGGCCTGGGCAGTCAACGTGTGCATAGTGTCTTTTTGCTGTTTCATATTCTACGTGAGCTGTAGAGATTGTAATACCTCTTGCTTTTTCTTCTGGAGCAGCATCGATTTCATCGAATTTTTTCAATGCAGCTTGACCTTGAGCAGCCAATACAGCTGTGATAGCTGCTGTTAATGTTGTTTTACCGTGGTCAACGTGGCCAATTGTACCGATGTTAACGTGCGGTTTGGTACGTTCGTACTTTTCTCTTGCCATGAGATTAATCTCCTTTTTTTCTACTTATACTACAATACTAAATTGGTATTTTAAGCCATTTAATTATATAATATTTGCTCAATATTTTTTGTCAACCAATATAAAAAAGGGACTTTTTGGCTAAAAGTCCCTTTTTTTTATAGTTATATTTTTTATAAATTATTCTTCAATTTCAGAAGATTCAGATGAATCATCTTCATGGAAATCTTCTTCATCTAATGCTTGTTGATTCATTTCTTCTTCAATTTCTTGTTGTAATTCATCAACTTCTTCTTCTGTATCATCATAATTATCTTCAGCTGGTTCTTCATAGTTACTGATATTTTGAGCTTCCGCTTTTTCCATTTGAGAAACACTCTTTATATCTATTTTCCAACCAGTAAGTTTATGAGCCAATCTTACATTTTGACCTTCACGACCAATTGCAAGACTTAATTGATCATCTGGCACTACAACCATTGCATCATGAGCATATTCATCATCTGCTAAAATATCAACAGAAACAACTCTTGCTGGAGATAAAGCATTTACAATGTATTCTACAGGATCTTCAGAATATCTCACAATATCTATTTTTTCATTTTTTAATTCAGAAACAATTGTTTGAATTCTGCTTCCACGAGGACCAATACAAGCTCCTACTGAATCAACTTCTGGATCATTTGACCAAACAGCTATTTTTGTTCTATAACCAGCTTCACGAGAAATTGATTTAATTTCAACAATTCCATCTTCAATTTCCGGAACTTCTAATTCAAATAATTCTCTTACAATTTCAGCATGAGCATGAGATACAATTACTTGAGGTAATCTTGTTGTTTCTTTAACGTTAAGAACAAAAACTCTGATTCTGTTACCAGGTTTATAATATTCTCCTGGGATTTGTTCTTTCTGAGGCATAATAGCATCAGTTTTTCCAATATTTACAATTACATTACGATTTTCAACTCTTTGAATAATACCTGTAGTAAGTGTTCCTTTTTTATCCATAAATTCTTGCAATACAAGATTTCTTTCAGCTTCTCTAATTCTTTGAGTGATAACTTGTTTTGCTGATTGAGCTGCAATACGTCCAAATTGTTCAGGTGTAACTTCTATTTTAATTTCGTCACCAACTTCTACATCTTCAACAATTTCTTTTGCATCTGCTAAAGTAATTTGAGTATCAGGATCTTCAACATCATCTACTACAAGTTTTGTTCTAAATACGCCTATTTCTCCTGATTGTTCATCTAAAATTGCTTCGATATTTGTTGCTTCTTTAATATGCATATGTTTTTTATAAGCAGCAACCATAGCATCACATAGAGATGCTATCAATACATCTTTTGCGATTCCTCTTTCTCTTTCCAATTCTTCACAAGCTTCAAATAATGCTGTTCCGATTTTAATCATAATGTTATCCTTTCATATTTTTAATTTTTGTTATTAATCAATATATAATTTAGCTGATTGAATATTAGATTTTGGAATTTGTAACTCTCTCCCATCATCAAATCTAAAAAACTTTAATCCTTCATTTTCATCATAATCAAGAATTTCGCCTTTAAAAATCTTTTCTGATTCGCCTTCCAAAGGTTCTTTAAGCTTTAAACTAATTCTTCTACCATTGAATATTATAAATTCTTTTTCGGACTTAAACTTTCTTTCCAGACCAGGAGATGAAACTTCCAAATAATATTTAACAGGAATTAATTCATCTAGAAAGTCTGACAAACTTCTTGTCACATTTTCACAATCATCCAATGTTACTTCTTTTTCTTTTGAATAAAGATAAATTCTCAAAAACCATCTATGATTTTCTTTGACAAACTCAATTTCGATAGGAATATACCCGAAACGCATGGCAGTATTTTCTATCAACGGTGTAATTTTTTCCAAGACATCGTGTCTGTTAATTTCCTGTTTCATAAAATAAACCTTACCCTTTCTTTAAACCCTATCTATAGATAAAAAAGAACGGGAAATCCCGTTCTTTTTTGAATGACAATACTGTCTATGCGTTCATTATAAATTATATATATTCAAAAGTAAAGTTCTTTGTTACAATATGTTATAAACTATTCAAATCTAAACCAACTTCTGTGTAACTGCTTGAACTTGTTTTTCTAACTAATTCATTATATTCTTTAGCTTTTTCAGTATATTTTTCTGATAATTTATTTTTCTTATTCACATCAGTAGTTTCTTGGAACTCTTTTGCGTAATTACCAATTTCATTAAACAGTTTTGACAACTCTTTAGACTCTTTATTTTGTGCTTCTGTTAATTTTTTAGTATATTTTATTTTTGCATCTTCTAATTTATCTTTTTTTGCAGATGCTGAGTTCTTTTCAGCTTCTGCGTTTTGAATATTTTTCTCATTATTAGCTATTTGATTTGTTAAATCTTTTTTAGTATTTCCAAGTTCTTCTAAATTCTTTTGAGAATTTGCTTTAGATTCTTGAGCTTCTTTTAATTGTTGTTCTTCTTGAGCAATCTTAGCCTCCAATTCAGAAATTTGAGATTGAATAGACATTTTTGCCAAATCACCTGCAGTACTTAACTGAGATTTTAAAGAACTTAATGTCATTTTATCAGTTTGAATTGAGCTTTGAAGTTTTGTAATAGTTCCTTCTTGTTTTGTAATATTTTGTTTTTCACTTTGTATCTGATTTTCTGTATCTTTAAGCTTAGTTTCATTTTCAGATTTCAATTTAGTTTCTTTTTGGATTGTTTCTTCAGCTTTATTCATCTTAGTTTCATAATCATTCATTTCTGTTTCAAGTTTTGATAGACCTTTTTGAATTTCAGATGAATATTTAGCATTAGCAAGATCACCTATAGCTCCTGTTGTACCAGAAGTCACAGAAGAGGTTATATTTGCGACAGCACTTCCTGATGACTTAGCTGCTGTTAAAGATCCTAATGCTTGCGTAACCAAACTAGCTGCTTGTAATGCCATAGCATACTTATTCATTGCATTATTCCCTGAACAGTTGTGAGCAACAGGAGTTCCTATAATGTTATTATTTTTTATTATTGTTCTATTATCATTTAAAGCATGTCTTTGAGCACTTATAGAATCACTATTGTATGTTTTTACGTTAAATATAGCACCAGTACCAACCTTGGTACGTTGAGCCATGATCCCATAACCAGTACGAGTTGAAGTTGCAAGCTTACTAGCAGTGCTCGTTTTAAAAGATGCACTGCCTAGAGCGTTTTGTTGCATATTCAGTTTTGGTAATCCTGGTTTGTTTACACTCATATGCTCTTCTCTTTTTTATACTCTTAAACATGTAAACGCTTTGGAATTAAACAAATTTCAGCAATACTAAATTTTGTTACATAAGTTAATATATTTTATCGACCTAGTTTTATTATGCCCATATTTTTATTTATAAATTCAATTAATATATTAATAATATTAATATACAAAAAACCACCATGAATCCCTACAGCAAGACTTTATTCAAAATATGCAAGACTTTTTAACAAATACTTTACAAAAATTATGTAAATTTTTTTAGAAAAGATTAAAAAATCCTAAAAAATAGATAGACTGCCAATTAATAGATTTTATTAAAAATTAATTGTAAAAAGATTGGCATGGAAACGTTTAAAGTTATTTATTTTTTTTAATTTAGTTCTATGATGAATATACAAATCTTGGGAGCGGGGATAGATACATTTATCCATCTTTTGCTCGATATATTTATCCAACTTTAGAACGATTAAATAGTGAGAAAAATTCGTTAAAATAAGGATAGAGGAACTTATCAGTTTTATTTGGAGGTAGTGAGTCGTGTTAGAACATGGTTATATTCAAATTTACACAGGAGATGGAAAAGGGAAAACTACAGCATCTCTAGGATTAGCTCTAAGAGCATTGGGACACGGCTGGAAGGTACTTATTATTCAATTTACAAAAGGAGATAGTGCAACATCTTATGGAGAAATTGTTTCTTCTTCAAAATTTCTACCAAACTTAGATGTTGTACAATTTGGAATGGATAGAGTATGTTATTCTCATAACGTTTGTATGGAAGATTTTAAAGAAGCTAAAAAAGGTTGGGAATTTGCAAAAGAAGCTATCAATTCAGGAAAGTATCAATTGATTATTCTTGATGAAATTAACATATGCACTGCAATGAATATGATTAAAGTATCAGATGTTAAAGAAGCATTACTAAACAAACCTGAAAACCTTGAAATTGTATTAACAGGACGTTATGCACACCCTGAATTAAAAGCAATGGCACATCTTGTTACTGAAATGAAACCTATCAAGCATTACTTTGATACGGGAGTTATGGCAAGACAAGGTATTGAATACTAGATTTTAAAACACAATATAAGTTAATGTAAATCCTTTTTGTTTCAGAAAATGAAATACCGGACAATCTATTTTATAGAAAGTCCGTTTTTTTTATGTAATAAAACGCAATAATAAATTTGCATAAAGGCATGTTTGTATTATCATATAATTGGTTACACTAGTCTGATAGGTTTTGCCCTAGTTTTTATGAATATAAAAATGAGACAGTATAACCCGTAGTACAATAAGTTAAAACAAAAGGAGAAAACCGATGCCAGTAGCATCTATGATTGAACTTTTAGAAGCAGGCGTTCACTTCGGACACCAAACTCAAAGATGGAACCCTAAAATGAAACCGTATATTTACGGTGCTAGAAACGGTATTTACGTTTTAGATTTGCGTAAAACTACAGACTTGCTTGATGAAGCATATGCTGTTGTTAGAGATTTCGCAGCTAAAAATAAAAATATCTTATTTGTAGGTACAAAAAAACAAGCTGCAGAAGTAGTTGCAGAAGAAGCTCTTAGATCTGGAGCTTATTATATTAACAGAAGATGGTTAGGCGGTATGCTTACTAACTTCGAAACTATCAGAGGTCGTGTAAACAAATTAAGAGAATTAGAAGATTTCATGAACTCTGGGCACGCTGAAAAATTACCTAAAAAAGAAATTGCTAAATTAAACAGAGAATTAGGCAAATTAAGCAAAACTTTAGGCGGTATCAAAGATATGAGAGGATTACCTGATTTAATCTTCATCGTAGACCAGAAAAAAGAAGATATTGCTATTCAAGAAGCTAACAAATTAAACATTCCTGTTATTTGTTTAGCTGATACAAATGCAGATCCAGATGGTATCAACTACATTATTCCTGGTAATGATGATGCAATCAGATCTATTAAATTAATCACTTCAAAATTAGCTGATGCTATTTTAGAAGGAAAACAATTAAAAGAAGCTAATGCAAACGCTAAAAAATTAGAAAGCATTAAACCTGAAGATGCAGGCGTTACAGCAGAAGCTGCAGAAACAGTTGCAGAATAAAGAAGTTCAGAGGTCAAGATAAAAGAAGGCAGGCCATTATCCGATAATAGCTTTACCTCCAAACATCTTGACCTCCGTTCTACTAATAAAAAAGGAGAGAATTATAATGAACATTACAGCTCAAATGGTAAAAGAACTCCGTGACAAAACAGGTGCAGGTATGATGGATGCAAAAAAAGCACTTGTTGAAACTGACGGAGATATGGAAAAAGCAATGGAAGTTCTTCGCCAAAAAGGTATTGCTTCTGCTGATAAAAAAATGGGAAGAATCGCTGCTGAAGGTTTAGTAGCTTCTTCTATCCAAGCTGATTGCGGTGCTATGGTTGAAGTTAACTGCGAAACAGACTTCGTTGCAAAAAATGAAGAATTCAAAGAATTAACAAATAGCCTAGCAGAAGTTGTTGCAAAAACAAACCCTGCTGATAATGATGCTTTATTAGCTTCTACTTGCGAAAAATGCGGTAAAGTTATTTCTGAAGTAATTAAAGAAAAAATCGCATCTATCGGCGAAAAAATCACATTCAGAAGATTTGTTCGTTATGAAGGAAATACAGCTTCTTATATCCACAATGGTAAAATAGGTGTATTAATCCAAACAGATAAAAAAGATGAAGAATTAATGAATGATATTTGTTTACACATCGCATCATCTGCTCCTGAATTTATTTCAAGAGATGAAATTCCTCAATCTGTTATTGACCATGAAACTGAAATCGAAATGGGTAAAGAAGACCTTCAAAAGAAACCTGAACAAATCAGAGCTAAAATCGTTGAAGGTCGTGTAAACAAACTTTTATCTGGAAAAGTATTGTTAGAACAACCATTCATCAAAAACCCTGACGTTACAGTAGGACAACTTATTGATGGCAAATTAACAATTAAAGCTTTCACAAGATATATGCTTGGTGAAGGTTTAGAAAAACGCCAAGAAAACTTCGCTGATGAAGTAATGAGCCAAATTAAAGGTTAATTTCTTTAGAAACACAAAAAAAAGACCGATATAGAAAATCGGTCTTTTTTTTAATATGTTAATAATGCTTTTATTTTCAAATTATACTTATTATAATTTTTTAAATCATTTGTTTTCTTATAACATTCTGCTAACTTAACCACAGCATTATAATAATATGGCCTATATTCCAATGCTTTAGATAAATATTTTATCGCCGATTTATAATCTCCCTTTTCTAAATTTAAAATACCCAAACCATAAAATCCATATAATGCTTTTGACAATTTATCTGAAGTTAAATTTCTATTTGATGAATTAACCATATCTTTTAAAATATCTTCTGATTTTTTATAATCTTTTATTTTTAAATAATAAAGAGCTAAAGAATAACTATCCATAAAATTTTGAGATTTTTCATATTTATTCAAAAGATTACAATATTTTTCAGCTTTATCCAAATCCCCAATTGCAGTATATATTCTTAATAATAAAGAAATTGGGATATTATTTGAATTTTTCATAAACTCATTTAAATAAAACAAAGCATTTTCATAATCAGCTTTTTCATAATAAACAATAGCTTTTGCATGTAAAATCATATTTTTTGCATAAGTACCATCATCAAATGATGATAAAATATTATACCAAAGTTCTAAGCGTAAACGAGAAAACATATCAGGTTCTGCACTAGCAATAGACAAAAAATCATTTTTCTCAAATGAATCTAAAACATAAATTGATTCATCATATCTTCCCATAGTTTGTAAAATATTTGCTAACAAAATATTAGTAGTTAAATTAAATTTCACAAGAATAGGATTTGAATAATATTTTACAGCTGCAACAGCATTCCCATTTTTCAAATAAGCAGAAGCTGTATATTCATCCATTGCAGCTTCAAAATTTTTATTATTAACTATTTCAACAGCTTTTTTATAATTAAAAGCAGCTTTTTCTGGAATTAAAGGACTATACTTTTCACCCAACAATATATAGGCTTCAGGATAATTAGGATACTCTTTAACCAAAGTTTCTAACTCAACTAAATTGCTTTGTTTCATCTTTGAATAATACTGCATTTTAGGAATAGTTTGAATGCACAAAGTCAAAAGAATAAAAATTATAACAGCAATTAAAACAATGTTTCTTTTTATTCTTAACATAAAGCCCTTCCAATAATAAAATTATTAATTATAAATTATTGCTTTAATGAATTAATATTACTATCTTTTTTTTCTACAGGAATAATTAACTTTTTAGGAATATTAAAGTTACTACCATTATCAAAAGAATTAAGCTTTATACCAGGAAAATCTTTCATTGTCTGAGGAATAGACCCATCATAAATAACAGGCTCTGATTTATTTACTAATGAAGAAATTCCACTTTCCGGAGTTTGAACATTTTGATACTTTGCCCCAATTTCATTATTTGGAGCTTCATCAACAATTACAAAATCAAGTAAAAATTTTGAATCTTTTGGAATTAGCCCTTGGTTAGGAGATTTATTAGGGGAATCAATCATCTCTACAAATTTTGCAGGATAATTTCCATTAATATTGTAAACTTCATTATGGAAATTTTGATATTTTATTGGAACAAATACAAATGTAGAATTAGAAACGTCCATTATTTGACCTAGCACATAATAACCTTCATGTAACATTACATCCTTGTTTAATTGAACATTAGATAAAACTTTAACAAGCAAAGTCTGAGAAGGTTTTGCAATAGAAAAATCTTGCAAAGTTTGTACTGGTGCAGTTTTTGCGAATGCAGGTACTGTAGTTAATCCCATTAATAATGCAATTCCAAATAATATCTTTTTCATTAATATATCTCCATTTGTTATAAGAGGATAATAACATACTTTTAAAATTCCGTCAATTCCCTTATATATAGGTTATATAAGTTAATTTTCAGTTTTAGAATCAAGTTCTACATAATTATAATTTGGCAAATTTTCTTCATTTTCAACATCATCTTTTACTTTGAAATTAAGAAAGAAATTTTGTTCTTTCTTAATTTCAATTTCTCCACCCTTTTCAACATACGAAAATGGAGAATCCTCATATACAGAATTTACACTTGATTTGAAACGATTATCCTTTTCATTTTTAACAGCGCCTTCGATTGCACTGTACCCTAAAGAAAGACCTTTTACAAAAAAGCTACCAACCCCAAGAGCAGCCGTTTTTGCCAATTCTCCTTTATTTAATTTGGTAGTATATTTAGCCGGATAATAGCCTTTTACATCATATGTCTTTCCGCTCAAATCTGTATAATTCAATGGGACAAAAGTAAAAGAAGCATTCCTTTTTAATCTTTTAGGACTTACAACATCAACTATTTTACCCTCTACAACACAACCAGAAGCAAGAGTTGTTTCATCATTTATCACAACATCTTCAAGAACTTTTATACGCATAGTGGAGGAAGGATTTTCTGTAGAAAAATCATCTAATGCTTGAACAGCTATTGCTTTCGCGAAAACAGGCTGAGTTATCATACATAAAATCAATATAGTATATAAAAATATTTTACGCATTTTTGACCAACTTTCTTTATTATTTATTATTTTGCAGAATTTTCCAAAATAGGTTTTAAATATTGACCTGTATATGACTTTTTGCATTTAGAAACTTCTAAAGGGGTACCTTGAGCAATCACTTCACCACCGCCAATACCTCCTTCAGGACCTAAATCAATTATATGATCAGCAACTTTTATAAAATCAAGATTATGTTCAATAACTAAAATAGTATTTCCCTGATCAGCCAATTGTTGCAAAATTTTTATAAGTTTATCCAAATCATACCAATGAAGCCCAACTGAAGGTTCATCAAGCAAATAAAGAGTTTTCCCTGTCGAACGTTTATTTAACTCTGCTGCAAGTTTAATCCTTTGAGCTTCTCCACCAGAAAGAGTTGTCGCACTTTGACCAAGTTTCATATAATCAAGCCCGACATCATTCAATGTTTGAAGTTTATTTTTAATAGACGGAATACTATCAAAAAATTCAAGAGCTTCTTTCACGCTCATATCAAGGACATCAGAAATTGTTTTCCCTTTATATTTCACTTCTAAAGTTTCTCGATTATAGCGTTTGCCCTTACATACATCACATTTGACATATACATCAGATAAGAAATTCATCTCGATTTTTATTACACCATCACCTTTGCAAGCCTCACATCTTCCGCCTTTTACATTAAAACTAAACCTGCCGGGCTTATAACCTCGAAGTTTTGCCTCATTTGTTTTTGAATACAAATCTCTAATATGTGTAAATAAATCCGTATAAGTTGCAGGATTTGATCTTGGAGTTCTACCAATAGGAGATTGATCAATTGCAATAATTTTATCAATATTTTCAAATCCTATAATTTCATCTACCCCTTGAGGTTTTGGTTTATTACCTCTTAATTTATGCACTGCATATTCATATATCAAATCCTGCATTAAAGAAGATTTTCCAGAGCCTGAAACTCCTGTAAGACATACTATTTTCCCTAGTGGGATATCAACATCAATATTTTTTAAATTATTAATATGTGCATTTTTAACATGTAAAAAATACCCGTTACCTTCTCTAACTTTTTCAGGAATTGGAATAAATTTTTCCCCGCTCAAATATTTTCCTGTAATTGAACCTTTTGAATTTATAATATCATCAACAGAACCGCAACCTATAACTTTTCCACCGTTAACTCCTGCCTTAGGCCCAATATCAACAATATAATCAGCATTTCTTATTGTATCTTCATCATGTTCAACAACAATCAAAGTATTTCCAAGATTTCGCAATTTTATAAGAGTTTTAATCAATCTATCATTATCTCTTTGATGCAGTCCAATTGATGGTTCATCAAGAACATACAAAACGCCTGAAAGACCGCTGCCTATTTGGGTCGCTAACCTTATTCGCTGTGCTTCACCTCCAGATAATGTCCCTGCACGACGAGCTAAGTCAAGATAACTTAGTCCAACATCTTTCAAAAATCTTAAACGAGCTCTTATTTCATCTAAAATTTGTTTTGCAATATGCATTTGAAATTCATTCAATTCCAAATATAAATCAGACACAAAATCTAGCGCCTCATCAATGGGCATCAATGTAAATTCATAAATATTTTTATCTTTAATCCTTACAGCAAGAGGAAAAGGTTTAAGCCTTGCACCATGACATGCCGGACAAGGAGTAGTTGTCATATATTTTTCAATTTCTTCACGCCAATATTCACCGTTAGACTCATTATATCGTTTTTCCAAAAACGGAATTACACCGTCAAATTTTCTATATTTTGTTTCATAACGATGTGTTCCAAAACGCATCACGGTAAATTTTACAATATCATCACTACCATAAAGAATTGTTTTTTGGTCTTTTTCAGACAATTCTTCAAATGGCTTATCCATATCAATATTAAAATGATGACAAACTGATTTCAAAACATCTTCATAATAGGATGTAGAAGTCTTTGACCAAGGGTAAATTGCACCGTCTTTAAGAGATTTTTTTCTGTCAGGTACAATTAAATTCGGATCAATCACAAAATCAGCTCCAAGCCCTGAACATCTTTCACAAGCACCGTAAGGAGCGTTGAAAGAAAATATTCTCGGAGCTAGCTCTTCAAAGCTCAAGTTACACTTAGGGCAAGCTAATTTTTCACTATATATAATTTCTTTATCACCGATTACGTCTACAACTGCAATTCCATCAGCTTTTTTTAACGCAATTTGAACACTGTCAGCAATTCTTGATTGTGCAGATTCTTTTACTACAATCCTATCTACAACCACAGAAATATCATGTTTTTTAGTCTTTGCTAAAGATATTTCATCTTCGTCAAGGTTAAAAATTTCGCCATCAACTTTTACACGAACAAAGCCCTCTTGTCTTAGTTCTTCAAATGTTGAAGAAAACTCCCCCTTTTTACCTCTTGCAATCGGAGCTAGAATTTGAATTTTTGTTCCTTCTCCCAATTTCATTATACTAGATACAATTTCATCAATAGTTTGAGGTTTAATCTTTTCACCACACACAGGACAATAAGGAGTTCCGACACGAGCATATAAAAGTCTTAAATAATCATAAATTTCAGTAACAGTTCCGACTGTAGATCGAGGGTTGTTGCTGGTAGACTTTTGGTCAATAGAAATTGCAGGAGAAAGCCCGTCAATATAATCTACATTTGGCTTATCCATTTGCCCGAGAAATTGTCTTGCATAAGTAGACAAACTTTCTATATAACGCCTTTGACCTTCTGCAAAAATCGTATCAAAAGCAAGCGAAGATTTTCCAGACCCAGAAACTCCCGTAAAAACGATTAATTCATTTTTCGGCAATTCCAGCGAAACATCTTTTAAATTATGCTCTTTAGCTCCCTTTACGGTAATTGTATCTAACATACCAATATTATTGCATGTAAAAAACTGATTTCAAGAATACCAGATGAGATGAGAATTATTTGGATTTTCGCTTATTTGCTGTCAATTCAAAACTTTCTTTAATCAAGGCATCTAGTAAATCCTTAGGCGATTTATTCACATCAACCATAATCCAATGAGTTTTATTCATATGCCAAGCAGGTGTAATAAATTTGTATTCATCTCTTAAAATAGCTGAATCAACAGGATTACATTTTAAGTTAATACATAAACGATTATTCAAATAAAAAACTAAACCAAACCATTTGCCATTAGTTTTATGCCTTAAAACAGCATACTCATAGTAAGTCTTATCTTTGAAAGGATAAGTTTCTACAGCATCTTGAAATTTAAGACAACGCTTAATTAAATCATTCTTATCCATAAAAACACCTTTGCAATCCGAGTTATTTATGATAGTATGATTATACAAATTGAAAATTAAATCAAGGCTTATGTTGATGAGGTGCTCTACCGAATGGAATATGACTAAATGGCATATTGTAAAAAAAGGTGCAAAACTCATCCAAAGCATATGATTTAACTGTTCTGTGAAAATTTAATCAAGGTTTATGTCGATGTGGTACTCTGCCGACGAGAATGTGACTAAATGTCACATTAGAGGAGAGGGTGCGAAGCACATCCACCACAAATGATATAACATGTTCCGTGAAAATTTAATATTTTTTTGTGTCGATGTGGTGGAATGGTAGACACGCATGCTTGAGGTGCATGTGGCGAGAGCTGTGGGGGTTCAAGTCCCCCCGTCGACACCATTTTAAGTTGGTCAGTAACTATTTAATTTAGGTGATTATATGTTAGATTTATCGAAGAAAAAAACTTTTGGACAAGCATTGTTATTTGCATTAGTTATATTAATTATAGGTGCACTACTGGGTGGTATTATTAGTGGACTAGTTGTAACATTATCAAATTCAGTACCTGATTTTAATTCGGGATACCAACTAGGGTTAAGAGTAGGTCATATTACAAGCATTGTTTTTTATACAGCTTTGTCAATTGCTATTATTGTATCCAAAAAAATTGTAACAAATCCATTAGCTATAATCATGGCTTTATTATCCATAGCAGGTGCAATTTTAATGGGAGGTGTTCTTGGAACGATTCCAGTTTTTGTATTAGCAATGCTCTCTCCAAAAGAAATTTAATACGGTAGTATATTATCATGCACATTCTAAGCCTAGAGCCATTCTCATGTTATAGTATTCAAAAGTAGAGTCTTTCATTATGTAAACCAAATTGGAATAAAGGATATTTTTGAATAAAACAATCTTATCGAAAGGTTCCATATTCGAGAGCTTATCGACATTTATATAGGAGGTTTAAATGAAAATAACTAAATTAAAAACACCTTATGGAGTAATTAACAATCCTTCAGAAATGGTTACTAAAATGGTTTTAAGAAATCCTTACAATGCAAAGTCAATTGTTAACAAATCATTTGAAAAAAGTATGCAATACATTAAAGAAAATGGGATAAAACTGGTATCTGTTACAGACAATAAGCTAAATATTAAAGTCTAGTTAAATACCAAGAGAATTAAATATTTTTAATTCTCTTGAGTTGGATATTTCTTTAATTATATCTTTGCAATAAATTGTTTAATTTTTAAATTCCAATAACCGTCGTTTTCTTTCGGATTAAATTTAGTCCACCAACCAAAAGGATATTCCATTTTTACATGGTCTAAAAGTTTTGTATATTCAAGAAAATACTCATGTTTCAAATCGTCTTGGAATTTACCGAGCCAAGATGTTGCTTTTGAAAAATATCTATTTACAAAAATAGCTTTATAATCATCTAACAGATTTTCTAATTTCAACATTTCTTCTATTCCATAGAAAACATATATCGGTGAAAAATTCTTTTTCTTTTTTGCCGATGTCACAGCACCTTTTCTATTTTTTCTATAACAATATAAATTTTCAGGCAAAATTGCAATTCTTTCTGCTTTTATCATTGAATGGAAAAACGGAAGTTGATCTTGTCCTACTTTTATATTTTGGAATTTTATATTATTTCTTATCAAAAAATCTCTTTTATACAATTTTGTCCAAGCTGTAGATGGAAATTTAAAAATATCTTTTTTTATATCTTTAGAAGAAAAAACTTTATCAAAATATTTTTGAGGCAATTTATTTTTACTGTAAGCCCCATTTTGCCCTTTACCGTTGTAATATGAAAGCCCGCTAAAGATTAATATGTCAGTATTTAACTGATCTGCTTTTGCGACAACTTTTTCTAAAGCTCCATCTTCTAACCAGTCATCGCCGTCCACAAAATAAACATAATCACCTTTTGCGATAGCTAAGGCTGTATTTCTTGCGACACCTGAACCTTCATTTTTTTTATCAATAATTAAAACACGATCATCTTTTGCCTTATAACTTTGCAAAACAGATAAAGAATCATCTGAAGATCCATCGTTTACGCATATAACTTCTAAATCTTTAAACGACTGATTTAAAATACTATCCAAACATTGTGGAATATATTTTTCAACATTATAAATCGGAATTATAATAGATAACTTTGTCATAAATTGATTATAACATAAAACATAAATATAGATTCTGAAACAAGTTCAGAATGACAATTTATCATTGCTGACGAACACCAAACAATCCAGCTTTTAAATTTTACTTTCTATAGGCTGGATTTTTTCTGACTAATACACTCAAAATGACAAAAATAAAATATTATTATCTACCGATTTCTGTTGCTTTTTGAGCCATTGATTTTGTAATATTAATAAGAGCTAAGTTAGCTTCATATGCTCTTTGAGCCAAAATAGCATCAGCCATATCCACAGCAGGATTTACATTTGAAGCTCTTATGTAACCGTTTGCATCAGCATCAGGGTGTCCGGGGCGATAAATTTTATCACCCAAAGTCGGGTCTTCAACACAACCGTTAAATACAACACCACCTTGCAAATAAGGGAGAGTTCCTACTCCGAATACATCTTCTTTCATTGAATTCATTAATCCATGAAAAGATATATCCTCAGTCGCATTTAAAACAGGGATTTTTCTTACATAATTTGGAGTATCAACGTTCGCTACGTTTTTCGCATGAATATCAAGCCTTAAGCCATGTGCTTTTAAAGCATTTGCTCCAATATTCATTGATTCCATTATACTCATTTTTATACCCTTTCTAACGGTTATGCGTTAATTTTAAATATTTTTGTCAGTCGCTCACTCTCGTTTGCTCCCGTTTTTATCCTTTCTAACGATTATTTTTATTTAGTTTTGCCTTAATCATTTGGCGGATGGAACGGCTACGTTCCTATTTGCCGACATTGATAACTGTTTTCATCTCAGTAATTATATTAGACATTCTTCTTGTTGCCATCGTATAAAGAAGTGAATTTTGTTGTAATTCCATCAACTCATTTGCAGGGTCAATTTCTTCATATTGACGTTCTTCAATTACTCCAGAAGGTCCTAATTTTTCTGACAATTTTGTTTCTAAAGGACTATTCATTGAACCTAAGTAATCCCCGAAATTTATATCACGACGAACATACCCAGGGGTATCAATATTCGCAAGGTTTGAGCCTAACGCTCTTTGTCTTTGCGTTATCAAGTCCATCATTAATGTAACTTTACCCATATTATCTAGTGATGTGAACATTTTTGTCCTTTCTTTTATTTTCTAATTAATTATGCTACTACTCTCTGATATTAATTGCTTTGTTGTACATATCATCTACAACTTTCATCATACGAGTACTTGCAAGTAATGATGCGTTCAAACGCAACATATCTGAAGTTGATGCATAAATATTTGTGTTTGAGTTTTCTAAATTGTTTTGACAGAAACAATCATGATCTTTTACCAATTGAGGATCTCCAGAATCTTCTGTTGGCATTAATTTATTCATTCCAACTTGTTCTAAGTTTTCTTGAGAAGCAAATCTCACTAATGGGATTGTCCCTAATTTTTTAGGCTGAGTATTTTTTCCATCATAAGAATAAACTTCACCGTTAGGTTTTATCTCAAATTTATAACAATTAGTAGGGATTTGAATACCTTCACCAACAATCCAACCATCAGTTGTTACAAGATATCCATCTTTTCCTTGCATAAATTGACCGTCTCTTGTATATGCAACTTCACCCTCAGGAGATACTACAGGTATAAATCCGGTTCCGTTAATTGCGACATCATAAGGATTACTTGTAATTTGGATAGATCCTTGTTTGTAATCAGTTCTAATAGCTCCTGTCAAGTAACCTTCTTCATTAAGCATCTGCTCAAAACTAACAGATTTATATCCTCTTGTATTCATATTAGCAAGACTGTTTGCGACATAACCTAATTTTTCAAACTGAGTAGTTACGTTATTTACACTTTTTCTTACTATACCTTGCATACTATACATAATATTATTCCTTTACTATGCTTGTCCTAACTGAGAAATTACTTTTTGCAAATTTTGATTTTGTATCATAAAAATTTGTCTATTTGCTTCAAAATTTCTAATAATTGGCATCATTGAAATAAATTCATTTTGCAATGCTACATTTGAATACTCATTATATCCTTGCTTTACTTGAGGATCCATTACAACAACACCATTTGAATCTACAATTCCAAGAAATGCAACATTTTCAAGCTTGTTTGTATTTTTATTAAATACACTTACAAGCCCTTTAGAATTAACTTTAATATCTTCAATTTTTTCAGGTACTACATGTAATTTTATAGGAACACCTGCACTTGATAGCACATTTGCATCTTCAAGAGTTAATAAATTTCCATCCTTATCAATTTTAAATCTTCCATCTCTTGTAAGTTTTATTCCATCAGCACTTTGAGTCTGAAAATAACCTTTATTAGCCAATGCTAAATCTAAAGGATTATCAGACATAGCAATACGGCCGACTTTATCATCTACTGTCTGAGAAAGGCCATGTACCCCGATATATTCGGTAAATGATGATACTACAGGGTCTTTTCTTTGATAACCGATTTTATCAAACCCTGTAACATTTTCATTATACATACCGATTAACTCACTTTGAACATGCATAGCTCGAAGTGATGTTGTTAATCCTTTTTCACAGTACCTGATTCCGCCGTTAATTATCATGACTACCTCTTTTTTCTAACACAATCGGACAATTTCAAAATATAATCAATTATTTTGTATAAAATCATCCATTTGTACTAGATGTGTCATGAAATTAATGATTTTTAAAGAAAAGTCAATATTAATATGTCATTTCCCAATTATCATTTAATATTTTTCCAAAACAACCATGATAATGACCGCCATTAGAACTTATACAACCATAAGTAAAATTTTCTTCTCTTTGTTCTTTAGATAATGGTGCAGGAACAACTGCCCAATCATAATTTTCATCATCAGATGGGTCTGCGACAGTTAAATCATCAATAACACCATTTTTATATAAAAATAAAGAAAAAGCATCTCGACCAAATATGTTTGGACCATTTTTACCATTTACATCAACTACAATTTGCGTAATTATTTCAGAATTTCCATCTTTATTTTCATTAAGAGTTCCAATAGATGCACCACTTGCCAAAACCATACAATTATTATTGCAATAAAATAACGTATCTGTTCCAGCTATTTTTTTATAAGAATCAGCGAAACAAGGCGTACTATCATTTCCACAATCTTGGACTACTTTGAAGTAGTTTTTAAAAAATTTTGATAAAGCATCCACAGAATTTAGACCAGCTTCAGTCAAATTTACAGCATTTCTGTCTGTTTGATACTGAACAACTGCCTGCGATAACTCATTATAAACTTTATGCAATTGGGTTACATAAGATTTTCTCTGGTAGTTTTGCATCAAAGTAGGTACGGTCATTGCGGAAACAACCCCAATTATTCCCAGCGTAACCAATACTTCTGCTAAAGTAAAGCCCTGTTTCACGATAAAATCCTCTTTTATATTTTGATTATCCACATCACTATTATAACATATTTTTTCTAATTCACAACCCCTAAACACAGACTTAACGAGCTTTAAAACGCCCCCCCCCCGACTTTCTCAAATCTTTCCATAAATAGCTCCTTTCTTTATTTATAAACATATTAATTTTAACATATTTTAGAAATTTATTCAACTATCTCATACAAAGAAGGAGCTTCTTGAACACTTACATTATTTGAAGGGACTTTCAATACTTTAGCAATTACAGTTCTATTTGCATACTCTATTTTAATTTCATCACCCTCTTTAATCTGTTTTGAAGGTTTTGCAGAATTTCCGTTTACATACACTCTGCCCATATCTGATACTTCATTTGCAACAGTTCTTCTTTTTATTAATCTTGAAACTTTTAAAAACTTATCTAATCTCATATTTTCTCCTTTGTATATAATATAATTTATGATATAATTTGTCCAGAGGGCTAAGTGCGAATGAAAAAAAATATAATTTTAACTATACTTTCTATATTATTATTACAAAATACAGTATTCGCAAATGTAATAAAGTTTGTCCAAGTAACAGACTCTCATTTTATTGCAAAAAACGAATACAGAACAGAAGTTCTACAAGAAACTGTAAATAGTATAAACAAAGAAAAAGATATTTCTTTTGTTGTTTTTACCGGCGACAATTTAGACTCTCCTAAAGAACAATACCTGCCTGATTTTGTAAAAATAATAAATAAACTCAATGTTCCATACTACATTGTAATAGGGAATCATGACGTTTTCAAACAAAATGGATTATCTAAAGCTCATTATTTAGAAATCATCAAAGATTACAATTATTTTTATAAATATAAAAAGCCCAATTACGTTTTCAAACAAAATGGATTTGTTTTCATTGTCCTTGATGGGGCAAAAGAAGTAATACCGGGCTCTAACGGATTTTATAAAGAAAATACCTTAAGTTGGTTAGACAAACAATTAAAAAAATACAAAAACGACCCTGTAGTTATTTTTCAACACTTTCCTATTATTATGACAAAAGAAAGACCAACACATACTGTTTATCAAAAAGACAAATATTTAGACATTTTAGATAAACACGATAATGTAATCTCTATTATTTCAGGTCATCTTCATATAAACGATGAAGTTATGAGAAATGGAGTATACCATATTACATCTCCAACTTTACTAAATACCCCTCCTGTATATAAAATAATTACAGTTTCAACAACAAAAGGCTTTTCTCCAATGATTTATACAGAACTTAAAGAAGTAGAAATGCCTAAATCACAAGAATAAGATTGCATTTTTTTATAAAAAATATTATAATTACACTAAAACAGAAGTAAGAAGGAAAAAATATATAATGGATGGTTCGGGTAATACAATATTCAATTTGTTTGTAATAGCATTTTTACTATTTTCAAACGGATTTTTCGTTGCATCAGAATTTGCAATGGTAAAAGTTCGAAAAACAAGAATTGAACAATTAGTAAACGAAGGCAATTACAATGCATCAATAGCCTTAGAAGCTTTAAAAGACTTAGATAAATTTATCGCAGCAGTACAACTTGGTGTCACAATATCAAGTATCGGTCTAGGTTGGGTTGGTGAAGGTACTTTAGCACATATCATTGAACCGATTTTTGCCTTTTTACCAGGAATCAGTCAAAACATTGCAACTCACACAATGTCTGTATCAATCGCATTTGCATTAATTACATTTTTCCACGTTGTATTGGGAGAACTAATTCCAAAATCAATTGCCCTAGAATACACTGAAAAAACTGCTCTATGGGTTGCTCGTCCAATGCAAGTTTTAACTTTTATATTTAATCCTTTCATTTGGTTACTTAACGGTTTTGGAAATTTTGTATTAAAACTAATGAACATTCCTCATTCTCATAAAGGATCATTAGTTCATTCAACAGAAGAATTAGATATGCTTGTAAATGCAAGCTATGACGGTGGTGTATTAAATGAAACAGAAAAAGATATGTTACATAACGTATTCAAATTTTCTGATTTAACAGCTAAACAAGTTATGGTTCCTAGAACTGACATGGTATGTATACCAAGTGATATGTCTATGGAAGAATTAAACAAATTAGCTGCAGAAAATCAATATACCAGATACCCTGTATATGACGAAGACATAGATCATATAATAGGTTTAGTTCACGTTAAGGATTTATATTCTTTATCTATTAAAGACCAAACTTGTCCTATTTCTAATATTTTAAGAGATGTATTACTAGTTCCAGAAACAATAACAATGGACAATTTAGTTTTAGAATTCAAAAAACGCAAAGGACAAATGGCAATTGTAGTTGATGAATTTGGTGGTACATCAGGTCTTGTAACATTGGAAGATGTAATTGAAGAAATTTTCGGTGATGTTCAAGATGAATTTGATGAAGAAGAAGAACAAGAAGAAGACATTGTAGAAGTTGCTCCTAATACATACATAGCAAATGCAATGATGAGATTAGATGAATTTGCAGAATACTTTCAAATTAATGAAAAAGAAATTGATGATGATGATATCGATACAATAGGCGGACTTGTTGTAAAACTTTTAGGACGCCTTGCTGAAGTTAATGATAAAGTTGAATTAAATAATCTTATATTCGTAGTAAAAGAAGTAGATGGAGCAAGAATTACCAAACTAGAGATTGTTAAAATAGAACAAAGCTCAGAAACTGAAAATACTGAACAAGCAAAACAACAAAATTAGAGCATGGTAATTCCACCACAAACTTTACTATTTTAAAAACAATTCCTCTTTTTAAATGATGTAGACAAACTTATATTGTATAGAATAGATATGTAAGATATTTGAACAATATTTGGGAAGTTTAATGAGCCAAAGTTTTGATTTTACATCATACAATAATATAAAAAGACTTACGGAGGAAGAACTTGCAAATTTATGGCAAGAATATCTAAGTGATAAAACAAACAAAACCGCCCGTGATACTTTAATTGTACAATATATCTATTTAATTAGATATGTTGTAGGCAGAGTAAAAGTTACATTACCTTCAACTATTTCAATTGAAGACATTGCCGGTTACGGTGTAGAAGGTCTTATAAATGCGATTGAAAGATATTCTCCTCAAAAGAATACAAGATTTGAAACTTATGCTCTTATAAGAATAAGAGGCTCCATATTAGATAGAATTCGCGCCCAAGACTTTTTACCAAGAAGCGTAAGAAAGAAAATAAAAGACATTAAAAATGCTCAAGAACATCTTAAACAAGAGCTTGGTCGTATGCCGACTACAAATGAAGTAGCTACTTTCTTAGACATGGATCCAGAAAAAGTTACACAAATCCTGTCAGAAGATACAACTATGACATCTTTATACGACAAGAAAGGTTCCACGGATGACAGCGTTGAAATCATTGATACAATTCAAGATACAAATAAATTAAATCCTCAAGAGCAAGCCGAAGAACAAAATGTTAAACAAGAATTAGAAAAAGCTCTAAGAAGACTGCCCGAAAGAGAAAGAATTATAATGGTCTTATATTATCAAGAGAATATGACTTTAAAAGAAATCGGACAAACAATCAATATGTCTGAATCTCGAGTATGCCAATTACATGCTCAAGCAATTATGAAACTAAAAAATATTCTCAGTGAAAATAGAACTACAAGATTACAAAAAAGTATTATCGCCTAGCTTCATATTCAAGAATTACAAAATCAACACGATTATTAATTTTCTTATTATTATAACTATATTTAAGGCTTTCTTTATCAATACTATCAAGCCCTTCTGTAGGTTCAACATTTCCCCTGAAAGGCATATATTGACCATACCCTAGTGCAAATAACTGTGAAGATGGCAATGCTCCATATGTAATCATATATTCAACAATATTATCAGACCTTTCTAAAGACAATTCCCAATTTTCGTCATCATTACTATTTTCCTCTGTATGATTTTCAACAACACAATAATTTGGCAATTGTTTTAACAATAAAATTATTGTATCCAATAAACATAAAGAACTTTCTTTAATTCGGGACTCACCCTCGTTAAAAAAGCAATCTTCATTAACACTTACAATCAATCCTCTTGGCACTTTTGTAAAAATAATATCATCTTTTTTTATAGGCAAATATTCTCGAAACATCTTATCTAACCTATCAACGTTTGGCTGATAAGATAAAGAAATATCTACAACGGGATTTGAAAAACCGGTGCAAAAAAATAATATTAAAGTCAACAGAAATAAATATAAATTCTTCAACACAAATATGCCTCTTGAATATTATTTCTGATATTTAAGAGCATATCTATTGGCTGATTTGGTTACGGCTTTAAGACAGTTAATACATAAGTGCCATTAAAGTATTTATTAGCACAATCCATAATATCTTGAGGAGTTACTTTTTTAATTTTTTCAACAGCCTTCTTATGGAAATCATAACCAAATCCCATTACTCCATAATGAGCAAGCCAATGTGCCTGTTGAGAATTAGTTTCACTTATAAAAGCCCATTTCCCAAATATATTATTTTTTGCGTTTTCTAATTCTTCCTCACTTACAAGAACTGTTTTTATCTTTTGAATTTCTTCTTCAAAACCTTTTAAAGAAGTTTCAATATTATTAGGTTCTGTCGCAATATAAATAGAAAAATTAGCAGAAAGTCTTGCAACATCATAAGCACTTCTTACAACATATGCCAAACCTTTTTTATCTCTCAATTCCAAAAATAATCTTGAAGATAGCCCACTCGCTCCTAAAATAATATTCAATAAAGAAATAGCAGCGAAATCATCACTATCTGCAGAAGATACTGTCCAACCTTTTAAAATATGTGCTTGGTTTAAATCATCTTGAATAACTTCTACATTTTTCATTTCTTTAAGAATTGGGCTAGGCAATTCTGGCAATTCTTCAGTAGATTCTTTAATATCACCTAAATGCTTTTGCAATAAATTATCAACATAATCAAAATCTAAATCACCTACAAATGCACAAACTTTTTTGCTATTTGCAACAATTTCATTATAAGCATTAATTACATCTTCTTTTTTTATATTAGGTAAATTTTCAAGAATTACAGTATTTGTAAACCCATAATTATGCCCCTCATAAATATTTTTATAATAACTATCAATAATTTTTGCACGAGGAGAATCTAATTCTGCAACTATTTCACCTTGAAGTTTTGTACGTTCTTTTTCAAATTCTTCAAAAGTAGTATTTTTGACAATATCTGTAAAAATTTCAAGAGCTTTTTCAAAATCTTCATTCAAACAAACAAATTTGAATTTAATATAATCCAATTTTAATTCAACAGAGAAATCAATTGCATATTTATCCAATTCTTCTGATAACTGTTGAGCTGTTCGAGATTTAGTCCCTTGCATAAACAATCTTACCATTAAAGAATAAACACCAGGCTCTGTTACAGGTCTATTCAACGAAAAATTTAAATAAAAAGCAACCCTTGGAGTATTAGGATTTCTTTTATACGCAAATTCTATATTATTATTAAGTTTAGTGATTTTAGTACCCATATAATCTCTCCTCTTAGGTGAATTTTAGCATAACATATGCTAAAACACAAATGCGATTTTTTTGATATAATTAAATAAAGAGGTTAAAAATGGAAAAAGGATTATTTATAACATTTGAGGGAGCTGACGGGTGTGGAAAAACCACACAAATGGAATTATTAGCAGAATATTTAAAAAATAACGAAAAAGATGTATTGCTCACAAGAGAACCTGGTGGTAAAGGACTCGGAGAAAAAGTAAGAGAAATTTTATTAAATTACAATGGGCCAGTATCTGACAGATGCGAATCTTTTCTATTTTTAGCAGACAGAGCTCAAAATATTGATATAATTGTCAACCCTGCAGTTTCTCAAGGTAAAATTGTTCTTTGTGACAGACACATAGATTCTACTGTAGCTTATCAAGGTTACGGCAGAGGACTAGATATCGAAAGAATTAACAAATTAAATGATATAGCAACAAATGGGAAAAAACCTGACTTAACTTTTGTATTTGACATAGATGTAGAAACATCTATGAAACGAGTAGGTAAAGAAAAAGACAGAATGGAAAGTGCCGGAATAGATTTTCATAATAGAGTTCGAGAAGGCTATCTTGAACTTGCAAAACAAGAACCTAAAAGAATTAAGGTTCTTGATGCGACTAAATCTATTGAAGATATCCATAATAAAGTAATAGAAATTATTAATGAAAAATTGAAAAATCTCTAATATGTCATTTCCCAATTATCATTTAATATTTTTCCAAAACAACCATGGTAATTATTTGCATTATTTGAATTACAATAATTATTAAACCTTTGTTCTCTTTCATCTGAAGACATTGGAACAGATGTTGTTAACTCTGTATCATCATCGGATCCTCCTTTTGCAGCCATATCATCTATTACTCCGTTATTATATAAATACATAACAAACAAATCACGTCCAACAATATTAGGACCTTTTTGTCCATTTGTATCAACCCATACTTCTAATATATGAGTTTCAGCAGTTCTACCACCAGTATAATATGTTGCAATAGCTGTTCCATCAGCTAACACAAAATGACGTTTTGCGTACCATTTTGTAATTGTAACCCCTGCTATTTTTTTATAATCTGCTGTTGCTGCAAAACATGGAGTTTGATCAGTTCCGCAATCTTGCACAACTTTAAAATATTGTTTTATAAAATTAGCAGCAGCATCTTCACTATTCAATCCAGCCTCTCTCAAATTTACAGCATTTCTATCTGTCATATATTGAATACTTGCTTGTTGCACAATATTATAAACTTTATGCAACTGGGTTACATAAGATTTTCTCTGATGATTTTGCATAAGAGTAGGTACTGTCATTGCAGACACCACACCAATAATCCCTAAAGTTACTAACACCTCTGCAAGGGTAAAACCTTTAAATGGAGCTGCTAAACTGCCCCCCCCCCGACTTTCTCAAATCTTTTCATATATAGCTCCTTTCTTAATATCTTTTTTTTATTATAACAAATTTTTACATAATTTTCAATCTTAAATAGCAAATTTTTTTTTTAGGATCATTAATATACTAGATAAAAAATTTTAAGGCGCGCATATGAGTACACAAATTACACCTTCAATGACATATTACCAACCAAATCCTTCTGCTGCTCGTAAAAGAAAAATCGGAGCAACAATGGCAGGAGCACTTATTGGTATGAATGCATACTATTTACCGGTTTCTAAAGATATATTTATACAAAGAGCTTTCGATATTACTAAAAATCAAACTCAATCACAAATTGCAACTCTTGCGAAAATAGCAAAAGAAGTAGATAAAAAAGCTGTCTCAACTGAAAGTAAAATGATTTTACAAGAAATGGGATTAACAGAAGATGTAAGTGTTATTACTCAAAAATGTATTGAGCTTGATAAAAAAATTACAGACAAAACAGCTGTAAAAAATCTAAAAGACAATTTTGCTAATAATTTTGATACTTTTAAAAAGCAGCCAAGCTTAATGGAAAATACTTGTAATGAAGCTTTTAGAAGTGTTAAAAAGACAAAACTTTATTGGGGCTTAGGCATAGGTGCTGCAATTGGTCTTGCATTAGGTCTGCTAAGTAGTAGAGAATAATTATACAGCAAGCATTTTAGGATTACTAATAACATCAATTACATTCGCATCTCTAAAATGAGATAGTACTTTTATATTCTCAGGATTTTTAGCATTTTCTTTTGCCAAAATTGCACCGACAATTGCCTCTAATTGTGACATTGGCATCATATTCGAAGGTAAATCAATATGCCATTCATTTTTTAAAGTTTGCTGTAAAAATTTACAATCAGCAGGAGATCTTTCTTTATAACAAGAATTCAAATGTAAACTTTGTCTTGTTAAATAAAGCTCAAACCTATTAATTTCGGCACCTTTTTCCATTAATGATTTAAAATACTCACAACCTCTTGTAGAATATCTTTGGGTCCACCCTTCTCTATTCGGAATTAGAGGATTTGTTGCAACCATTTGATATGGTTTACCTAATATCCTCCATTTACCGTTAAGCATTGTCCTATCCCACACAAGAGACACACAAATTTTTGAATACTTTAATGACGGATAATTGTCAAAAAAGAACATAACATCATTCATTGTGTATAGTTTATCCACAAGAATTAAATTATTTTCTTCATCTAAGATTGCAAGCCCACTGTCCATACCTGATGATGCTGCAAGTGATAAGCCCACATAATAATTCATATATAATTCTCCTTACGCTAGTAACTGCGTAATTATTAAAGGTTCATCATCTGTAACAAGCACAGTATGCTCAAAATGAGCGGATGGCATATTATCACTTGTGCTAACTGTCCATTCATCATCTGCCACAACAACTTCGTCTCCGCCTAAATTCAACATTGGCTCAATTGCTATTGCATAACCTGATTTTAATAAAGTTCTATCACCAACTTTATAGTTAAATAAAAACGGATCTTCATGCATTTCATGACCTACACCATGACCACCATATTGACGAACAATACCTAATTTTTCTCTCAATGCAACAGCCTCTACTGCTCCAGATACATCATCTAAAACATTCCCTGCTTTCATCTGTGCAATACCTGCAAAAAGAGCTTCCTCTGTTGTTTTTAAAAGTCTTTGACATTCTTCACTGACTTTTCCTACAGGATAAGTCCAAGCGCCATCACCAACCATTCCTGCATAAGTAGCTCCGACATCAATACTTATGATATCACCCTCTTTTACTTTTACATTTTCATTAGGAATACCATGTACGACCTGCTCATTAATTGATGCACAAATACATCCAGGAAAACCATGATAGCCTAGGAATGTAGGAATTGCTCTTTCTTTACGAATAATATCATGAGCAATACTATCTAATTCTTTTGTACTTATACCAGGTTCAATCACTTCTCTCATTTTTTGATGAACAAGAGCAACGATATGCCCAGCATGACGCATTCTTTTTATTTCATCACGAGACTTTTTATGAATCATAATTCTATTTTACGATAATTTATATACAGAGGGACTTTTAGAATTTAAAACTAATTGTCCCTCTTATAATTTATAAACTATCGCACCTTTCTTTTTTATTTAATTACTTGTAACAATCTTTCCCAAACTTCATCAATTGATCCGTTTGCATCGATAGATTTTAGTACTCCTTTATTTGTATAATATTCTACCAAAGGAGCTGTTTCTTTATTGTAAGTATCAAATCTTGATTGAGCAACTTCTCTTGTATCATCTTTACGTTGAGTAAGTTCAGCACCATCTTTGTCACAATGACCTGCAACTTTTGGAGGTTTAAATTCAAGATTATAAATTTCTCCACAAACAGGGCAAGAACGACGATTTACAATTCTTTCAACAAGAATACTTGTATCGATATCAAAGTATACTGCAATAAATTTAGTATCAATACCATTATCAATTTCAGCATTCATCTTTTCAAGTTCTGCAGCTTGTTCAACGCTTCTTGGAAAACCATCTAAAATGTAACCGTTTTTGCAGTCTTCTTGAGATAATCTGTTTTTGATAATCCTTGTAACTAATTCAACAGGAACTAATTGCCCTTTGTCAATATAAGCCTTAGCTTCTTTCCCTGCTTCTGTTTCACCTTTGATTTCAGCTCTTAAAAGAGATCCTGTATCAATGTGTGGGAAATGTAAATATTCTGCTAATTTGTTTGTTTGTGTACCTTTACCACAAGCTGGTGGTCCTAAAAAAATTAATTCTTTTTTTGTCATTTTAAATCTCTCTTTCGTATAACTTATGTAATAATATTACAACAAGCAAAAAAATTGTTCAAATAAAAAGCCCCATAAAGGGCTTTTTATATAAAAATTCATCAATACTTAAAGTTACTGTTAAAAAACTGCACTCTATGTATCAATATTTGTAGCATATACCGCGTTAGCTTCAATAAAGTTTCTTCGAGGATCAACTTTATCGCCCATCAGTATATCAAACAACTGATCACATAACATTGCATCTTCTACGTTTACTTTTAATAAAGTTCTTGTTGCAGGATCCATAGTTGTCTCCCATAATTGTTGAGGCATCATTTCTCCTAAGCCTTTGAAACGTTGAATTTGCAAACCTTTTGAACCTCTATCGTCAATAAATTTTTGAAGTTTTTCAAATGAATTTATTTCATATTGTTCAGTATCAGTTTCAAGAATTAAAGTATCTTCTTCTTCGATCAAATAATCTCTAATTAATGGGTAAGAAGTTTTTAATCTCTTATATTCTGAACTTTTTACGATATTTTGAGTAATCAACACATGCTCTTCTTCATTGAAATTTAATTGAATAGCATATTTTGCATTTTCAGGATTATATTTCAATGAGCATACATAATTTGCAGCCTCTTGAATATTGTAATTCTTAGCATGGTCTTGTAAATAATGATTTAAGTATTCAACAACTTCATTCATTTTAGCCTGATCTTCAAAATATTCAGGTTCAATATTAGAACGAACTAATCCTCTTAATACAACAGCAGGATACAAATTCAATATAGGATTATTATAAGAATTATAAAATGCTGACATATTTTTGATTAATTCTAATAATTCATCACCAGTTTTAACTCTTGATTTAGTTTTATCAGACAAGCTTAAATTTTTAATACCACGTTCTTTAAGCATTTTATCCAATGCATGTTCATCATATAGATATTCAGAAGTTTTCCCTTGAGTAACCTTAAATAAAGGCGGTTGAGCAATATAGACATAACCGTTTTCAATCAAAGGTCTTGCATATCTAAAGAAGAATGTCAAAAGAAGTGTTCTAATGTGCGCACCATCAACATCAGCATCGGTCATGATAATAATTTTATGATAACGAAGTTTTTCCAAATCAACTTCATCTGGATTTCGGCTGATATTTATACCAAATGCCTGAACCATTGATTGAATTTCGTTATTACCATAAATTTTATCAAGTCTTGCTTTTTCAACGTTTAAGATTTTACCTCTTAAAGGCAAAATAGCTTGGAACATTCTATTTCGGCCTTGTTTTGCAGAACCACCGGCAGAATCTCCCTCTACGATATAGATTTCGCATTTTTCTGGCTCTCTATTTGAACAATCCGCAAGTTTACCAGGTAATGTAGAATTTTCCAAAACAGATTTTCTTCTTGTTAATTCTCTTGCTTTTCTTGCAGCTTCACGAGCTCGTTGAGCTTGCAATGTTTTTTCAATAATAATTTTTGCTATTTTAGGGTTAAATTCTAACCACTCTTGCAGTTTATCACGAACTGCATCTTGAGTAGCACCCATTGCTTCAGCATTACCTAATTTTTCTTTTGTTTGACCTTCAAATTCCGGGTTAGGAATTTTAACACTTACAATTGCTGTCAATCCTTCTCTTACATCTTCCCCAGATAAGTTTTGGTCAGAATCTTTTAAAATATTATTTTTTCTTGCGTAATCATTAAATACACGAGTTAGAGAGTTTCTAAACCCTGTTAAATGAGTACCGCCTGAATGTGTATTAATATTATTTGCAAATGATAAAACACTTTCACTATACGCATCAGTATATTGCATAGCAACTTCAATTTGCATACCATCTACGACTTTATCAATATAAATAGGTTTATCATGCAATACATTTCTGTTCTGGTTTAAAAACTCAACATAACTTCCAATACCACCTACATAGTGAAAAGTTTCAGTTGTATCAGTATGCGCATTTGTGAAAATAATTTTCAAACCCTTGTTTAAAAACGCCATTTCACGCAATCTGTTTGCAATTACGTCACAGTCAATTTCTGTAGTTTCTGTAAAAATTTCTGGATCAGGCCAAAAAGTAGTCTTTGTTCCAGTTTTTTCTGTAGCTTCACCTTTTTCAACAGGAGAAAGAGGTTCTCCTCTCATATATTCCTGGCGCCATACAAAACCTTGACGAGAAACTTCTACACGATATTTTTCAGACAAAGCATTTACAACAGATGCACCAACGCCGTGAAGTCCACCAGATACCTTATAACCACCATCGCCAAATTTTCCACCCGCGTGTAATACAGTATGAACGATTTCCAAAGCTGATTTTCCAGTTTCCGGTTTAAGATCAACAGGAATACCACGTCCGTTATCTTCAACAGTTACACTGTTATCTTTATTTACAGTGACATGAATATCTGTACAAAAACCTGCTAGAGATTCATCAATTGAATTATCTACAATCTCATAGATACAGTGATGAAGACCTCTTTGAGAAGTTGAACCGATATACATACCAGGTCTCATCCTTACTGCTTCTAACCCTTCTAAAACTCTAATATTACTTGCATCATAAGATTGGGAAGTTTTAGTTTCAATGGCTTCATCATTATCCGGAAGCTCATTAACTTCAATCTTTTCTACAGGCTGAGCCTGTGTGTTATTCTCATTAGTTACTTCTGTAATTCCATCAGCCATATTATTTATATTCTCCCCTTAATTAGACTAATTCCCTTGCAAATATTGTAACACAAACATATAAAAAAAACAAAATTCTTTATTTTTTGTAACTTTGATAAATTAGATTTTAAGAAAATACAGAATTATGATTAGCTACACTGACTGATTATATTTATAATAAATTTCCATATACTGCAATTGAAGGTTATTACATAGGAGATTTATTATGACAAAACATCTAATTAAATCAATTGCAAAAATCATTGAAGAAAGCGGAACTAACAAAATCACAATATTCACAGGTCATTTAAAAATCGATGGAGAAATATTTTTACCTGAAGGAAAATGCGAAGAATGCCATGATGACTTTATTACACTAGAAAATGCTTTAGTATGTAGACTTTCAGACTATTGTACCTGCGACGGCGATAATTGCAATTGCAATGATTATGTCTGTTTCAAATACGATTGGCTAAATATTGGGATTCATAACATTGTTGCATTTAGCATTATTAAATAATTTATATACAACAGAGCCGCCAAATTATTTTTGACGGCTCTTTCAATATATAAAATGGTTAATTATTTTACAACATCTGCTAATACATTAATAACTACAGGATCCCATTTTGATCCGGCTTCAGACTGCATTATTTCTAATGCTTTACCAACTGGCATTGCTTTTCTATATGGTCTATCAGATGTCATTGCAGAATAAGCATCTGCCACTGCAATAATTCTTGAACCAAACGGAATTGACTGACCTATTAAACCTTCAGGAGATCCTGTACCATCATATCTTTCCTTTTGATAAGTTATATATGGAACAACTTCTGATAAGAAATTGATATTCATTAATAAATGAACCCCAATATTTGAATGTTCCTGAATTTTTTGCAATTCTTCTGCAGATAATTTACCATTTGTTGCAAAGATTTTTTCTGGAAGCGCAATTTTACCGATATTTTGCAATAGACCTGCATAATATATCAAATCAGTTGTTTTTTCATTTAAACCTAATTGCTTGCAAAGTTGTCTTGCAAGTTTTGCAGTATTCTTAGAATGAGAAACTTTATATCCGCCTTTTGTATCCACAGCATTTGCAAGATTTTCAACAAAACTTTGCTGATAATCACAAAGATCGCCGATTAATGCAGTAAGTTCTGCTCTCATATGTTGCAAATCTGAAACAGAAGAATTTTCATCATTAATCAATTTATTAGTTTCATCGATAGTATGTTGTAAAGTCATTGATGTAGCAAATAGAATTGCAATACTTTCCACAAGATCAATATACTCCCGATTAATTTGTTCTGAATTTTCTAAAACAATTACACCAGTAGATTTTATATTACAATGCATTGGAATAATTGTTGCATCTTTATCAAATATAGATTCTTTAGCCAAAAATGATCTACCCACCGGCGTACTTTCATCTATTTGAAAAATTTCAGTACTCGCTGATGTTGTACCTACAAGATCTAATTCATTATTTTTTTCAAGATAAATATGACATGCCTGAATTTCTAACATTTGTTTTACAGAATGAGCAATAGATGTATAAATAGCTTGCTCTTCTGATTTATCAAAACTCAAAACACATAACGTATTTTGTAAAGAATATATAGAAATCAATTCTTTTAATTGATTTATCAAACCTGATTTTTTATCTTTTACACTATTTCCGATTTTTCTTGCCAAATCCTCTGAAATAAGATTTTCAGCCAGAAAATCGCCCAAATTAAGCGCAAAAATTTCTTCAATAGGATCTTCTCCAATCATATAATCAGATTGTGAAAAAAGTGACACACCGTTATTTTTTTCTTCTTTTTTCATTAAAATTTCCTTACATACATGCCTTCAAATATATATACGGCACGATACAGAAAAAACTTTAATAAATTTTACAAAAATTCATACTTTAGTATGGGATAATTCATTCTTTAGTTATAGATTTTCATTTTCTATTCGAAAAAATTCTTTTAATACATTCTCCTGCTTCTGATTTATGTTGATTTGAAGCGTTTTTCCATTTTCAATATCTATTTCAAATATTTTTATCAGAATACTTCCATACAATTTAAAATTTTTAAATTCTTTATCTAAAAAATATTCTTTTCCGCCATCTAATAGAATTATAAAATCAGAATAAATATACATCCCAACAGATGTACCTCGCATAGGAACAGTATTAAAGCACTTTTTGTTTGAAAAGTATTTTATCGGTTTTCCATATTTTTTAATAACTCTGCCGTTCGGTTTTGTTGAAATTAACTGAATTGAAACTAAGACAAAAAATAAAATAAACGGGATGGCATAGAGTATTATATTTTCCATAAATTAATAACCAATAGCCCAGTTAAATGCAGCTGTTTTTTCCAGTTTTTTATCAACTGTAACAGCAGAATGAACAGCAGGAACTTCAATAACTTTAGAAGCTTTTTGAAGCATATTATACTGCATCATTTTACTGTCCACATTATTGAAAGATTTTAATCTGTCCAACTGATTTTGCAGCTCAGCATTTTCATCATTCAAAGTAGTAATCTGACGACTAAGTTTATTCAAAGTAAGTTCATTAGACATCGCAAAATAATAACCGATAAAAGCTACAATTACGGCAATTCCTAATAATCCACATAATGTTTTATTAACTTTTCTGATAGCCATAGCTTTTTGTGAAATCTCCTTTTGAAAATAACCTTCAATTACTTGATTTTCTTCTCTTATCGGATTATTTACATATGATTGACTATAATAATTTTCTTCCGATACTACTAATTCTGATGTTCTTACTCTTGCTGTATTCAATTTTCTACCCCAGGTTCTAACCTCACCCTAGTGCCTAATACATCTAGCTATTCTGAGTTTGGCACTTCTTGAAGGAGGATTTATTTTTATCTCCTCATCACTCGCTATTATCGGTTTTTTATTTACCAGTTCTAATATTGGAGGCGGACAATGACATATCATTTGAGACTTATCACAATGACACCTCTGCGAGTGATATTTAAATAAGTGTTTCACTATTCTATCCTCTAAAGAGTGAAAACTTATTACACTTATTATAGCACCAAAGTCCAACAAATCCAACACATCATTCAGAGTATTTTTTACATTTGTTAACTCTTGATT
>CALVEU010000005.1 GCA_944326635.1 Candidatus Gastranaerophilales bacterium | reverse complement strand
TTTTTAGAATTAACAAAGTATTATGTCTTCAGCTATTCTGTTGTCAATGTTCATTTATTATTTTTTTCTTCGACCACTCATTAAGAGTTCTGCTATCGCAGACACATTATTGAATTTTCAAAAATGGGGTTTACTACTTTTTATATATAAATCAGATGCATTCAAATTATTATTGATTTCTAATTGCTAGTGTCATCTGCATTTCTTATATTATATCATCAAAAAATTTTGTCAAGTGATTTTTTTATTTATTTTTTTGACTTATTTTTTAATGTTTGCTGTGCACTGGGCACGTCTCTTATTGTATGCAAAAGAAAATTCGAAATCAAGCACATGTTTCCATGTTTTTTTTCATGTTTTTAATGTTTTTTTATAAAACGTTGAAATAGTAAAGGTTTTAACCCTTTACAAAAGTTAATAATTAAAAATATACCAATTATACATGACGAAAACACCCAATTTTTGTTCCATATATTTTTCATTTTTTTGAATGAGTTTTTTTAATAATTCATAATATATACTAATCACATATAAATATTTTGTATTTAATATAAGGAGAATTGGCATGAAAAAAAGTCTAAAAAATTCTATTTTATCGTTATTTATTTTATTAGCATGCTCAAGTGTTGCTTTTGCAGATGGAAATGCATTTACACCGTTAAACTTTGATGATACTGCTTATGGCACACCTGTAAAAACTTCACCTAATAGAACAATAGCTTCAAATTCTACTTCAACTGTAAACACAAAATCATCTACAGTTAACGAAGAACCTACAGGAAATACAAAAATGCAAAATGCTATTATTCAATTAGACAATGCACAAGTAGATGTAAGAAACGAATTATTAAACTATAAAACAAAATATTCTGATGTTGATGCTCAATATACAGCAATTAAAGCGGAAAGAAAAGCTTTAAGTAAACAGATAAAGTCAATTGAAAAAAGAATTAAAAAAATTGACAAGCAAAAAGAAAATATCAGAAAAAACATGATTTAATTTAATTTAATTTAATATTAATAGTTAAACATTCTTAAAAAAAGCGATTTAATGCAATATTAAATCGCTTTTTTAGTCATTACCATTATAAATTCTTATATAATTCCAATAACTTCTGAACACCTTTTTTACATAATTTTGAGTTTCTGGGTATGGTATTTGTTCTACAAACTCATCAGTGTCATTATAATACAAAGATGTTTTCCAACGTTGAATAGAACCAATTCCACCATTATATGCAGCTACAGAAGAAACATCTAAACCTTCAAGGTTACGCTTTAAAAAATTATAATAATAATTTCCTAATTTTATATTTGAATATGGATTAAATAATGCATAAGATGTATTCATACCTAATTTATATTTTGAATTAATTTCATTAGCAGTTGAAGGCATGAGTTGCATAAGTCCACTTGCCCCCACAACACTTTGAGCCAAAGGATCAAAATAACTTTCTTCTCTTGTTAAAGCCAGCATTAAAGGAGGATTATTCCCTGCCAAATCAGCGTATTTTTTGATGTCATCATAAAAAATAACCGGATAAACCAAACGCCATCTCAAATCATATTTATCTGGTTTATCTTTAATTTTTTCCATTGCATCTCTTGCTACAAGCATTGAATGAGAGTAGTCACCTTTTTTATATAGCACCCAGCTTTTTACAAAATCATCATTATCTGCTAATTCACTTACGATATCATAATCTTTTAGTTCAACAAGTTTTACTATTATATTATTATGAGCATATTTGTATGGGTATATAACAGGTTTTGGATTAATATAATCTGTTACCAAAGGTCCATTAGTTCTACTTAACCTTAAATAAGCTCGATATGCATAATAAGAATCAGGGAATTTATCTATTACACTTTTATAATAACTTGTATATTCTTGATAATTATTTGTTTTTTCTGCAAGCTTTCCCATCCAGTACATGACCATGGGCGATGAATTTGAGTTAGGGAATTTGTTCAAATGATCTCTGCCTATTTTTTTTGCATTTTCATAATCTCTTGATTTAATTTTTGCAAAAAATATATTTGAAAGAGCATCAGCTGAAAATCTTCCATTTGGATATTTTAAATATAAATAACTAAAACATGTTGTTTTATCTTTTTGAGGAACACTTTGGCATTTCAAATTTAATAAATAATCACGCCCTTTACCAGAAGACAGCCCAAGTAATCTATCGACAGCTGTAGATTTTGAATCTGATAATGTATTATATATATCTATAGCTTCAATAATTTCATCTTCTGAAACATATTGCGCATGCTTTTGAAGACCATTTTCTGTTAAATATTTTGCACGAGGGAAGTTTTTTAACGCATATGAATTCTTTACATCAAGAGTCCATGACTCTGATATATCTGTTTTATGCAACAATTCTCTTGCTTTTTCATATTCCCCGAATATATAACAAGTTTTTGCCATGAGCAAATAATCATCTTTTGCAATCTCTGTATCAATACTCAACCAATCATTTACAGCATTTAATGCTAACTTACCTGATGGAGCTTTTTCAATGTAATGCCTAAAATGATTTTGCACATCATCTTTTACAGACTGAGGAAATATTTTTGCATTATCATACTTATTCTTCAAAATAACACCCAAATAATAATCAGACGCAATAGCATAATCTGTATCAGGTGCATTATGAATTATATATTCAAAATATTTTTTAGCCAGCTGTGGTCTATCTTTAATTAATTTTTGACCTGCTAAATAACGAGAACGGATACTTAATTTATGTTTAGGATAATTATTAAATAATAGCTGATACTGCTTTAATTCTGATTTATCATCATCCAACATTCTTGCACATTCTGCTCTATGATAGATAGAAATAGGTTTTAAATTAGAAAATAACCCAACCTTTGAGAATAAATAATAAGCATTTTGATAATCTCCATCCTCAAAATCCTTTAATGCTGCAGAATATATCTCATCAGTTTTTGATGGAGATTGATAAACTAAAGCGATTAAAAGCCCTGTAGATAATACTCCAAAGGCGATAGCTCCAGCTATTACTCTCTTTCTCAAATCCCACTCAAACATTACAACAACATATTATCAGAAAAATCTATTTTATTCAAGGGAAATTATATTTATCTAGTTTTAAAGAGAGCTTTTATAAAGAAAAGTTACATTTAAATTTACTATATTAAATTATTTTTATTTTATTGTATAATTATATAATTATATAGGAGGAAAAATGTACGGAATAATACTAGCAGGTGGATCAGGAAGCAGATTATGGCCTCTATCAAGGGAACTATATCCTAAACAACTATTAAATTTGATTTCAGATAAAAGCCTTTTACAAGCAACTTTTGAGAGATTAAAAGTTTGTATACCTGAAAAAGATATTATCAGTATCACTAACACTAAACATTCTACAAGTGTAAAAATGCAATTAAATGATCTTACTGAAAACCCTGTAGTATTATCTGAACCTGTTGCTAAAAATACAGCTCCAGCAATTGTAGTTGCAACAAAATATATTATGCAAAAATCCGAATCAGATCCTATTATTATTGTTGTACCCTCTGATCATTTAATTAAAGATAATGAGAAATTTTTATCTACCGTCCAAAAAGGTAAAAAACTTGCTCAAGAAGGTTATATAGTAACTTTCGGAATTAAACCAAACTACCCAGAAACAGGATACGGATATATAAATACATCAAAAGAAATTAATGATGGATATAAAGTTAAAGAATTTGTAGAAAAACCAAATTTTGAAACAGCCCAAAAATATTTAAAAGAAGGGACATACTTCTGGAATAGCGGTATTTTCATGTTTAAGGCTTCTACACTGATAAATGAGACAATTAAACATGCTCCGGATATTGCAAAAATTTCTGAAGAATTTGATTTTTCTGAAAATAATCAAATTCCTTTCGTAAATTTTGATAAAATGCCTAGCATTTCAATTGATTATGCAATAATGGAAAAATCAGATAAAATTGCCCTTGTAAAACTTGAAAGTGATTGGAATGATTTAGGATCATGGCAATCTATATATGATGTTAGTAAAAAAGACAAAGATGGCAATGTTTTTGTAGGACATGTAATAGATAAAGGCTCTAAAAATTCTTTTGTCTATGCATCATCAAAACTTGTTACAACAATCGGACTTGAAGATACAGTAATTGTTGAAACAGAAGATGCAATATTAGCATGTAAAAAAGACCAAACTCAAAACGTTAAACAAATTTATGAAACCCTAAAAAAACAAAATGATAATACTCATCTTGTTCACAAAACTGTATACCGTCCTTGGGGATTTTACACAGTAATAGCTCAAGGAGAAGGATTTTTAACCAAAATTATTCATGTAAACTCTGGACAAAAATTATCTGTCCAATCTCATAACTATAGAAGTGAGCATTGGGTTGTATTATCAGGAACTGCAAAAGTTGTATTAGAAGGGAAAGAATTAATTTTATCACCAGGACATAGTGTAGATATTCCTGTAAAAGCAATACATTCTCTTCAAAATCCTTATGAAGATGGTTTAGAAATTATAGAAGTTCAAAAAGGTGACCCTTTAATTGAAGAAGATATTATCAGATATGAAGACATGTACGGTCGAGTTTAAAGTTTAATAGTTGACAAAAAGACAAATATAATCAATAATAAAAATGGAAAAATAAAGGAGGCTAAAACTATGAATTTTAAAGCATTAAGGGTTGCCCCCCCCCCGCGAAGGTTGCTTATTTCAAAGGGTTAAATGGGTTTACACTTGCAGAAGTTTTAATTACATTAGGAATTATTGGAGTTGTTGCAGCTCTAACTTTACCATCATTAATCTCTAAATATAAAGAAAAACAAATCATAACTGCACTTAAAAAAAATTATAGCATTATAAATAATGCCATAATGAGAGCTATTAATGATTATGGAGAAATGGAATACTGGGACAAAACATCTTATGATTACGTTGATGGCAATGGAGAAAATCAAAGTCATACAGGCTATAACATTGATATATTAACCAAATATTTAAATATTATACAATATTGTGGTCATGCTTCAAAAGGTTGCTTCAATGAAAAATATATAAAATTCGATAACTCAAAAGAACGCGATTTTGAAAATTTATCTTACTATAATAAATTCATTCTAGCTGATGGCACTATAATTGCCTTACAAGGTTATGAAAACAATGGAAATGGAGAAGTTTGGATTGATATAAATGGAAAAAAAAGACCTAATAGAATAGGAGAAGATACTTTTTTATTCTCTATCACTAATTCAAAATTAATTCCATACGGTTTAGATTATATAAAAACAGGAAAATTACTGAACAAAAGCCCGAATGGATATTTCTTTGCAGGCTGGGTACTTACATTTGAAAACATGGATTATTTACATTGTGATGATCTTGAATGGGGTAAAAAAATTAAATGTTCACAATAAATTTGATAATTCTTGATAATAACCGCATTTAAGTAATTCATAAAACTTTTTAGTTACATTTGGGGCTATTGCTTGAGTCCATTCTTTATCAAGATATAGCCCCTCTATTAATCTTGCAAAAAGTTCTGTCGGACGTTCATAATATTTTTTATATTTATTTATTCTTGCAGATATTCGCGATTGTTTTTTCTGAAAAGATTTTAGCCTTATGTAAGCTGCAAATGCTTTTGGCATGTCTGTAAAATCTTTTTCTATATTATCAATTGTATATAATTTTGTTGTCTTTCTAAAAAATCCGCCTTGGATTAATTTTACTCTATCATATTTTAAAAGGTAACGAGCATTTGATTTTTTTATGTATTTATCAAATTCTTTAAACTTTTTTGATCGCATGAATTTTGGATAATACAATTTTATAATATTTTCGTATTCTTTAATTTTTGATTTAACCCTGTCCTTATGCTCATATAACCTTACACAAAGGGAATTTTGATCTACAAAATTTGTCACCTTTATTAATTCTTCCATAAAAATAGGATCATCGTCTTTAAAAAGCATAACCAAAGTTCCACCTGTTCTATTCATATCTGGCTCTATTTTTGAATGGATATAATGAGCGAATTCATGCAAAAGAGTTGGAATAATTCTATTTTCAGGAATATTCTTTGATATATCAATCCTGTTTTTTAAGAAAAATCCCTGATGCCCACGAGCTTTCGTACAGGTATGCACTGTAAGCCCTAAAGATTTAAAATAATTAATAAGTTCTTTTTTATCCATAACTTATATCCTAAACCTAAAATATTTTATACGGATTTAAAATATTTTTAGGGTCTAAAGTTTTTTTAATTTGACGCATGTAATCCAAAGCTACAGAATTTATTACTTTGTGAATATGACCACGTTTTTCCCGTCCAATGCCATGCTCTCCAGAAAGGATCCCTCCTAACTTTGCAGTCAAATCATAAATTTCACTTTTAGCTAATTTATAACGTCTGTATTCTTCTTCATCATTATAATCTATAGGAATTTGAGGATGAACACTACCATCGCCGACATGACCAACCATGCATACATCAAGATTATATTTTTCACAAATCGCTCTAATACCAAGGACTAAAACTTCTAAATTTTCTCTTGGAACTATTACATCATCTGTTGTTACATTTGGTTTTAATTTTGCACATGCTCCCATAGATGATCTGCGAGCAGTCCAAATTTTGTTATACTCATCTTCATTGTGTGAAACTTGAATTTCAGAAGCATTTGAGGAATTTAATATATTAACTATTATATCTTCCTGATATTTCATTGAACATTCAAAACCATCAATCTCTATAATTAATGCAGCTTCTTTATCCGTCAAAAGATTTGCGGGATAAAACTTTTCAACAGTTTGAATCGCATTTTTATCCATAAAATCAATAGTTGCAGGAAAAATTCTTTGTTCAATGATTGAATTTACTGCTAATACTGCTTCTTTTACAGAATCAAAATAGGCCATCAAAACCTTTTTACTCTCTGGTTTTGGGATTAATTTTAAAGTTGCCTCAACTACAATTCCTAACGTCCCTTCTGAACCTACAAAAAGAGTATTTAAATTATAACCTGTAGCATTTTTAATCGTATTTGCACCGGTTCTTAAAATTTCGCCATTAGCCATGACAACTTTTAAATCTATTACATAATCTTTTGTCGTACCATATTTAAATGACTTTGCACCACCTGAAGACTGGGCAATACTCCCACCTATTGTGGATACTGCCAAATTTGAAGGATCAGGAGGATAAAAAAGTCCAAACTTTTCAACTTCTCTTTGAAAATGACCTAACACAACACCTGGTTCTACAGTTGCAGTCATATTTTCAGGGCTTATATTGATAATTTTATTCATCTTAGAAAAATTCAAAATTATCCCGCCATGCTCTACTGTGCATGCCCCTACAACATTTGTACCTGCGCCTCTACAAATGATAGGAATATGATACTTATTTGCGAGTCTAACAACAGTTTGAACCTGCTCTACATTCTCGACAAATACAACAACATCAGGCAAACTTTTTATTGTCTTAATATTTGTCGCATCTTGAGCATAGGCATAACATTCTTCTAATGTATTTAATACATTTGAAGCGGGGATATTCTTTTTTAAATCAGAGATTAACTTATTCTTCATCAACATATGATGCCAACTTTTCTATATTTGTACCAAGTCTGGATATTAATTTTTCAATTTTATCCACTTTTCTATTTAACATCATATCATCTTTTTGTTCAAGTGCCGATAAAATTTTCTCTATTTTCATCTCTAATCTATCAATTCGTAATTCTTGCTGTTCAAACTTCTCTTCAAGCTCATCTAAAATTGAAGTTTTTTCAGGTATAGCCTCTTTTAACTCATTTATACTTTCTTTTATATCTGCAATTTCAGATGTTTTTTCAGTAATACTTGAAATATTTTCTGTAGTAGAATCTATCCATTCTCCTAAATACATCATTACTTGATGGAATACTTTATCAGCATTAGCTGAAGCTATAGACATTGATTGAATATTGTCAATTTTCTTTTCTAATCTTTCACTTATTGCATTATTATCTAGATAATTTAGCCTATCTTCTAACTTATATACAAGACTACTAAAATTATTTAATCCTTCATTCAATGCTTTGTATGATTCATCTGATGATAGAAGTATTTTATTAGTTCTAGAACTAATACTCAAAATATCTTCATTTAATTTTTCAATATCACCCTTTAAGTCAACAACTTGATCTTGGGTTAAAGTGGATTCTAGTCCTTCCACTGAATTTACAATCTTTTTAATATCATCTGATAAACTTTCAAAATCATTACCTGACATATTGCTAATTGCCAATCTTAATTTAGCTATATCAGTTTCTACATCCTGCAATGTATATGAATAATCAAAATCATCATTAGAACTTGCAATTTGCTTTAATTGATTTTGAACCTCTATTAAATTCTGATTAATTTCATCTGTTTTTTCTTCGACAAAATCTTTTATATCTTCCGTTTCTTCTACAAATGAAATTTGATCAAATAATGATACCAAAGCATTCATTATTGAATCTTTTATGTCTTCTGAATTTTTTTCTAAATCTACATTATCTAATTTTAATAATACATCTCTTAAATATTTATCAATAGCAGCTGCTTTTTCATCGGAAGTTGCTTCAAAATATTTTCTTTGTTCAAATATTAAATCTTTAATATCATCAATTTCTTCCTCTAAATCAAAATCACTTCCATCCATTGCTAGAACATCAACTTTTTCATGCAAAGCTGATAGCATTTCTGCAACTTTTTCTTCTGTTTCAGAGATTTCATCAAATTTTTCTTGCAATTCTTCTATTGAACTATCAGATGCTATAATATCTATTTTAGTATTAATTTCATTAAATGCATCTGCTAAATTATCTTGTAAATCATTTACAGATGAATCAGCTGCTATTACATCTATCTTTGTATTAATCTCATTAAATGCATCTGCTAAACTATTTTGTAAATCATTTATAGATGAATCAGTTGCTATTACATCTATTTTACTATTAATTAATTCAAAGTTTTCTTTTACCTTATCACCTAATGAACTTACAGAATTATCAGCAATTAATATATCAATTTTTTCAGATAACATTTTAAGAGCTATTTCAATAGTATTGTTATCCGCAATTGAATCTATTTTTTCACTAATGGTTGATAATGCAAGTTTTAATGATGAGTCATTTGCTATTACATCAACTTTTGAAGTTAATGAATTTATAATATCTTTTAAATCAGCTCCTCTTTCTTGCGCCTTCAATTCAATTTCAGTTAAAGAATCTAAAATTTCTTCAGTATCTGAACTTTCAACTAATGCATCTAATTTTTGATTTAATTCAGCATTATTATCAATAAGAGTTTTTGCAGATTCTGATAAATTATTTTGCTCACCTATTACCGCGTCTAATTTTATTGACAATTCATCTTTCAAATTATCAATTTTTTCATATGTTTTAGTATTGTTTAACAGTAAATCTAGATGAGATTTCAATTCATCTATATAATTATCTAATTTATCTCCAAATGTATTTTTAATATCTCTTGAATTCTGTTCAATTGTCACATTTAATAATTCAATATCATTTTGAATTTTTTCAGAAACACATTCCTCAATTAACGAAATTTTGTTATATGTTTCCTTATAAGCTTGTTCTAATCTTGATACAGCCTCACCTGTAGATGAAAGTTCACCATTAATATCCACACTGAAATTCATAAAAGATAATTCCAGTTGTGCTTTTATTTCATTAACAATATTATCAAAATCATAAGCTGTAAATTCTTGAATATCAGATTTTAAATCATTTATAGAATTTTCAATATTATCAGCATTTTCTTGTAATGCATTTGCAATATCTGTATTTATTAAACCAATTTCTTGTTTTAATCCTGATAATTTTTCTTCTAAATCATTTGATAAATTATTAGAAGCAATATCATTTATTGATGTTAATAAATCATCAAATTTTTCATCTAAATGTAATACTTTTTCATTTAATTTTTCATTAATTCCTTCTGATAAAGAATTGCTTACAGAATCAAGATCACTAATTATACTACTTATACCTGTTTCAATTGAAGCAACAGTTTCAGTAAACTTTTCATCAGAAGATAATTTTATAGATTTCAATGAATCATTTAATATTGATAATTCTGTTTTTACATCTGTAATTTCTTCTACAGAAGATGCGATTTTAGCTTCAGTGTCTGATGCACTACCCTCAATAATTTGAGCGAATTCAGATAGTTTACCTTGCAATAATTCCATTTTCTGTTCATACACTTCTGAAGAATGAATCATTGCAGATTCCAAATCTAACAATTTTTCTGAGAATTTTGCATCACTTAAAGATTTAGAAGATTTTGCTGCTATATTTAATTCAGAAATATAATCTTTTAAACTATCAGTAACTTCGTTTATATGAGATTTAAAATCAGTAATAGTTAACGAAATATTTTTCAACTCTACTAACTGAACATCATTATTATCTTTTAATTGTTGTGAAATTTCTGAATGTAGAGATTCAAAATTATCAGATAATGAAGTCAATATATCTTTAAATGCAGACATATTTTCATTAATTTCACTACTTATACCATCCGATAAATTATCAAATTTACTTGAAATATCATTTAGTGAATTTAATATTTTTACGGAATATTCTGATGACATTACTTTAATTTCATTAATCAAATTATCAACTTTTAAAGTAATGTCATTCAGATTTGGTAATAATGCATCGACATTAGCAGACAAATCATCTTTCACCAAATCTCTAAAATTCGTAAATGCATCAATTAAATTTTCAAGAGATATTTTTACATTATCAAATCCAGATGACATACTAAATGAATTTGAATCATATTTTTGAATAAAATCTGTTGAAAAACCTTCTAGTTTCAAACTTACATCATTAATCAGATTTTTTAAGTTTTCAATATCAACCCTAGTCCCTGAATTAATATTATCTTTTAATTCATTAAAAGATAAATGTAAATCTGTTGAAATATTTTCAAAAATTTCTGTTGATTTTTCTGATGAAAAATCTTTTAATAATTGTACATTTAATAAAATATCAGAAAGTTCTTTATTTATATTACTATATTTTTCATTTCTGTCTTCACTTAATTCAGTAATATTCTTATCAAATTCATCTTTTAATGAATTAATTGAAGTAATTATATTATCATAATTAGTTTTAACATTATTTACCAATTGCTCTTTAACATCATTTAATCGAGCTGACAAATCTGCAAAATTACTTGAGGAATCTAATAATTTTATTTGTTCTGCAATTTCAAATAATTTTTCTTTATTGTTATCAGAATTAAAATGTGCAACAGTAACATTATCTAAAATTTTCTGCACAAAATCAGTAAAATCTGATCTGAAATTTGTAAAATCTTCTTCTGTTACAATATTTGAAAAATTATTTTGCAATAATTCTAATTTACTATCAATAATATTTGAATTTACATCAGAAGAATTTGAAATTAAATCTTTTAAAGAATCTAAAATCTCAGCAAAATTTTCAAATTTATTATTAACTAATTCTGAAATATTATTTTTAGAAATTTCATTTTTTATTTCATCAAATTTTTGATTTAATTTTCCAAATGTTTCATCTGAATTGCTCTCAATAATTTCACATAACTTATCCACTTTCAATGCAATTTGTTCTAAATCATATGAATAATTAACAGGTTCAAAGTTTGAAATTTTTTCTATTATCTCTGATATTTTTGATTGAGATGAAAGAGAATTTGTATTCAATATTTCAGAATTATCTATAATTTTTTGAATTAATTCTAATAATTCTGTTTTATATTTTTCAAAAGTATTTTCAGATAATAAACCTGATAAAGAAACATCAAATTTGTCACAAAGTTTTGAAAATTCTGCTAAATTAACATCTTCTGAATTTTTCATAATATCTTTTACCGATACTAATAATTCAGAAAACTCATTAAATTTATTTTCAAGATTATTTATATCATCTTTTTTCAAAACTATTTCAGATAAACTTAACAAAATTGAAGAAAATTCATTATTTTTATCTTCAATATTATTTAATTTTTCGGATAAAAATTCTACCGAATTTTTTACATCTTCAAGTTTTTGTTTTACAATTTTATTTTGTTCTGTTGTATCAAGATGATTAATATTTTCAAGAATATTTTTTATCCCTGAATTTACATCAGAAACATTAGATTCAAACGTTTGATATAAAACTTCCAATGTCTCAAGTTTTGAAGTTAACTTATTTTCACTTACAACCTGAGATTCATAAATTGAATTATTTGCCTCTCCGATAAAATCTTTTATTTCTAAAATATTATTTTTGACAACTGATTTAAAAATTTCATTATTCGAAGTTAACCAATCCTGAACATTTTTTACATCAGTTGATAAATTATTTAAAACTTCTAATTTTTTCTGCTCACTTTGTTCAGTTAATTGAACAATAGAATCTTTGTGCTGATTTATGATATCTACAAATTTTTTCCCTAAATCTTCAAATGAAAGCTGTATTGCTTCAAAATTATTTGCAGAATTTATACTCAACACATCTTGCACACTGTCAATACGTTCAGAAATTACAGACATACCATCTACGATTTTAGAAGAATTATTTAAATTAGTTTCAACTGCTTGCCTAAATTCATCCTTTAATGAATTTACATTATCTGATACTGTACTTATTTCTGAAATAATATCTGTAGAATTTTGTTTTGTTATATTTTCAAACTGAGAATATAAATTATTTAAATTTGAAGACAACTCTTCAATGTATTCTTTTATTGCTTCATAATTAGAGTTTTCATTTTCACTAATTCCAGAAACAGCATCTGTAATATCTATATTTAATTTATCAATTGCAGATAATAGATTAGAAGATTCCAATTTATTATTCTCAACTAAAACATCTTTTAATTCTGATAAATTCCTAATTTGAGTTTCTATTTTCGAAATAACCCTATCAAAATTTTCACCATAATTATTTGCATTTGCAATACTATTCGACAGAATTTCTTCTTTTGTACTTTGCAAACTTAATATAATTGAATTTATGCTTGATTTGACATCACCATAATCTTCCTGAAGATCTGAACTAATACCATTTCTTATTAATGAAATATTCTCAGAAATTTGAGTTAATAAAACAGAAAGGTCTTCAATAGATTTCTGAGGGCTAGCTTCCATTAAACTATGAATATTTAATAATATATTAGCTAACTCACTTTTTAAATCACTATATATATCTTGTCTTTTTTCATCAAGATTTGAGAAACTTGCATCGAATTTCTCAGACAAATTCGCCAATTCTACAGAAAGATTTGTATAATTAACTTTTGCTCCATCTTCAAAAACATCTTTTAAATCATTAATTTTCAATACAATATTTTCAAAATCTTCCCTAAAATCAATTGACTTGATAGACGTTAATATATTTTCAATTCTTTCTGAAGTATATTCTAATTCATTATTCAATGCAGAAGAATTATCAATAATCTTTTGAACAAATTCTGCCAAATCAGATTTAAAGCCTGAAAAATCTGAATCTGTTACTATTGTTGAAAGAGATTTTTGCAAATTTTCAAATTCTGAAGAATTATCAGAAGAAACCAAGTTTACTAAATCTTTTAACTCATCTATTTTTTCTTCAACATAACTTAAATCATCTTTGAAAGACAACGAACTTACAACATCATTTATACTTTCTAATTTTTGAATTCCATATGATAAATCAGAGTTTAAAGATTTAGTATTGCTTTGAACCTGTATTACTAACTCTGTTAAACTTCCCCTAAAATTTTCTAGAGCTTCATCCGTTTTCACTTCAGATAAAACTTGTTCAAGCTCTGAAATTTTATCTAATATTTTTATGGAATTCAAAGAAATATCATTTTTTAATGAATTATTTCTATCATTACCATCACTTATTTCATTTTTTAATTCTGCAAATTGTTCTGATATAAATTCAAAATCTTTTTTATAATCCAAAGAATTAATAGTTGATAAAATACTTTCAATACGCTCAGTACTATAAGATAAACTATTATTCAATGCAGTAGAATTATCAATAATTTTTTGAACAAAATCTGCCAAATCTGACTTGAAACCAGAAAAATCTGAATCTGTGACAATGTTTTCTAACGAATTTTCAAACACTTGAAATTTTTTATTAATATTATCAGAATTATCAGAAAACGCATTCAAAACAACTTCTTTTGTCGAATCTATTAAATTTTGAAAATACAAGATTTTATCTTCTAAATTTGAAAAAGATATTTTTGAAGGAATATTATTTACATCTAATGAAAGAGAGTCAATTTTATTTTTAATTTCATCAACCTGCTTTATTGAACTCAAATTATTTATATTTGAAATTACATCAGCTAATGAATTTTGAAAAGTTTTAAATGCTTTATCAATTTGAGTATTTATATCTGAAATATTTGCAGATACATCATTTATAATTCCAGACAATTCATCTTTATTAAAGGCATTTTCATTTACTTTAGAAATTTTTTCATCAAGACTTTTTAAAACATTTTTTTGATCTGCTACTTCGCCTGAAAAATTATCAAAATTTAAACTGAGAACATGAAATAAATCTTTTAATTCTTCAGTTTTGGCAAAGGAATTTTGAGAAGATAAAATATTTTGAATAGATTGATCAATAGCACCAAAACGTTGGATAGTAATATTATGTCTATCTTCAACAGATTTTTTAAGTTCTGAAATATAAAGTTTTAATAAATCAGTAGCTTCATTATCATCAGACATAATTTCTAATTTTGCATTAATACCTGTAAGAAACTTTTCAAAATTTTCAACATTACGTTCATTTTCAACACGCATAGTGTTGAGGATTTCAGCAATTTCATCTACATTTAGCGCCATTCGTTTTCTCTTTCCTAAAAATATCCCTCTTTATACATATTAACAGAATAATACCAAACGATGCAAACTATTTACGTTTATTATTACAATTGTAAAGATTAACTGTCCCCTTTTTATTTTAAGTGGTATAATATTGCTTAGACACGAAAAAAAGAGGTTAAGATGAGCCATATAGTTATAAATAAAGATAAATGCAAAGCATGCTATCTATGTATTAAAGAATGCCCCAAAAATCTTTTAAAAATTGGAAATGAAACAAATAAATTAGGGGTTCATGTCGTTGAATTTAATGACCCTAATCATGAATGTCTAGGCTGCGCAATGTGCGCAACAAGATGTCCTGATTTAGCAATAAAAGAAGTATATAAAGATTAATAACTCTTTAAAATAAAAATAGAGAAGGTAAAAATGGTAGAATGTTTAACAAATAAAAAAATATTAACAAAAGGGAATTATGCAATAGCAAATGCTGCAGTGCTTGCAGGCTGCCAATGTTATTTTGGTTACCCAATAACTCCACAAAGTGAAATCGGTGAATTTATGAGCGGAAAAATGCAAGAATTAAAAAGAGCATATGTATCTGCTGAAAGTGAATTAGCCGCAATCAACATGGTAATTGGAGCTGTATCTACAGGTGTAAAAGCAATGACTTCATCATCATCTTGCGCTGTTGCACTTATGCAAGAAGGATTATCCTATGCAACAGCAGATGAATTACCTGTAGTATTAGTAAGTGTAATGCGTGGAGGCCCTGGACTTGGAAATATTTATCCATCACAAGGTGACTATTTCCAAGCAACTAAAGGTGGTGGAAATGGAGATTATAAATTAATAGTACTAGCTCCATCAACAGTTCAAGAATGTGTAGATTTAACTTATAAAGCATTCTATCTTGCTCAAAAATATAGAAATCCGACAGTTCTATTAGCAGACGGACTTTTAGGTCAAATGATGGAACCTGTTGAATTTTATGATTATCCATATCCAGAAATAGATAATTCTTCTTGGTCATTATCTGGTGCCAAAGACCGTAATGGAAGAATTATCCGTTCTTATGCCCCATTAGCTGACAATCAATGCGTATTCTTAGAAAAATTATATGCAAAATACAAAACTATCGAAGAAAACGAAACTGAATGGGAAGAAATTAATACAGAAGACGCTGATATCATCTTGGTAAGTTTTGGAAGTACTTCAAGAAATGTTAAAACAGCAATGAAAATGTTAAGAGAAAAAGGAATAAAAGCAGGATTTTTAAGACCTATTACTCTATATCCATTCCCAACAAAACGTTTACAAGAATTATCAAAAACAGCTAAAAAATTCATTACAGTCGAAGTAAACATGGGACAAATGGTAAATGATGTCAAATTAGCTGTAAATGGTGCATGTTCTATAGAACTAATCAACAAAGGAGTAGGCGCTCCACCATCAGCAAAAGAAATAGTTACAAGAATCGAGGAATTAATATAATGGCAACACAAGTATTTAAATTACCACAATCTCTAAAAGGAGATGTAACATATTCATTCTGCCCAGGATGCGACCATGGCGTTGCCGTAAGACTTGTAGCAGAAGTTTTAGATGAATTAGGAATTAGAGAAAATACAATTTTAGCAGCATCAATTGGATGTTCTGTTACCATATACGACTTTCTAAATGTAGATGCTCTGGAAGCTCCTCATGGAAGAGCACTAGCAGAAGCAACAGGAATTAAAAGAGCAAGACCTGATAAAGTTGTATTTACATATCAAGGAGATGGTGATTTTGCATCAATAGGACTTGCAGAAAGTATGCACTCTGCTCTTAGAGGTGAAAATTTAACAGCTATATGTATAAATAATACAACTTACGGGATGACTGGCGGTCAATTAGGGCCTACAACTCTTTTAGGGCAAAAAACAACAACCTCTCCAACAGGAAGAAATGTTGAATACTACGGATATCCCATCAAAATAGCAGAACATATTGCTCTTTGTGACGGAACAGCATTTTCTGCAAGAGTATCCCTAGATACAGTTGCAAATATAAGAAAAGCAAAACAAGCAATTAAAAAAGCCTTTGAAGTCCAAATTAATGGATTAGGCTTTGGTTTTGTGGAAATCCTTTCTACTTGCCCTACAAATTGGAAAATGTCTCCTGAAAAAGCTCATGAAAGAGTTAAAAATGAAATGATGCCAGTATTTAAACCTGGAATCTATAAAGACGTAACTTCTCAAAATTAAATACAAAAGGAAATAAAAATGAGTGAAAAGAATTTTATAATAGCCGGATTTGGCGGACAAGGCGTTTTATTAGCAGGTGAAGTATTAGCTAATGCATTTATGATTGCAGGAAAAAATGTAACTTGGTATCCATCATACGGAGCAGAAATGCGTGGGGGTACAGTTAATTGTGAAATAGTAATGAGTGATGAAGAAGTAAGCGAAGTAAATAAATCTGATGCAGATTATATTGTCGCTTTAAATCAAGCATCATTTGATAAATTCCTACCAAAAATAAAAAAAGGCGGTTGGATGATTGCCAATTCAACTCTTGCTAAAGAAATTAAACCTAGATCAGATATAAATTATATATTTGCACCTATCACAAAACTTGCAGATGAATTAGGTAATGTAAAAATGGCTAATATACTTGCATTAGGAATTTTAGCAAAAGCTGATAAAATTATTTCTTTAGAATACCTAAATCAAGCTCTTGATACAGTTATTCCACCACATAGAAAAAATTTACTACCGTTGAATGAAAAAGCCTTAAAAATAGGCTATGAGTATGATTTATTGCCCGTATAACGCTAAATCAACTAAAAAGTCGATTTAAAAAAAATGAATTAGTTTTATTCTAATATGGTACAGTTCAAGAGGTCTTCAAACGTGAAAAAAGAACTAATCCAATCTATTAGAGAAAAAGAAATTCAGCTGGCAAAATTAAAAGAACACATTGAAAAGAGTTCAGTGTGCTCTGATTTATACAACAAAGTCGTTTTAGAAAAAGCAATCCTAAAAAAAGAATTAGAAAATTCTCAAAAAAATAAGATTTTTGAAAATATCAAAAATCTTATTCCCCGTAAAAAAACTTTAATCTGCGATTATTTTAAAAAATAAACCTATTAATCCCATCGCTCTTTTATTACTTCATCATTAAGATGTAAATAATCCATATTATGATATTTTAAAATCCAATACCCACATGAAGAGCCTTGGACCCAACTATTAGGAGTATTTTTTAAACAATAATCAGAATGCGTTTCGCCATTGGCCCAACTTGGACCTGGCAAAATTTTTAACTTATTTTTACTTGTATTAAATGACAAGAAATGGAAATCAACACCTACCCGATTAGGTCTTTTATCACCATTCAAATCAACCATAAAATCTACCGCATGCCCCTTACGATAAAATAGTATAGATTCTCCAGATGCTAGTCTTACTGCCGGTTGAGATTTCCCTGCACCAACTACAAAATTAGAAGCAAGTTCTTGCTTATCAAGAGAATAATACTTACCATTATAAAAACAATCTTTAATACCAACACCTACAGGACAATCATTAGCAACATTTAAAAAAGGTCTTATTTTTGAATATGTATCAGCATCAGTTTGCTCCCACATATCAAAAGTCCCATATTCCTCCTGTGCAAAAGTATAAGCTTGATTTAACGTGCTATAAAGACGTAAATATGCTGTAGTAAGCTCTTTTTCCTGAAAATGTTGAATTAATGATGGCATTGTCATTGCAGCAACAACACCAATAATTCCTAAAGTAATCAATACCTCTGCAAGTGTAAAAGCTTTTTTTATATAAAAGTGATGTTTCATATCACTATTATAATATATTTTATATTTTTTGCAACAGTGAAAGGGACTGAATAAAAGCTCTAAAATGCCCCCCCCCCGACATTCTTAAATTTACTCATAATTTGCTCCTTTCAAATAAATATTAATAATAAAATAATTATACAATATTTTTTATGTTTTTTCAATATTATTTTTATTTTCATGTTATAGTTAAATCATCAAATGTGTTTATTATACATAAGAAAGGAGATGAACTATGACTGAAAAACGCGTATGGTTATTCAGAGAGGGCAATGCAGATATGCGTAATCTGCTTGGCGGTAAAGGAGCAAACCTTGCTGAAATGACAAACTTAGGTCTGCCTGTACCACCTGGACTTACCATTACAACTGAAACCTGCATGGATTATATAAATCATGGAAATAAAATGCCTGCAGGACTAATGGATGAAGTAAGAAATGCACTTGCAGATGTTGAAAAACAAGCAGGTAAAAAATTCGGAGATGCAGAAAATCCACTTTTAGTTTCTGTAAGATCAGGTGCAAGACTTTCAATGCCTGGTATGATGGAAACAATCCTAAACCTTGGTCTAAATGATAAAACCGTTGAAGGTATGATTAAATTAACAAATAACCCAAGATTTTGTTATGACTCTTACAGAAGATTTTTAACAATGTTTGGCTCAGTAGCTTGGGAAATTGACAGACAAAAATTTGAAGATTATTTAGACAAAATTAAAGAAGAAAAAGGTTACAAATCAGATACAGATTTAACCGCAGAAGATTGGAAATCTTTAATCGAACCATACAAAGAATTAATAAAAAAAGAAACAGGCAAAGAATTTCCTCAAGACCCATACGTTCAATTAGAAGAAGCCATAGAAGCAGTATTCAGATCATGGAATATCCCTCGTGCAGTTGCATACAGAAATCACTATAAAATTGATCATAACTATGGAACAGCCGTAAACGTCCAAACAATGGTATTCGGAAACATGGGTGATGATTGTGCAACTGGAGTTTCTTTTACTAGAAATCCATCTACAGGAGAAAATAAATTTTACGGAGAATACTTAACGAATGCTCAAGGTGAAGACGTTGTAGCAGGTATTAGGACTCCTAAACCTATTGCAGAGTTAGAACATGAAATGCCTGAACTATATAAACAATATGTAGATATTGCAAAAAAATTAGAAAAAGGCTATAAAGATGTACAAGATATGGAATTTACAATTGAAAAAGGTAAATTGTATATTCTACAAACTCGTAACGGAAAAAGAACTGCAAAAGCATCTGTCAGAATTGCAGTTGAAATGGCAGAAGAAGGAATAATTGATAAAGAAAGAGCAATTGAACTTGTAGATCCAAATCAATTATACCAAGTTCTTTTACCTGACTTTGACCCAAATGCTAAAAAAGAAGCTCATAAAATAGCACAAGGTCTTGCAGCATCTCCAGGGGCAGCTGTAGGTAAAGTTGTATTTGATACTGAAGAAGCAGCAGAACGCGGAAAAGCCGGAGAAAAAGTAATTTTAGTAAGAATTGAAACTTGTCCGGATGATATTCACGGAATGATTGCATCTCAAGGTGTTCTAACTCTAAGAGGCGGTATGACATCTCATGCAGCTGTAGTTGCAAAAGGTATGGGAAAACCTTGTGTTGCAGGTTGCGAAGATTTATCAATCGATCTTAAAAACGAAACTTTAACCGCAGCAGACGGTACTGTATATCACAAAAACGATATAATCTCTCTAGATGGCGGTACAGGTGAAGTTATGGAAGGTGCAGTTCATTTAGTACCTCCTACAATGGATGACAATTTCAAAAAACTCTTCAAATGGGTAGATGAAGTAAAACTTTTAGGTGTAAGAGCAAACGCTGATACACCGGCTGATGTTGCAAAAGCTCTTGAATTAGGTGCTGAAGGTGTTGGTCTTTGCAGAACAGAACACATGTTTATGGATCCAGATAGATTACCTTGGGTTCAAAAAATGATTATCGCAGGCACGCCTGAAGCTAGAAAAGAAGCTCTTGATCATTTATTACCAATGCAATACAGCGACTTTTACGCAATGTTTAAGGCGTTAGGTGAAAAATCAATGACAATAAGACTTCTTGATCCACCATTACATGAATTCTTACCTGATAAAGAAGAATTAATTGCAAAAGTTGCAACTAAAAAAGCTAAAGGTGAAGATTATCAAGAAGATGAAAAACTTCTTAATATCGTAGAAGCAATGTCTGAATCAAACCCAATGATGGGCTTGAGAGGTTGCCGTTTAGGACTTACTTATCCTGAAATCAATGAAATGCAAGTAAGAGCTATTTTCACAGCAGCTTGTGATTTGAAAAAAGAAGGCTTAAACGTAAAACCTGAAGTTATGATTCCTTTAGTAGGTCATGTAAACGAACTTAAAACCGTTCAAACATTACTTGAAAGAGTTGCAAAAGAAGTTATGAATGAAAAAGGTGTAAAAGTTGATTACATGTTCGGAACAATGATAGAAATTCCTCGTGCAGCATTAACTGCTGATCAGATTGCTGAATATGCGGAATTCTTCTCATTCGGAACAAATGACTTAACTCAAATGACATTCGGCTATTCAAGAGATGATGCTGAAGGTAAATTCTTACAAAACTATGTAGAACAAAAAATCCTTCCTTCAAACCCATTTGCAACTCTTGATCAAGAAGGTGTTGGTCAATTAATGAAAATAGCTTTAGAAAAGGCTTTAAAAGTAAGACCTCACCTAAAACGCGGAATTTGCGGCGAACACGGTGGCGATCCTGCTTCTGTAAAATTCTGTCACAGAATCGGTTTGAATTATGTATCCTGCTCTCCATTTAGAGTTCCTCAAGCTAGACTTGCAGCAGCTCAAGCAGTTATTGAATTCAAACACAGCAAAGAAGAAGAAGGACCTCTAGGCTGTAAATAAGCATAAAGTTTAATGAAACTTACAAATAAACTAAAAGACGAAAATTTAATAAATTTTCGTCTTTTTTATCTGATTAATTATTAAAATCATTACCGCCGACAATTCTTAAATGTCTATTATTACCTTCTCCAACCGAGCGACTTGTCAAATTATGTTGTTCTACAAGCTCATGCTGCAACTTTCTAATATGCTGATTTTGCGGAGTTAACTCTACATGCTCAGCCCCAGCTAAAATCTTATTGATTGCAGCTTTGGCTTCATCTAAAGCTCTTTCTGCGTCATCATAATATCCGCATAAAGTTTCAGAGGCTTCTGTAATTTGCAATGCTTCTTTCAAAACTTTTTGAATTTGAGCCATTGAATTCGTTTTTACATAAAAAATTTGAAGGCGATAATCATTAGCAACACTTAAAACTTTTGCTCCGCCTTTGATAAAGTTTTTATGAGCAATTACAATATCTGCCTCATCAAGATTTCGAGTAATTTCCGCATTCAAATTTAAACGTTCGATTACTTTTTCGACAATAGTTCTCGATACTGCATATAAGTAAATCTTTTTAAAACCTTTTACTTCTTCAACATATTTTTGTCTTGAAAAACTAAACTTAAGACTATCTGTATTATGCTCTGGCTGAATTTTTTGTTCGAGTTTTTGAATTTCTTTTGGAATATCAGCAACGGTTGGCTCTACTTTGATTTCCTGAGTGACAGGTATTTCACCCTCATAAGTTTTATCAACCTTACGGATTTCAGGTCTAATAGGCCAACCGCGTAAAATATAATCAACAGCTTCAGCAGTATTTTTATAAACTGCAAGAGTATTTCTATCAAGAATTTCAATTACAACATCAAAAGTAGGTTGTTTTTCTCTTTCCAAAACAGTCTTTTGTGAAGCTCTACGTTTTGCCTCATCATCTCCTAATGTTACAGATTGAATTCCTCCAACTAAATCTGATAACATAGGGTTTTTGATAAGGTTTTCCAAACTATTACCGTGGGCTGTTGCAATCAACATAACCCCGCGTTCCGCAATAGTACGTGCAGCTTGAGCTTCAGCTTCTGTACCAATTTCATCTACAACAATGACTTCCGGAGTGTGATTTTCAACAGCCTCAATCATTATATCTTTTTGAAATTCAGGTTGAGTTACCTGCATACGACGAGCATGACCAATTGCCGGATGTGGCGTATCACCATCACCTGCAATTTCATTTGATGTATCTACAATTACAACACGTTTTCCCAATTCATCAGCAACTAATCTTGAAATTTCTCTTAATTTCGTAGTTTTACCAACACCTGGACGACCTAAGAATAAAATACTTTTATTCATCATACAAATATCTTTTATACAAGCAATAGTACCTGTTACAACCCTACCAATCCTGCAGGTAAGACCAATAATTTTACCTTGTCTGTTTCTTATTGCACTAATTCGGTGTAAAGTTCCAGGGATACCCGAACGGTTATCAGATGTAAAATCCTGTATTCTACTAGTAATATAATTTATATCATCTTCTGTTACAAATTCTGAGCCAAGATATTCAATCTTTCCCCCAGCATGTCTAATTTCAGGAGTGCGACCAATATCCAATACAATTTCTATCACGTCCTCCATTTGATCATAAGATATGAACCTTCTGACCTTGTCAGGCAAAACTTCTGTTAAACGGTCTAAATCATTTTGAAATTGTAGGTTACTCATTTTCTTTTCTGCCTTTCTGATATTTTGTATATATATAACAAAATAATTATCGGCTTTTGATAAATCCGCTCCCGCTGCGAAATTTTTTATTTATTTTTTTATCTCAACTCACCTTTCTACTTATATTATACCACTTTTTTATAAAATCTCATCAATCACAAGTATTACAAAAGTAGCAATTTTACATATCTTAATAGGGACTTTATTACACTTGATTTTAATTTGTAAACAAATGTTACATATAAATATTATTTTTTAAAGTTCAAAACAATAAATTCCGTAATACTACATGAACGTTACTAGTTTTGAAAGGAAAATCTTAAAAAATGGGATTAGCAGCAGGACAAGCTAGATTATTAACAATAACAGCCAGAAAATCTGACTGCGAATATGAATCTATGCGACTCTCACACCAAAAAATCGCATTATCAAGAGAGCTTGCGGACCTTTCAAATGAATATCAAAATTCTTTAAATCAAACAAAATTAGTATATGATTACTATGGAACAGGCGATACTTCTACTCCATTATCATATGGATTATTAATGAGTCCATCTACATTAAACGATTATTTACCAATAACAATCACAGACTCATTAGGTAGAGTAACACTAAACAGTAAATACGCAGCTGCAGCAAGAGCAGCAGGAATCCCACAAGAAGGTTTAGGGACATTACCTTCTGAAGCTATGCGTAATTCTTTTATACAAGGTCTATATACTAGTGGTATCATCACTAAAAATACAGCTGAAACAATTTTAGGATTACCTTACAATCAACAAGCTGGTTTTGGTGGAGGAACAACAACCGCTGTTACAACTAAAACAGGTAATATAGACGAACTCATAAAATCTTTAGAAGAAAACGGAACAGAATTTTCGACTACTAAACTTGAATCTTCTCAACAAATTCAAGGTGCTAAAGATGATATGAATAATTGTATTATCAGAACCAAAGTTGTTGATTCATCAGGAACAGTAACTGATACAGATTCTGCGAATTTCACTGTAGCAGATTTATTATCAGGTGAAAACCAATACAACTTAGATTACTATGGATCTGTTCGAAGTGAACAAAGCCCTGTAACTGCAACTGCAATGATGCAAGAATATTTAACAGGCCCTGGAGGATTTGTTGATTGGTTATATGATGAATTTTCAGCAGTTCTTGATCTAGGAGATGGCTATACTGCCAAAGCTCTTGAATACGCAAAAGAAGAAACAAAAAAACTAATCAATGGTCCTGACACTGAAGAATATCAAAATTGGCATGATGAATGGTTAAATACAACAGGAAATACTGATTGGGATGAAAGCACTGAATGGAAAAACCAAAATGTAAATGGATTCTTAGATCCAGTTGGTACACAAATAAGCAGCGATGTTGAAAACTATGATCCAAACGTAGTTATTAATGGCAAAAATTATGTTGGTTTTGTCTATGCAGCATCTAATAAAGGCAAAGATGATGATGGTAACGATCATTGTACTGCAGGTATAAATTTAAATAACATAGCAAAAGCCTTCCTTACATACTTTGTTAAATATATGGATGGTGTATCAAATACCGCACCTGATGGCAAAGAAAAATACTATGTAACAGCTGGAAGTCTTGAAGAAAACAGATTAGCAACAAACGATTATTTATTCCAATACACAATAAAAACAGGATCTGAAGTATCAAGTGATGATTTGGGACAAGCAACATTCTATGATGCATTATTTAATCAAATATGTGCAAATGGATGGACTGAAAATAATAATATCGAAGATAATGAATACTTAAAAGAAATGTTACAAAGTGGAATGTTGTATATTTCAAAAATGAAAGATGATGGATATTACTATCAATCAAATTACGCTACAGACTCATATATCAAAGAAATATCTGATGATACTGCTATTGCTCAAGCTGAAGCTAAATATACAACAGAAAAAGCTAAACTTAATTCTAAAGAAGAAACTCTTGATTTAAAAATGAAAAATCTTGATACAGAAATTTCTTCACTATCAACAGAATATGATACAGTAAAAAATACGATATCGAAAAATATTGAGAAATCTTTCAAAAGATATAATGCATAAAAAAATCCGATTTTAATAAATCGGATTTTTTTATACTCCTGATACAGGAGGTAAATCAATACTTTTTAATCTTTGTTCAATCCTTCTATACCATTTCAAATGTTGTTTAAATAATATATTGTATTTTGTTACATCTCCTTGAGATATTTCTTTAAATTGATTATCACAAACTTCTTCTAAAGCTCTTTCAAAAGTATGAGTTAATTCTTTTCTATTTAACTTCATTCCATTATTTAATTCGATTCTTCGACCAAACTCAACAACAACTTCTGGTCTATTATCTCGGAAAAAGCAATAATCAATAGCTAAAGGTATAAGATTAACTTTACCATATTTTTTAACTGCATTCTGAGCTATATAAGCAAGACCTGTTTGGAATTCAATTGGTCTATAATGAGGTGGACGAATTATACCTTGAGGGAAAATACATAGCATATTTCTTAAATCACCTACAACATCTACTGAATATTGCAAAGCTTTCATTGCTGATTGAGGAGACTTTTTGTTAACAGAATATGCGCCACCACGTCTTAATAATGGAAAACGATTTAATTCTTCAACCATAAGACGAATTTCTTTATGAAAAATACGATGAGTTATGTTATAAAAAACAATACCATCCCACCAATTACAATGAGGAGCAAACAAAATTGTAGGCACGCTAGGATCTCCATCAAAATAATTTTCTTCGCCTCTATATCTAAAAGCATAAAAACGATTTTGCAACATGTTAAAGAAAAACATGCTTGCTACCCACAGCCAAAATTTATTAGTTTTAGCTGGTTTAAATTTCTCCTCCTTGTTTCTTAACTTTGTAGGGGGGATGTCAGAATATAATTGTTCATCAACTACCATAAATTAATTTTACTTCAGGAATATAAAATATTCAAATAAAGAATATAATAATTTTAAGAAAAATTAACTATTTAACAATATCAAATATAAAAAAAAGCGAGAATTATTAATTTCTCGCTTTTTTTATTAAGAAAATTAATTTATTTAATTTTAGCCTCTAATATTTCAATACGTTTTTCTAAATCATTAATACGTTTTTCTTGGGCTTGGTATTTTAAATCAAGTTCCTTTATCGCATTAATCATTGCATAAAACATATCTTCCATACGAATAGTTAAGAATCCATTGCTTGCTTTCTTTACTGCATTAGGAAATACTTTTTGTAAATCTTGAGCTATCACACCAACATGAGGTGTTTTATTCTTATCTTTTTTGAATGTATAATTATATACTTTTAATTCTCTTATTTTATCTAAGCCAGATTTAAATTCTTTTCCTACATATTTTAAGCGTTTATCAGACCAACCACTATAAACACTGCCATTTGTATAGTTATTTGGAGAACGGAATTGACCACGGTTATTTGATACAAATATTTCCTGAAAATCAACTTCTCCAGTACCAGATTCTGTATTAATAGGTTCTAATTGTGATCCAGTACGTCCTATCATATTTAAGCCACCATCACCGTTAAAGTGTCCACCATCAGCCCAAGGCATTGAAGTAATTATACCACCTTTAACTAACAAAGCACCATTTACAACAACTACTGAGCCAGGCAAGTATTTATTATCATAAATACGACCTTCGTAACCACTTTTATTATGAACTTCTAAAACAGCGTTACCACTATTAAACTTTGATTGGCTACCGATAAATATTCTTTCTTCGCTATCTGTTCCCCAGCTATCACCACTTTTGGGACCAGAATTAGCGCCTATACAAATTTTATTACCTCCTGTAACATATTGACAAGCATTAGTTCCTATTGCAATATTATTTGAATTCTTAGCTTTTGCACTGCGTCCTATGGCAATAGAATCTGTTCCATTAGAAATTGCACTATATCCTAAAGAAACAGACTTTGACCCAGTAGCACTTGCAATATCACCAATAGATACAGAACTAGCTCCTGATGCATAAGTTCCATCACCTATTGCAATTGAATAATTAGCAGTAGCTCTTGCAACACCAGAAGAAGACGAACTACCTATAGCAACTGAACTATTTCCTGATGCTTGAGTACGATCACCTATTGCTATAGCATCTTCTGCAGATGCTGAAGCAGAATCACCTATACTTACAGTAGTATCATTGCTAGATGTTGCACCATTACCGACTGCTATAGCTCGGTTTCCGGAAGCAGTTGAAGAAGGTCCAAGAGCTGAAGAATAATCCCCAGTAGCCCCTGATGATACACCTAAAGATACTGAATTAACTTTATTTGCTGTTGAAGATGCTCCTAAAGCTAGAGAATTATTTGCACTTGCTACAGCATTATATCCTAAACCAGTTGCATAATTACCTCCAACTGTTGATGATGTTCCTATCGCAATAGCTGAAGTAGCTGTTGCTCTAGTCATATCACCAATTGCTATTGTTTGGCTCGCAGAAGCACTTGTACCGATAGTTGTCGCTCCAACTGTTCCTTTTGATCCTATAGCTATTGAACTGTCTCCAGAAGCTACTGTTGACGCACCTATTGCTATTGCCTGAATATCAGAAGAAGCAGCAGAATCACCTAAGGCTACAGAGCCATTTGACCCTGCTTTTGAATTATAACCAATAGCTGTAGAAGCTTCTCCAGGTCCTTGTGCAGAAAAACCAACTGCTGTTGAATTTTTATAACTTGATAATACATTAGTTGTATAATCTGCATTAGCACCTATAGCTACGTTTCCATCACCATCACCATAATATAAGGCATTAGTACCTAATGCTACGTTATTGGATCCAGACCCCTTAGACATTGCATCTCCACCAATAATGGTATTAGTTGAGCCTAAACCGTTCTGATATGCATTTTTACCAATAGCGACATTCCAATTTGCAGTTGTAGCTTTTGCTAAGGCATCAACACCTAAAGCTACGTTATTAATACCTGTTGTATTTGAAGCTAAGTTATCATCTCCAATTGCAGTATTATCACTACCTGTAGTATTTGAACCCAAACAAGTCCCTATTGCAGTATTTCTTCTTCCTGAAGTATTACTAACTAAAGCACTATCACCTATCGCAATATTACTTTGACCTGATGTAATTTCTGTTAAATTATTTAATCCAATTGCAATGTTGTAAGAACCTCCGGCTAATTTATCCATAGTACTATTACCATAAATAATATTATGATTTGTATCCATATATAATCTACCTGCATTAGCATTATTTCGTTTGAATGATATTTGAGTTCTTACTGCATCAGTTGAATTAATTATTAAACGAGCAGCATCATCTGTATCTAACTTATTTGGTTGACCAATCATTGCTATTTGGCTATTACCTATCCCAAAGTAAGCATCAGATGCATTATCGGGAGAATAACGCCAAGGCGATGATGAATCCGCTTTACTTCGTGTCGTCATTACTGGAGCCATTGCTGCTAATATAATACTCATTATCAGCATTACTACCATCATTTCTGCTAAAGTAAATGCAGAAAACTTTTTATTATTAATTTTCTTAGTATAATCTTTTACTAAGCCAAATTTTACATATGACTTTTCTGAGTCACTGTAACATCCTGATATTTTCATACTTTCACTCCTCATTTTTTATTATTATAACCTATTTATTGATTATTTTCAAGGTTTAACTAGTAAAATATGAATAATTTATTATTTATTATTAACTTTAATTTATAAATAATTGACTACAAAAAATCCTTATAATATTCTTAAATTAATAAGAGGGAATGGAGTGAATATCTCCAGCTGTGCCGCAACCGTAAAAGCCGGAATACTCAGAAAAACTTATTTACTGCGAGCATCGGTAATAAGATATATTTTTCTCAGTTGTCCTCTAATGCAATTTACATAAAGAGGATTTTTTAATGTCACTTACAGCCGTACATACAAATAGCCCAAGAGTAGGGACTTGCCCGCACGGATTGCCACTAGGAGCATGCCCAATATGCAACGGAATGGGTGGCGGAGGAATGAAAAAAGCTGATTTTTCAGCCAAACCAGGAGAAATGAGTTGGAATGAATGTGCTGCAATTGGTGCATTTTTAAAAGCTCAACAAAATGCAAAATTGCAAAGAGAACAAGATGCTAAAAATTTTGCACAAAATGTTCAAGCATTCCAAAATGCTTTAATTAATTCAAGCCAAAAATTAGCAAATATTGCACAATTTTTTTCTAATAATACTCCTGCAATAATTGCAAAACCAATCAATTTTGTATTAAACACAGTATTAGGCAATATAATAAAAACAATTGCAAATATACCTACAACTATCTCAAATGCAATACAAACAATTCAACAGAAACTTGCAGATATTTCTGACAAATTAACCGCAATGATGGGTGAATTAAAAGCATCTATCGAAAAGAAAATATCAGAAACTTTTAAAGAAATAAAAAAGAAAATTAAATCAATTTTTTCAATATTCCAACCTGCAGATTCTGATAATAATGACAAACAAATAGATGAAACAAAAAAAGCTTTTGAATTAAGAACTTTCATTCACAAATTATATAAAAAACTTACAAGCAAAAATGAAAAGGATTTAGAAGAAAATGACAATTAGTCCGCTACACGACAGCGAAACATTAAGACAACAAAAGCATCTTACTTCTACTCAAAAACGAGCAAATACTGAAACAAAAGAAGGTGTTTTAGTAAATAATTTTATAAAAGATTGTCCAGAATGCAAGATAAATCTTGAAGACACTTGTGATACTTTAGTAATTTCAGAAAATTCTAAAATGCCATCTAAATTATATGAAAAAAGCAATTCTCCTGAAAAAAGTATACTCCCAATAAGTGGAATAGCTGTAGGAGTTATGGGAATTATTACACTATTATCAGCATTTGTAAAACGCAATACTAAAATTAATCTTAAAATATCAAATGAAAAAAGATTACCTGAACTTACCAGAAACGTAGCTCTTAATGATGAAAAGCACCAAGCCCTTTATCAAATGATTGCAAGCCCGACAAGAAAAACTATCCTTGCAGGGATAGGAGTTCTCACATTAAGCGCAATGGGATTTATGGGAAAAACTTTTTTTGACGGATTTAAAGATGTTTGGGTAAAAAAACGTGAAGCAGATATACAAAAAGATATGCAAGAAAAATTAATTGATATAGAAACCCAATCATTTGCAGGTAAAATCCAAATTACAAGAAGCATGTTGTCTGAAAAAGCTAAAGAATTCAGCAAATATTTATCAGACGATAAAGAAAAAATTCTTCCAAATTTTGGAAAACATCTTCGTTTTACAGGTAAATATAATAATAACAACTTTAACCAAGATAATAACAATTTAAACTATTTTCTTTTAGGAGCAACTACTCTTGCTACAATAATAGGATTAGGCTACTTATCACTTAAAAACTTAAGTAAAAGTAAGTCCCTTTTAGAAGATTATGCTAAAAATAGAAAAAATCTTATTAAGGAAATAGTTCAAAACTCTTCAGAAACAACAAAAGAAAATGATAAAAAATTACTAGAAGCTCATTTCCAATCAATAGATGCTCATACAGATACAATAAAAGAATACTTAAAAGGATTAAAATGGAATAAATCAGAAGTTGATGAATTCACACAAAGACTCATAAAAAAAGCAGAAACATCAACAACAAAGGTAAATGAAACAATTGGTGGAGATGGAACTCCAAAACCAACATTCTATTCTCATGTAGATGACTATAGAGCATTTTTCTACAACTGGCTTTTAGATACAAATAATAAACAATTTAAACAGTTATTCTTTGGGATAACAGGAATTACAGCTCTTAGCTATGGCGGAAAACTTGCTGGAGACGCAATTAAAGAAGTTCAGGTGAAAAAACTGAATGCTAAAACTGAAGTTGAATTACAAAATAGACTTATATCCACAGAACTTCGAAACTTCAAATCAAAAAAAGAAGCCGCAATACAACCTCTCGTTGATGAATTCTATAAACAAGCTCAAAACGGAAAGCCAAAAGAAGAATTAAAGATAATAGCAGATAATATATTATTTGAAATTAAAAACGGACCTCCGTTTGTATATTCATAACCTAAGGAGATCCAAATGATGTATAATTATATAACAATACAACCTTATAAAATTCAACAAAACCAATATATACCTTGTCAATTACCACAAGGCAACAGGAATTATACAATTGTAGATAAAAATAAAGTAGATCATTTTGTATCTCAAAAAGAAGCTGCTTTACCTTATCTTACAGACATATTAATTCATTCTAATAACGAAGAACAAATAGTAGAAACTCTGCATATTCTAAATTCAATGATTGATAATGGTATAAAAGGGATTGATAAAATGTACCCTATATTATCGCGTTTTAATAATACAACTTCCCCTAATATCCAAACATATCTTGCTGGAATTTATAGAAAAACACAAGTCCCAGATGCTTTTGGGCCTCTTGTAAAAATGCTGATACAAAATTCTATTCGACCTCAAACCTCAAATTTTGATCCTAATGAAGAAATCGGAGGTGCAATCTTATCATACATTTCAGACCGTTTTAGAAATCAACCTCAAAAATAACATGTTACAATTTCTTAACATAATTTAAAACATGATTAAAGTTTTAATTCTCATGTGTCGATAACATGGATACGAGTACTAAGTAACAAGAAAGGAAGATCGACAGCAATGGGAATGGCAGCGTCACAAGCTAGATTTTTAGGTCTGACAGCCAGAAAAACCAATGTTGAATTTGAAGGTCAACAGATCAACCAACAAAGAACAACATTGTCAAACCAATCTGCTAATTACTACAACGATTTGTTGGGTATGTCAGTACCGACTCCACCGTCTGTCGACGATTACACAAAAACTGTGTATACTTTCGAAGATGGTGCTTTAACAAATCAAATTACATCTATGATAGCTCAAACTGATGGTACTTATACAATTAGTTATATCAGACAATGGAAAGACGATTTTTCTGTAGTAGGAGCTGCTACAAGTATTGTAAATGCTAATGCAGACAAATCAGTATTTAAAGTAGGTTCTTCTACATTAAGAACTTTAGGAACAATTCCAACTACTGCTGAAGGTTTATATGATAAAGCTGCAGGAGGAGCTGACAGCTACTTAGAATCTTTATCAGCAGATCAAATCGCTCAACTTCAAAAAGAAGAAGAAGAATATCTTAAACTTTTAAAAAGCAAATATGGAGATGATGACTATTTAGTAAGATATGTACAAAATACAACTACAGGAGAATATAATCCATATTTCTATAAAAAAACAGATTTAGAAAAAGCAAATTATGATGATAACGGAAATTCTCAATCTAACATAAATTGCTACACAATTGGCAGTGAAACAAAAACTGAAGAAGTAAAAGCATCAACTGGATGTCATATTGAAAAAGACAGTTCAGGAAGATACATAAATATCACAATTCCTCAATATGATGATTTAGGAAATCCTATCGAAGGAACAGGTGTGACTTATTCTCTTACAACTTCTACAGTCACTGATCAAGATGCATACGATGATGCTATGAATCAATATGAATATGAAAAATATGAATATGATCAAGCAATCGATGAAATTAATGCAAAAATTGAAATTGTACAAGCTCAAGATAAAAACTTAGAATTAAGACTAAAACAACTTGACACAGAACAAGATGCAATTTCAACAGAAATGGATGCAGTACAAAAAGTTATTGAAAAAAATACTGAATCTACTTTCAAAACTTTCGGATAAGATTCAAAACTTTATCCATAAAAAATTTATATTTTTCCTTTCCCTTTTTCCTATTGATTTTCCAACGACAAGCTGATGCGAGTCGTTTTTTTTTTGCTTGATTTATAATTTATTTAACATAATTCCTAAAAATATTTATGTTAAAATATAATATATGAGTTTTCAAGAAAAGTATTCTCAAATACTAAATCTAGCAAAAAAAGAAATAGAAGAGATTAGATATAATTTAACTGCTGATATAAATATTCAGGAGCCTTTAAAAACCAAACTTTCAAATATATTGAATGCACCATCAAAACATATCAGACCCTTGATCTCTTTTTTATACTTAAAAGCCCTTAATTTAAATATCGACCAAAAACAGATTTTATTTCAAACTGCAATAGAACTTGTACACAATGCATCATTAATTCATGATGATGTAATTGATAATAGTGATATAAGGCGAAACTCAAAAACAATTAACAATGAGTTTGATAATAAACTCGCAGTTATTTCAGGAGATTATATATTATCAATTGCATTACATAAAATCTCCAAATTAAATTCTCCCCAAATAATAGAAATGTTTGCAGAAACACTATCTTTTATGACTAATGGAGAAATAAATCAACAATTTTCAAAATTCAAAATTCCAACAATTGGTGATTACATAAAAAAAACAGAACAAAAAACTGCAAAACTATTTGAAACAGCTATTTGTGGAAGCCTTATACTTGCAAACTCAAATGAAAAAGCCTCTGATTTTGCCAAAAACTTTGGAATAGCATTCCAAATAAGAGATGATATTATTAATATAAAAACAACTAAAACTGATATTAAAGATGGCATCTATACAGCCCCAATAATTTATACCGGTAATATAGAAAATTACCAAAACGGTATTGAAAAAAGTCATACTTTGTTAAATAATTACATAGACAATGCTTATCAAGCAATAAATCACATAGAAGAAAATAAATATAAAATAGCAATAATAGAGCTTTTAGGACTTCTTAAAAATGAATAAAATTAAAGAATATTTAAAAAAAATTAAAGCAAACTACTTAAAAATCAACCCAATAGTGAGAGAGACTATTGAAACAATAGTATTTGTTGTCGTAATGGTAATTATAATAAGATTTTTCATAGGTGAAATCCGTTGGATACCTTCAGCGTCAATGCGTCCTACATTGATAGAAGGAGATAGAATTATAGTTGAAAGATTTTCAAGGTTCTATAAACCTCCCAAAAGAGGGGATATAATGGTATTTTACCCCCCATTTGAAACAATAAAAAATACCCCTTGGAAAGTTTTCTCTCGTCTTACTGGTTTTTTCTGCAAAGATGTAGCATATATAAAACGAGTAATTGGAGTTCCTGGAGATAAATTTGAAATAAAAACAAATAAAGAAGGCAAAAGCACTATATATATAAACGGCAAACCTCTTAATGAGCCATATATTATGAGTGAATATTATGCAAAACCTTGTACAAAAGATATGTTATGTGGCCCTTTAATAATCCCAGAACATAAATACCTAATGATGGGTGATAACAGAGGAAATTCTTATGATAGCCGATGGTGGGGATTATTACCTGAAGATAGGTTTATAGGCAGAGCTGTATTTTTATTCTGGCCATTGAACCGAATAAAAACTTTCTAAAAAAATCACCTTAATACAGGTGTTTTTTTACATTAATAAATGGTAATACTTCATATAATCAGCCATAATCTGAGAACTTGTAGCATTTGCAACTGTAGCCTTAAGCTCTTGATTTCTATCCGTTTCCGAAGATTTTTGGACTTTCTCTGTTTCTTTATTATCTGGGGAATTTTGCTGTACTTTTTCTTGTTCTTGTAATTGTGCAGCATATTCCTGCATTGCAGCTTGAATTTCTTGCATTCGAGCTTTATCACCTGAATATGAACCTGTCGATTCTATACCGTTTTCTTGAAATTCCTGTAAAATCTGAGCCCACTCATTATAATTAGTAATAGATGTTCCTTGAGCTTGAGCTGCAGCCTGAGCTTTTCTTAACTCATCCTCCGATTGTATTCCATCAACTTTTATAGCCATAGAATCTCTCCTTAATATTGCATCTATTTATATTAAGTATATTATTCCCAGTCAATTTCAAAAAACATAAAATTTGTAAAAAAAATTAATATTTTTATATTTTGTTTTATTAAAAATACAAATATTTAAAAATATTAAGAAAAATTTACAATAGTCTGAAAAGTTGCTTTAATAATGTTTTTTTAAGATACAAGTAAATATTGATAGTGTGGCGTTTTTAGAAAAACACTCAATAATTTTGTTACTTTTTTTGTATGAAAAACATGTCAAAACCGCTTGCAAACAAATATTTTGCAAGTAAGATTATAATAGCGCCTAAATTAGGTGTAAATTTAACAGCCGAATTTAACCAAATGAGGAAAATATGTCAAAAGACGTTATAGAATTTGAAGGTACAATTTTAGAGGCAATGCCTAACGCTATGTTTCGCGTAAAACTAGAAAATGATCACGAAATTTTAGCACACATTTCAGGCAAAATCAGAAAAAATTTCATAAGAATTTTGCCAGGTGACAAAGTAAAAGTTGAAATGACACCATATGATTTAAGCAGAGGCAGAATTACATTCCGCCTAAAATAAATGAAAATCTCACGTACAAACACAATATAAAGGAAAGAAAAATGAAAGTTAGATCATCAGTAAAACCAATGTGCGATAAATGCAAATGTATCAAAAGAAAAGGCAGAATCGCAGTAATTTGTGAAAACCCAAAACATAAACAAAGACAAGGTTAATTCACAACAAAAAAATAAGCTGAATCTGCGAGCTAAACGGCAGATGGTGAGGAAGAATTTAAGCCTCATATCAAAAAAAATCTAACAACAAGAAAGGAAAAATTAAAATGGCAAGACTAGCAGGGGTAGATTTACCTCGTAACAAAAGAATGGAAATAGCATTAACATACATCTACGGTATCGGACCGACTAGAGCAAAAAAAATTCTTGATGCTACAAAAATTTCACCTGATTTAAGAACAGATAACTTAACAGATGAAGATATTAAATTGTTAAGAAACGAATTAGCAAACTACCACATTGAAGGTGACCTTCGTCGTGAAGTTTCTTTACACATTAAACGTTTACAAGAAATCGGATCTTACAGAGGTCTAAGACATAAACGCAACCTTCCATGCCGCGGACAAAGAACAAAAACTAACGCTAGAACAAGACGTGGTAAAAAAGGCTTAGCTATCACTAAAAAGAAAACAGTTTAGTAAATAATTAATTTTAAAAATAGAGGAAATAAAAATGGCAAGACCAGTAAAAACTAAGAAAAAAGAAAAAAAGAACGTATTGCAAGGTGTTGTACACATTCAATCAACATTTAACAATACAATCGTAACTTCAACAGATACTCAAGGTAATGCTATTGCATGGGCAACAGCAGGAGCTACAGGTTTCAAAGGTGCTAGAAAAGGTACACCATTCGCAGCTCAATCAGCAGCTGAACTTGTTGCTAAAAAATCAATCGATCAAGGTATGAAAAAAGTTGAAGTACATATCAAAGGACCTGGTTCAGGTAGAGAAACTGCAATCAGAGCTATCCAAGCTGCAGGTTTGGAAATTACATTAATCAAAGACGTAACTCCAATCCCTCACAACGGATGCCGTCCACCTAAAAAACGTCGTGTATAATGACGAATTAAGTAAAAGGAAACAAATCGATAGGGGCTTGCGTTAAAAGCCAAAACAGCAAACCATAGATGCCCTATCATAAACAAAAGGAGAAATAAACAAAATGGCTAGATATACAGGACCAAGTAATAAATTATTCAGAAATAAAAAAGTAAAAGATTTGTCAAACAGAAAATTAACATCTTCTATGAGACAAACAGCTTCAGGTCAACACGGTGCTGTTAGAAAAAAACTTTCTGAATATGCTATTCACTTAGCAGAAAAACAAAAAATCAGATTTACTTATTTAGTAAGTGAAAAACAATTCGCTAAATATTATAAAGAAGCTGCAAGAAGAAAAGGCGTAACAGGTACAATCCTTTTACAAATCTTAGAATCAAGATTAGATAACGTTCTTTTCAGAGCAGGATTAGGTATCACTCGTAAACAAACAAGACAAATCGTTAACCACGGTCACGTTCTTGTAAACGATAAAAAAGTAGATATTCCATCATATTTGGTTAAAGCAGGCGATGTAATCACAATCAAATCAAAAAGCAGTGCATTTTTGAAAAGTGTAACTGAATTAATTGATATGGCTTGTGCACCAGCTTGGATGACAATTGATAAAGAGGCTCTAAAAATCACTTTCGACAGAATTCCAGAAAGAGAAGAATTAGATCCTGAATTCAAAGAACAACTTGTAATCGAGTACTATTCTAAATAATGAATTTTAAACCCGAACAATAAAACAAATAGTTAACAACAACTAGGAGATTAAAAAATGGAATTAAAAATTAAATGTGTTAATACAACAACAAGTTCTGACGGTTCACAATACGGTAAATTCGTAATTGAACCATTAGAAAAAGGCTTCGGTACAACAATTGGTAACTCTTTAAGACGTGTACTTCTTTCAAGCTTAGAAGGAACTGCTGTTACATCTGTAAGAATAGAAGGTATTACTCATGAATATACAGCTATTCCTGGTGTATTAGAAGATGTTATCGATGTTATGCTTAACCTTAAAGGATTGGTTGTAAAAACTGATTCCAAAGAACCTCAACATTTAAGAATAGATGTTGATCGTCCGGGCGCAGTACTTGCAAGTGATATTCAGCTTCCTGCAGGTGTAAAAGTAGTTAACCCAGATTGGTTAATTTGTACAGTTGCAGATGGTGGCAGCTTCCACGCAGATATAGTTGTAGAAACAGGAAAAGGATATGTAGCTCACGATGTACCTAGAGATTCTAAAGGAGCATCTATTGATGTTCTTCCTATTGATGCAACATTTATGCCTATCAAACGTGTAAGCTACAATGTAGAAAGCACTCGTGTTGGAGATTCAATTGACTTTGATAAATTAACTTTAGAAATCTGGTCAAATGGTTCAATTGATGTAACAAATGCATTAAGCCAAGCATCAAATCTTTTAATTGATCACTTTATGCAAATTTCATCAATCACAGGCCAACCTGTAATTACACCATCAATAGCTGTTGAAGAAAAAGTTGAAGATGATACAAACACTCCAACAATGACTATTGAAGAATTAGAACTTTCAGTAAGAGCATATAACTGCTTAAAACGTGCAAGTATCAATTCTATGGCTGAATTATTGAAAAAATCAGAACATGATTTATTAAATATTAAAAACTTCGGAAAGAAATCTTCTGACGAAGTAATCGAAAGACTTCACCACTTTGGACTAGACTTAGCTCCAAACCCTGAAATTGAAGAAGAAGTATAATAATAAAACATAAAGGAATAAAAAAATGAGACACCAAACTAAAAAACATACGCTTGGAAAAGCAAAGGATCAAAGAGATGCTTTGTTACGTTCTTTAGCAACTGAACTTTTTGTACATGGTGAAATCAAAACAACTATGGCTAGAGCAAAAGCTTTAAGACCATATGCTGAAGAAATTATCACCCTTGCAAAAAGAGGCGACTTACACGCTCGTCGTCAAGCAGCTAAATTTATATTTGACAAAGAAACTGGAAAATATATTGATTTAGCAACAGGCGAAATTTTTGAAACTCCTTCTGCTGATAAAAAATTAGCTGAAGAAACAGTTTTAAGAAAATTATTCGTAATTATCGGTAAAAAATATTCTGATCGTCAAGGCGGTTATACAAGAATATTCAGATTACCTCCAAGACGCGGTGACGCTTCTGAAATGGCTCTAATCCAATTGGTATAAGCCATGCGTTACGCACTTCAAGTTCAGTACATCGGTAAAAATTATGCTGGAAGTCAAATCCAATTTGAAAACGGCAAAGAAATAGATACACCGACAATACAAGGAGAACTTGAAAAAGCAATTAGTACATTGATATTCGGGAATACCGAAAATAATAACCGACAAATAAAGACAATTTTTTCCGGAAGAACTGATAAAGGTGTCAATTCTAAAGGACAGGTAATTCATTTTGATATAGACAAACCTATTGTTGCTTCAAAGTTTGTCTATCATCTTAATGAAATTCTTCCCAAAGACATCTCAGTTAGTGATTTGGAACAAGTCGATGATAGATTTCACGCTCAAAAATCTGCTAAAAAAAGATATTACAGATATGTATTTATTAATCGTAAATGTAAAAACGCTTTTGATGGCGATTTAATGAGAATTAAATATGAAATTAACATTGAAAGAATGCAAAAAAGCCTAAATTATTTACTAGGCGAACATGATTTTTCGAGTTTCAAAAGTTCCGGAACGCTAAACCCAAGCAAAATTTGCTTTATTGAAAAAGCCGAATGCAGAAAAGACGGTGATAAAGTGATTATCGATATTGTAGGAAATAGATTTCTATATAATATGGTAAGAACAATTGTCGGAACCCTTCTAGAAATAGAAGGACATAACCTGCAAGCAGAGCATATGAAAGAGGTTCTTGAAATATGCGATAGAACAAAAGCAGGACAAACAGTCAGTCCATACGGATTGACATTAATGAAAGTAGAATACTAAACAAAATATAAATGGAGACTAAGCATGAAAACATATTCAGCAAAACCTCTAGAAGTTGAAAGAAAATGGTATCTAATCGATGCTGAAGGAGAAGTTCTTGGCAGATTAGCTACTAGAATCGCAAATATTTTAAGAGGAAAAAATAAACCTGAATATACACCAAACGTTGATACAGGTGATTTCGTTATCGTAATCAATGCTGAAAAAGTTTTGGTAACAGGTAAAAAAGAAACTGATAAAATTTATTATCACCATACAGGATTCCCTGGTGGATTAAAATCAGCTAGCGTAAAAGAATTACGTGAAAAAGATGCAAGATTACTGATTGAAAAAGCAGTAAAAGGCATGCTTCAACATAATACTTTAGGTGATACACAATTCACTAAATTAAAAGTATACAACGGAAGCGAACATCCACACGCTGCTCAAAAACCAATCGTGTTGGAAAAGGAGGCTAAATAATGGCAGATAAAGAAATTATGGCTACAGGACGTAGAAAAACCTCTATCGCAGTTGTTAAACTTGTAAAAGGTAAAGGTCGTATCTTCGTTAACGGTAAAACATTAAAAAATTATATCGGAAACAGACCTGCAATTGAAATGTTAGTATACAGACCTTTAGTATTAACTGACAATCAAGAAAAATATGATGTAAGAGTAAAAGCAGTAGGCGGCGGTGTTGTTGCTCAATGCGGAGCTATCAGACATGGTATTTCAAGAGCGTTAGTTAAAGCTAATGAAGAATACAAAAACGTTTTACGTTTAGAAGGACTTCTAACTCGTGACCCACGCGTTAAAGAACGTAAAAAATACGGTCGTAAACGTGCTAGAAAACGTTTCCAATTCTCAAAACGTTAATATTTTTTCAAAATATATACAACAAAAAACCAACAGAAATGTTGGTTTTTTTGTTTATGGATAAAATAAAAAAGATGGTTAAATACCATCTTTTAAATATTCCTTTTTCCTAAATTCCTATTGATTATCTAACGACTTGTGATACAAAATTTGTTATTTCAAAGAAAGAGTCTTTTACAAATTCTTTTGCCAAAGTTGAGATTGGTCTGTTTTCAATAACATCAAATACATAATAGATTGGATCTTTTGAATTATTGAAACGCATTCTTCTATCTGTTTGTGCAAGATAGTTATAATCTTCAATGTTGAACTCTTTGTGCTCTACTTTTTGTTTTTTTCTTCTCGTTAAAGCTCCAAATTGTCCATTTCCACTTGTATTATTATTTGATTCAGCTGTTGTTGCTAACATTTTCTTTTCTCTCTCTTTATTTATCTCTTACATATATATAAAGTATATCGAGGTAAAAAAATTGCTTTTTTTTATTAGATAATGTTAACATTTGTTAAAAATTTATTTTCCTAATTCTACAATATCTGATTCATTCGGAACTAAATTTTTTCCTATAGCTTTTTCTAGAGAAGCTTTTGCGGAATTATATTGATATAGAGCATTATAGTAACTTAATTGTGCCTGCTGATAATTAATTTGTGCATCTTTCAATTCTGTAGGATTTGCTTCTCCTACTCTATATCTACCATAAGACAATTCATAATTTTCTTTTGCTTGTTTTACTCCAAGCATTGCAACTGGCATTTGATTTTTCTTTTCTTCAAGCATTAAATATGCATTTTGAATTTCAAGATAAATCTGGTTTTGAGTATTTTTTGCATTTGCAATTTCTTTGTCATACAAGTATCTTGCTTCTTGAATTTCATTTTTTATCAACATACCGTTAACTGTTGGGAAATTCAAATATCCACCAAGGTTATAACCATAGTTAGACGTCCAACTTTTACCACCTATTTGTAATTGCCCTTCAATTGACAATGTTGGGAAATACGATTTTTTAACAAGTTTAAGAGTTTGATTTGCACTTTCAACTTTTAACTCAGCTAATTTTAATTCAGGTCTTGCATATCTCGCAATTTCTATTGATTGATTAAAAGTCACATCTACAGGTTGATATTTTAAACGCTCTTGCACATTGTATTTATCAATAAAAGGTACACCCATTACGTTATTTAATCTTGCCACTGCTAAATTAACAGCATTATCAGCCTGGATTAGTTGCAATTTGGCATTACTTAGATTTACCTCAGCAATAGTTACATCAACTTTTGGATTCATACCGATTTCGTAAAATGCTTTTGCCTGGTTATAAAACATTTCGAATTTTTTTACGGTATCTTCTGCTACTCTTTTATTTTCAAATGCAAATAAAAGATTATAATATGCATCTTTTGTTTGATAAATCACATCATTAATAGTAGCCCCAAGAGTTGTTTTATAAGCTTCATAATCCAAACGTTTAATTGTTGCTTGGTTTTGCGTTACTCCAAAGTCATACAACATTTGCTGTAAAGTTACCTGACCTAAAATAAAATAATTAAATGTCAGATTTTTTCCTAAAGCATCAGACAATTGCAATTGTCTTATTCTTGTATAACCAGTTTGCCAGCTGACCTGAGGGAAATAATTTGACCATACTTGTTTAATCCTTGAATCAGAAGCTAAGATATCATGAAAAGCGGCATTGATCTGAGGATTATTACCAAGTGCTAGTTCTATACATTTATCCAAGGTCATGTCTATATTTTTTTCAACAGAACCTTCTATTATAAAATCAGCTTTCGCATTTTGCTTCGGTAGCACCGAATCGGCAGAAGGATATTCTTTTTCATTAACTTCATTTCCTATGTCATAGGCAAAAGAGGTATTTATATTTATAAAACTTATTATCAAACTTAATAATATTATTCTTTTCAACAACATTTAGTTATCCTTTTTCTTAAATGTCTTAGCTTTTTGACCAATATAGATTTTAAAATTTTCAACCATTACGAAAAATGCCGGAACTAAAAATGTACCGATAAACGCAACAGCCATCATACCACCAAATACGGTCATACCAACAGAGTTTCTACTAGCAGCACCTGCACCTTTAGCAAATACCAAAGGTAACAACCCTAAAATAAACGCGATATTTGTCATCATAACCGCTCTGAATCTTAATTTCGCAGCCTGCATCGCAGAATCTTTAATACTCATGCCAGATTGATGGGCATCTTTTGCAAATTCAATGATTAAAATAGCCTGTTTAGTAGATAAACCAATTAACATAACAAGCCCAATTTGAGAATACAAATCTAAAGAATACCCTGCAACATATTGGAAAAATAATGCACCAACCAAAGCTACAGGTGAAATTAATAATACCGCAATCGGCAACATCCAACTCTCATATAAACCTACTAAGAATAAGTAAATAAATACAAGTGACATCGCTAATATCGGGCCAATTTGTCCACTAGATTCTTTTTCCTGTAATGAACTACCAGACCAAGCATAACCCATATCTTTCGGTAAAACTGTATCTGAAAGATTTTCCATAGCAGACATTGCCTGACCAGAACTTACACCGTTTCTTGCCTGACCGTTAATTGTAATTGCAGGATACATATTAAATCTAGTCAAACTGTATGGACCTACAATATTACTTATAGTTACAACTGATGATAATGGAACCATCCTTCCGATTGTATTTTTTACATATATTTTATTAATATCTGCAGGTTTTTCCCTAAATTCTGAGTCTGCCTGCAAATATACACGATATACTCGACCGTACTTATTGAAGTCGTTTACATAAGATTTTCCAAAATATCCTGACAATGCACTATAAATTTCAGAAATATCAACACCTTGAGCAAGTGCCTTATCTTCATCAACTTTTATTAGTAACTGCGGTAAATCAGCTGTAAATGATGTATATACCATTTGGAAAGCTGGATTTTTATTAGCTTCTCCAATAATTTTTTGAGCTTCTTGATATAATTCTTGAGGAGTTCTATCACCTTTATCAAGCAATTGGTATTCAAAACCTCCAAACATACCTAAACCTGAAATTGAAGGAGGGGAGAATGATGCTACTGTTGCAGATGGATAATTTGCAAATTCTTTTTTAATCTTAGTTAATATACTTTGCATAGACTGATCTTTACTTTTACGTTCAGACCAATTTTTTAATTGTGCAACGATTAATGCAGTATTTTCACCTGAATAACCAACTAAAGTAATCGTTGTATCTACACCATCGATATTTAAAATTCTTTTTTCAACCTCAGCAGCAACCATTTCTGTTCTTGAAGCAGAAGAGCCATCAGGCAACTGAATTTGAGAAAAGATTGCGCCTTTATCTTCTGTAGGTAAAAAACCTTTTGGAATCAAATAAAACATTACTGATGTAAAAATTATAATTCCAGCAAACAAACTAATAGTAATTTTTGGAGAATCAATAAATACTTTTACACCATCTAAATATTTATCTCTTACATTATTAAACCAATCATCAAATTTTTGAATAAATTCAAAATCAGCCTTTTCTTCACCTGATTTTAAAATCATTGCACACAAAGCAGGTGCTAAAGTAAGTGCAACTAATGTAGATAAACCTATTGAAGAAGCAATACATAACGCAAATTGTCTAAACATTTGTCCAGTAATACCAGCCATAAAAGAAACCGGAACAAACACCGCCATTAATACTAAAGAAGTTGCAAGTACAGCTCCAAATACTTCTTTCATAGTAACTTCTGTGGCATCAACAGGATTTTTACCCTCTTGAATATGTCTTTGAGTATTTTCCAATACTACAATCGCATCATCAACAACCAAACCTACTGCAAGTACCAAAGCAAATAGAATTAACAGGTTTATTGAGAATCCTAGAATATTCATAAATATAAATACACCAATTAATGATACTGGAATTGCACAAAATGGAACTAAAGCAGCTCTACCACTACCTAAGAACATATAAGTTACAATACCTACAAGTACAATTGCCAAAGCAATTGCGTTAATTACTTCCTTAATTGATTCTCTAACAAATTCTGTTTCATCACGTTGTATTTTGTATTCAATACCTTGAGGGAAACTCTTACTTAATTCTTCCATTTTAGCTCTAATTTTATTTGATAAATCAATTGCGTTAGCTTCAGGCAATTGACTTACTGAAATCATTGCAGTATCTTTTCCACCAATTCTTGAAAAATATGAATAACTTTCTGCACCCAATTCTACTCTTGCAATATCTTTCAATTTAATTTGAGAACCATCTGTTTTTGAACGAACAATAATATTTTCAAATTCTGATACATCTTTTAATCTCCCTTTTGTCCTCATTGTAAGTTTAATCATCTGCTTATTTTTCATAGGTTCAACCCCCAAATCACCAGCTGGGACTTGAGTGTTTTGTTTTTGAATTGCAGAATTAACCTCAGATACAGAAACACCAAGGTTAGCCATTTTGGCAGCATCAAGCCAAATTCTCATAGAATAATCTTTTGATCCGAAAACTTGAACTTTACCTACACCTTTAATACGAGCAAGCTCATCTTTAATAAAAATAGACGCATAGTTTGCAATATATAAAGAATCATATGTATTAGTAGGAGAACTAATAGAAATCATCATTAAACCGGGACCGCCAGTTGATTTTTTTACAGACAACCCATACCTTCTAACTTCTTCAGGCAAACGAGGAGTAACCAATTGCAATTGGTTTTGAACGTTTACTACAGCCATGTCAGGGTCAGAACCGATTTCAAAATATAAAGTCAATTGATATTGACCATTTTGAGATGTTGATGACATATAAATCATATCTTCAACA
>CALVEU010000004.1 GCA_944326635.1 Candidatus Gastranaerophilales bacterium | reverse complement strand
AGTACACAACAAGCTGAAAAAGCAGAGAATAAAACAACTGTTAATGATACTGTAAAAGAACCTGTACAACAAGAAATTGAAACAGATTCAAAAGTTGTATCATTAATTCCTCAAGATAAAGAATTGAAATCTCTGTTTATTCAATCTAAAAAGCTAGCATACGCAAATCAAACTGAAAAAGCTATAGAAACATTCCAAAAAGCTTTAAAAAGAGCAGATGAAGTAGGTGATACCGAAACAAAATCTAAGATTTATTATGAAGTCGGCAGAATTTATGATGATCATGATTATTATGCTCAAGCTCTAAAAAGTTATAATCAATCATTGAAAAATACAACTGATAATAATGTAAAGACAAAAGCTCATTATTCAATGGCTCAAATTTATGATGATGTAAATCAAATTGAACCTGCACTTGATCATTACTTTAGTTCAATCTCTTTTGCGGGAGAGGCAGAAAATTTGGTTGCACAATCTACATCTTTAACAAAAATGGGTAATATATATACAGATATGTATGAAGATGAAGCTATGAATTATTATTCTATAGCAGATGATTTGGCATCTCAGACTGATAATTCAAGAGTAAAAGGTTTTGTATCTTCAAGTATGGGGAATGCTTATGAAAAGTTCGGTGAATCTCAAAAAGCCCTAAAATCATACTCTAATGCTGTAAAACATTATGCTGATGCAGAAGCGCCTTTAAAAGTTGCACAAAATTATGCAAAAGCTGCAGATATTATGGTAGAACACAGTAATGTCTCTAAAGCTAAAGGACTATTGACAAAAGCTCAAAATTATGCCCGTCAGACAGATGATGTTAATTTGATGAATGAGATTAATGAAAAATTGAGTAATTTAGAACTATTAGGTTAAAAAAGAGGAGTAATTTGTACCCCTCTTTTTTTATTTTTTAGCCATAATTTCTATTTCGTTGCCATCAGGATCTTTTAAGAATGCAACATACATATTAACTTCTGGCATGAAAAATGGTTCATATAAGTATTTATAACCGAATTTTTCCATTTTTGCGGTAAATTCTTCCATTGATTTTGCTTCGAAAGCGAAGTGACCAAATGCGTTCCCATTTTCGTATCCATTTTTAGGAGTTTCATAGTTGTAAGTTAATTCAATTTGAGTTTGACCATCTTCATCGCTCAGATAGTATAGAACACAATCGTCTAATTTAACTTCGCCTGTTCTGTTTAAGTCCATAAGTTCAGTGTAAAATTTCATTGATTCATCAATGTTTTTTACTCTAATCATTGCGTGTAAAAATTTCATTTTTTCCCCTTATTATAATATATAACTAATCTATATGTGATGATACGCCATTAGATGTGTTTTTGTCAATTTCTATAACATGTCTTATTATTGTGTGTGACATTAAAAGTAAATAAGGGTTTATTTCATTAGTATTACTCATGTTGATTTTTGCTTGAGGTTTTTCTTGTTGGTCATTAATCGTTGTCTGAGTGTTTGTTTCAAAAGATACTACAGATTCCATTGAGTAATGTTTTTCGTCTCCTTCAATTCTTAGCAATAATTCCTCTTTAGGAAATTCTTTTACACATTCAATATTTACATGAACGGAGTTTGCACTTTCAAGAATTAATGTTGCAATTACATTTCCATAATTAAGAGTTGTAATTGTAATAATTAAAATACTATCTCTTCCATCTTCTTCTGAACCTGCTTCAATATCCAAGTCAAATCCTACACCTTCTTGCAGTGGGAGCCATGGAAGATACAGAAGCATTAGAAGTTTCATTGTCTGTGCAGAATCATTTTGAGATGCAGCTGCAATACTTGCATTGATTATTTTTGCAGTATCTTTAAGTTGTGATAAGTCAGTTATGCCTAATTTGGCAGAATTAGCCATTGTTGTAATTAGTTTTGCAATAGCATCTTTGCCGTTAGCCTGAATCATTGCTGCAATTTCTGAAAGATTTATCAGTCCTGTTGAGGAAATCGGGAGATTTCTCAAAGAGCTTTGAAGTTGAGATAATACAGCTTTGTTACCCATAAGTAAAATATTCTGAGCTTCTGTTAAGGATAGGCCTTGTAATTGTGCTAATATTTGAGCTTGGGTTTGAGATAAAGCATTTCTTTGCATATTAATTTGGTTTGCAAAACGCTGATTAAATTGGGCAAGGGTTATATTTCTTTGCAGAATATATAATAATTCGTTCATATTTTTAGGTAAATTCATCATATCTTTTACATAAGCTGATTGATCGACTCCTGCCATATTAGCAAATTGTGGTGATGCAATAGAATTATTTGCACTTCCAGCAGGGGCTTGTGGAGGAGCCGGTGTAAAAGATGTTTGGACAGGCTTATTTGCAGCAGCTTTTTGTTGAGCATTAAGTGCCTGATAATTTACGAATTTTGAAATTAAATGCCCTAAGTTCAAATCTGCCATAGATTAAATTATAATGATTTTTCTTAATTTGTCCAGTTATATTAATCTTTAGTTGGCAAATATGATTGCGGATAGTTATAATCTTCTTTAAATCCAAGATGTCTATACATTTTTAAGGCTTGGAAATTATTAGTTTCAGTTGTTGTATTTACTTCTGTAATCGGTTTTATGCCATTATCAGCGATTTCAATAAGTTTTTCTACGGATTTTTTCAACATATGTTTAGATAATCCTTTACCTTGATGTTCTTTTCTTATTGAAACTATAGGGATATTAGCGATTCTTCCGCCTGTAAGGTTCATAAAACAGAAACCTACTGGAATATTGTTATATAACATCACTGTTGTTGCTTCAGGTAAAAATTCCGCATATATATTTTTTACAATTTTAGTAATAATATCACGTGTACCTTCAATAGTTTTAAATCTTGGATCGAATAATGCATCTGCAGAAGTTTCAAAGCCTTCCTGAACTACTTCTACTGCATCTTCAAAATATTTATCCTGCCAGTCTACAAGTTTGTAGTCATTGTCAAGTTGTGAAAGTTGAGTAGTTTTTAATATTTCTCTAGAATTTGTACCTGCCATCATAAATCTTAAAACTGCAATTCCTACGAATTTAAATCCATATCTTGCAATATCTCCGATTAAATTCTTTTGTGAACCTAACATAGGGTAGCATACGATTTTGTCTAATCTTTCAGCTTTTGTTAGCTCTAAGAATTTTTTTATCAAATACATTGCGCGTTCTACCATATTTTCCATTTTGAATGAATGAATTATATTAAGCTCAATTGCTTCGGATATGGCAGTTGTGTATACTAAAAATGCTACAGGAATTGTATTATCATATAGAACAAGGCAGTCTATTAAATTCTTTTCAACAGCATCTGTAAAGCCCTCAAAGTCTAATGGTTCAAGTTCAAAATTGTATTCTGTAACTGCACGATCTCTAAAATCATTGTATACAGTAGCAAAAGCTTTGTAATCATTTGAGGTTAATAATCGGGCTTCAAAGTTTTTGTTTTCGTCAGTCATTTTCTTAATTCCTTGTTACTCTATTTCCTGTTACAAATTATGATGATTAAATCATATGATGCATTTTATCTTTTTTAGTTTCCATATAACGTTTATTGTATTTATTTATAAACGGCGGTATTTTTACTATATCATGTACAGTTAATCCGTAACCATTCAAACCGACGATTTTTTTAGGATTATTAGTAATTAAGTTGAAATTGTTAAAACCCAAATCTCTAATTATTTGTGCACCCATGCCGTAATCTCTTAAATCAGGTTTGAAACCTAAAGACACATTTGCTTCTACGGTATCTTGACCTTCTTCTTGAAGATGGTAGGCTTTAATTTTGTTAATTATACCAATTCCTCTGCCTTCATGACCTTTCATGTAAACAAGAGCACCTTTGCCATATTCGTTAATCATTTCAAGTGCGCTGTGTAATTGGTAATTGCAATCACATTTTAAGCTATGGAAAATATCACCTGTTAAACATTCGCTGTGCACTCTGATTAGAGGAATTTTGTCAGAACCGTCATCTTTTACTAATGCAACACTTTCTTGACCTGTCATGTGATTTAGATATCCGTAAATTTCGAATTCTCCAAATTGTGTTGGAAGATGTGCTTCAGCTTCACGAGTTACAATTTTTTCTGATTTTAAACGGTATGCAATTAATTCGGCAACAGAGATGAACTTAATTCCATGTTTTTGAGCAAATTCATATAATTCATCGCGTTTTGCCATGTGTCCGTCTTTTCCCATAATTTCGCACATTGGACCTGCAGGGATATGTCCGCATAATTTTGCTAAATCAACAACAGCTTCAGTATGACCTGTACGAGTCAGAACTCCGCCTTTTCTTGCTACACAAGGGAATAAGTGTCCTGGTCGTCTCAAATCAGATGGTTGAGCATCAGGAGCAAGACATACTTCTATTGTTTTTGCTCTATCAAATGCTGAAATTCCTGTTGTCACACCGTATTTTTCATTAGCGTCAATGCTTACTGTAAAAGCTGTTCTCATACTTTCTGTATTTTGTTCTACCATTTGGTGAAGCTGCATTTTTTCTGCAATTTCAGGAGCAATTGCAAGACAGATAAGTCCTTTTGCATTTTCAGCCATGAATTTTATAATTTCAGGAGTAACCATTTGCCCTGAGCAAATTAAGTCACCTTCATTTTCTCTATCTTCATCGTCTGCTACGATAATCATTTTGCCGTTTTTAAAATCTTCTAGAGCAGATTCAATGCTATCAAATTTAAATTTTTCCATTTTACATAAACCCGTTTTCTTTCAAAAAATCTTCTGTAATATTATTATTTTTCGTTGATAAAAATTTTTCAACATACCTGCCTAAAATATCGGTTTCAATATTCACCAAATCTCCGATTTTTAAATATTTTAGGTTGGTATTTTCTAATGTATGCGGGATAATTGCAACACCGAAAGTATTATTTTGGTTTTTAGAGACAGTTAAGCTAACCCCGTTAACGGTAATTGAGCCTTTGTAGACAATGTATTTGTCTAATTCTTTTGGTACTTCAAAAGTCATATCACCTAAGTATTTCCCTGTCCCGTCAACGTGTCCTTGTACAATATGACCGCCCATTCTTGTTGGTCGGGTGCTAAGCATGTAGCCCTCTTTGCCGGTAGCGGAAGCATTTTCAATTAAACCTTGTGGGAGTAGAGCTCTTTCAAGATTTACGCATCCACCTGTTTTAAAACCTTTTGTAATTTTTAAAGTTTCAGTACTTACATCAGCACTGAAAGTATTTGAACTCATTTCAACAACTGTTTGACAGCAACCGTCAATCGCTATGCTGTCACCGATTTGAGTATTTTCTAGCACCTTTGAGCATTCAACGATAAGTTTGTGTCCATCAAAACTTTTTATAAATCCTGTTTCTTCTACAATCCCTGTAAACATAAATTTATTTTAGCATGAAAAAATTGCAATAAAATATTTTCCTCATATAATTGAACATGTTAAATGTTTTAAAAAGGAGAGAATATTATGTCTAGAAAACCTATTATTGCAGGAAACTGGAAAATGAATTTATGCCGTTCAGAAGCTAAAGAAGTTTTTGAAGGTATTAAAAATTTTGTAAAAGATTACACAGCACAAGAATTACCTACAGTAGTAATTGCTCCTGTATTTACATCAATTGCAGCAGTAGAATCTGTAAGATGTGATTGCGGTTGTGGCGGTAACAAAATATCTATTGCTGGTCAAAACTGCCACTGGGAAAAATCAGGTGCTTATACTGGTGAAATTTCTGTTGAAATGTTGAAAGATGCAGGTTGTGATTATGTAATTATCGGTCACTCTGAAAGAAGACAATATTTCTCAGAAACTGATGAAATGATTAACAAAAAAGCAAAAGCTATATTAGCTGGTGGATTAATTCCTATCATCTGCTGTGGTGAAACATTAGAACAAAGAGAAGCTGGTGTTACAGATTCTCATATCGCATCTCAAATCAAAGCAGCATTAGAAGGTATTTCTTCAGAAGATGTTGCAAAATCAGTTATTGCATACGAACCAATTTGGGCTATCGGAACTGGTAAAACTTGTGATGCTGATGAAGCTAACAGAGTAATCGCTATGATCAGAAACGTTGTAAAAGAAGTTGCAGGTGCTTCTGCTGCTGATTCTATCAGAATTCTTTACGGTGGATCTGTTAAACCTTCTACAATTGAAGAACAAATGTCTAAATCAGATATCGATGGAGCTTTAATTGGTGGAGCTTCATTAAAAGCTGATAGCTTAAACGAAATTATTGAAAAAACTATGAAATTAATGAAATAGTTTTTTATATTTTAAAAATTAGAGAAAGGCAGGATTTTTTATAATCCTGTCTTTTTTTATAATATATGTTATGAGTATAAAAATGTTATTAATTAAATAATAAATTTTATTGAATAATTTATTTCCGATGGGTCTTCCAGGCAGGGGGATTTTATAATCACTACTTAACGAAACAATGACAAAACGAGTGTTGTTTGAGTGGTAAAATTTTTGATTCTGAAACAAGTTCAGAATGACTAAAATATAGCGAGTTCACTCGTTTTAAGTTGAGTTTAGTAGTGATTAGACGGTTTGCGTGTTTTCTTTTCTTATGTATATTCTTTTCTTTTGCATCGCAACAAAAGAAAAGAATATACAACATTAAAATTATTTGATTAGATTCACATAACATATATTATGTTATAAAATTGACAATGTGTTTGCTTTTATTTTATAATTTAATATACTTGTTAAAGGAAGTAAAAGGAGTGTGAAATGGCACAACAATTTAATGCTCAAAATATAAAAAAAAGAATTTCAGTTTTAGTATTTTTAAAAGGTTCTACAGCACCTTTAGTTTTATATGTTGAAAAACCTGAAGAACTTTATGCTGAATTACAACAAGCAATAAAAAGTCCTGCTGCGACTTTGATTGAAAAAGATACATTAGGTCCTTTGAAAAAAGTTTGTTTTATTTCTAATCAAGTAGCAGCTTTAGCAATACAAGAAGAACAATATGTAGGTTAAAATATCGAATGGATTACAAAATTTCTATAGAAGAACTTGAAAATAGCTCTAGTAAAACTCTTGAATTTCATTTTGAAGATAAAATTGAAGGGTTAAATTGTGTTACTCCAATAAGTTCTGATTTAGAAATAAAATCTTTAGGCGAATTTATTGAAGTCACAGGAAATGTTAAAGGAATTGTTAAACTTGAATGTGATTTATGTTTGAAAGAATTTGATTACGAACTCGATTTTGTAGTAGATGAAATGTTCGCAAAAGATAAGCTCCTAGAGGATTATGGGCAGGAATTCGAATTGAAAGACGGACAGTTTGTAACAGATCTTGATGGTGCAGATGAAATTGATATTTATGACTTATTGTATCAATCTGTAATATTAAATTTACCAAATAAGAAAGTTTGTGGTATAAATTGTAATGGGGATAAATTTTTAAAAGAAGAAAATTTATCCGATCCGAGATTAGATGTTTTTAAAAATATCAAAATCGAAGGGAAATAAGAAATATAAGTAGTATAAGAAAATAAAAAGGAAAAAGAAAAATGGCAGTACCTAAGAAAAGAACAGGACACTCAGCACAAGGACACAGAAGAAGCAACTGGAAAGCAACAAAACCAGAAACTACTAAATGCCCTAACTGCGGAGAAACAGTATTAACACACACAGTATGCACAGCTTGCGGAACTTATAAAGGAAAACCTGTAAGCTTAAAAGACAGAGTTGAAGAAGAAGCAGTTAAAGAAGAAAAGAAACCTGCTAAAAAATCAACTAAAAAAACTGAAAAAGTAGAAGAAGTTAAAGCAGAAGCAACTGAAGAAGTAAAAGAAGAAGCTCCTGCAGAAGAATCTGCTGAATCAGAAGAAAAATAGATTATAATATTATAACTTGAATGGTTTTTAAAGCCATTCAAGTTATAAAAAAATAAAAACCGTTATTTTATATAAGACTTTGAGAGGGATAAGATGACAAGAATAGCAATAGATGCAATGGGTGGCGATCATGCTCCACATGAAATAGTTGCCGGCGCAGTATGGGCAGCTAAAGAATACGGAGTTGCAATTGAGTTAGTAGGGAAACAAGATAGAATCGAGCAAGAACTCGATAAAATTTCTCATGAAGGATTTATGACAGATTACGGTAAAGGCGGAGCTGCTAAATACCGTGTAAAAATTGATACTTCTAAACTCGATATTAAAATTACTCATGCTTCTGAAGTAATTGAAATGGGTGAAGCTCCCGGACAAGCTATTCGTAAAAAGAAAAAGTCATCTATCGTTTTAGCTGTTGATGCTGTAGCTCAAGGAAGTTCTGATGCTGTTGTTGCAGCAGGATCTACAGGTGCTGCAATGGCATCAAGTTTGTTTGGTTTAGGTAGAATCCCAGGTATTGATAGACCTGCTATTGCTGTTACTTTGCCTACTATTAAAAAGCCTATCGTTGTAATTGACGGTGGTGCAAATAGTAATTGTTCTCCAGAAATGTTGTATCAGTTTGCTATTATGGGTGCAACTTTCTCTAAAAACGTTTTAGGTATTGAACACCCTAGAGTTGGTGTTTTGAATATCGGTGAAGAAGCCGGAAAAGGTAATGAGTTAGCTCAAGCTACTTATAAATTATTAGAAGCTCAACAAGATAAATTGAACTTTGTTGGAAATATTGAAGGAAAAGAAATTTTCTTGAGCGTTTGTGATGTTGTTGTATGCGACGGATTCGTTGGTAACGTAGCATTGAAAGTTACTGAAGGAACATCTCAAATGCTATTTAGAATGTTGAAACAAGAATTTAAAGCTGATATTTTAGGAAAAATTATCGGTTTAATGGCAAAACCTTTCATGAAAAGGATTTATACAAAAATTAATTATGAAGAATTCGGTGGCGCTTTATTGTTAGGCGTTAAGGGGATTACAGTAATCTCTCATGGTAGAAGTAAAGCATATGCAATTAAAAATGCCGTAAGAGTTGCAAAACACGCTGTAGAAACAGGCGTAAACGAAAAAATAGCTAAGTTTTATGAGGAATAAAATATATGACAGATAAATTAATTCCATTGAGAATTGCAGGGGTAGGATATAGTTTACCTGAAACAGTTATTACAAATGATGATTTAACAAAATTGTATGAAACATCAGACGAATGGATTTATACCAGAACCGGTATTAAAGAAAGACGTGTTGTATCAGGTGAACAAAACGCAATTGATTTAGGATTTGAAGCAGCTCAAAGAGCTTTGGAAAAAGCTAAAATGAATCCTGATGATATTGATTTAATAGTTGCAGCATCTTCTGCTCCACCTGATTTATATCCGGCAATCGCTTGTCATATTCATCAAAGATTAGGTATAAAAGCTCAAATTCCTGCATTTGATATTACAGCAGCTTGCTCAGGATTAATTTATGGTTTAAGTATTGCAAGAGCTTATGTTGCATCTGGAATGTACAAAAATATTTTGATTGTTGCAACTGATAATAATTCTCGTTTAGTAAATTGGGAAGACAGATCAACTTCAATTTTATTTGGTGACGGTGCTGGTGCAATGGTAGTTACTCAAGCTGAAGACGGTATTGATGATATTATCGCAATTGATATTAAAGCTGATGGTAACTATGGTAATTTAATTGAATTATCATTTGATGGAAAAAATTGTCCTTTGGTTGAACAATATGAAGAAAAACCAAAAGGTATTAGAATGAATGGCCGTGGAGTATACACATTCGTTGCAAAAATTCTTCCTCATTATGTAGAAAATTTAATCACTAATGCAGGGTTAAAAGCAGAAGATATTGATTATCTAATTCCGCACCAAGCTAATATTAGAATTATTCAAGCTGTTCAAGAAAGATTGGGATATTCTGATGATAAAGTAGTTACAAATATTAAATACTATGGAAATACATCAGCAGCTTCTATTCCTATTGCATTAGCAGAGAGTGTAGAAAAAGGTAATGTAAAATTAGGTACTACTGCTGTACTTTGCGGTTTTGGCGCAGGTATGACATGGGGTGGTGCTATCGTGAGACTAAGAGAAGGAATTTGTTAATGGGTATTGTTTATAACCTTGAAACAATCCATTATTGTAAAGAAAAACTTGGTCTTTTGAATGACGATGTATTTACAAAATCTTCTGTAAAAAATAAATAATTAAATAAGTTGCATAAAAAGTTTTATAAAACTTAACAATATATAAAAAATATAGCAAATTTATATAAATAAAAGACTTTATTAAAATATAAGTTTAATAAAGTCTTTTTGTTGAAAGGAGAATATATGGGTTTTCTATCTATTAATAAAATTATAGGACCTCAAGATAATAATCATACAAATAGTACTACTAGTGTTAAAAATCAAAATCTTAATTCTGTTTTTACTGAAAGTAAGTATAACATTACATCTAAACCTACTAACGTAATAGATGTCAATAATGAAGAAGATGCTATTAAAACTCTTTTAAATAATCAACAGCAAAATCAAGAAAAATTAAAATTAGATAGAGAATTTAATCAATTGAAAGAAACTCTTTTGGAAAATAGCAGAATTACAAAACGAGAAGATCCTAAACTTGGGACTTGTTATAGTTGCAGAGGACATGAAACTAATATGAGAGGAAAGCAAGGAGCAATTGACTTAGCTGCACTTGCATTAAGAGATTTAGTTGATGGAAAAAAAGAATATCTTGAGCTATCAAAGAAAAATAAGAAAGATTTAACAGATGATCAGCTTTTACAAATGTTCAGTTATGAACAAACATTAAAATCAATGCAGTTGACTATTGATAATAATGGTAATCTTGTAAATATTGAAAATTGCGAATATAGTTATTAAATATTCTTTATTTAATAATTTAATAATTTAATAAAGGCATACATTTTGTATGTCTTTATTATTGTTGTAATTTTAGGGTGTTTGTATTATAATTTATACATAATTAAAAGAGAGGGATATGATATGACAAAAAGAATAGCTTTTCTTTTCCCAGGACAAGGATCACAAGCTGTAGGTATGGGTAAAGATTTGTATGATAATTTCGAAAGTGCAAAATCTGTATTTGATACAGCAGATAAAGTTTTAGGAAAAAGTGTTACAACATTGTGTTTTGAAGGACCAGAAGATGCTTTGAAACAAACTGTAAATACTCAACCTTGTATTGTTACAATGTCTATCGCAGCATTAGAAGCTTTGAAATCTCAATTAGATATCAAACCTGATTTTGTTGCAGGTCATTCTTTAGGTGAATATTGTGCAATGTACTCAGCTGGTGTTATGTCTTTGGACACAGCTTTAAAAGCTATTCAAAAAAGAGCTGATTTAATGGGTGCAACTCATGGTGGTGCAATGTCTGCTATTTTAAATGCACCTGAAGGTGCTTTAGAAGAAGCTCTAAAAGAAGTATCTCAAGTAGGATATGTTGATGTTGCAAACTATAATTCCCCTGCTCAAGTTGTAATCACAGGAGATGAAGCTGCAGTTGCAAAAGCCGGAGAATTATTATTAGCAAAAGGTGCAAGAAGAGTAGTTCCTCTAGCTGTATCAGGAGCTTTTCACTCTAAATTTATGGAAAATGCAGGACATGAGTTTGAAAGTTTTGTAGCTGGATTAGAATTAAATAATGCTCAAACTCCTGTTGTTACAAATGTTGATGCATCTGCAACAACTGAAAGTTCTGATTTTAGAGCTAAAATGCCAAAACAAATTTATTCTTCAGTTCACTGGACACAAACAATCCAAAAGATGGCATCTGAAGGTGTTGAAATTTTTGTAGAAATTGGACCTGGTAAAGTTCTTGCAGGTTTGAATAAGAAAATTGCACCTGAAGCAAAAGTATTTAATATTTATGACATGGCATCTTTAGATGCTACAGTTCAATCTTTGAAAGAAGAATTAGTGTGTGTATAGTTAGGAGTAACATCCTATAATTAATAAGGAGAAAATTCATGACAGAAAGAAAAATTGCATTAGTAACAGGCGGTTCTCGCGGTATCGGTTTAGCTTGTGCAAAAGAACTTGCAAAAGCTGGTTGTGACATCATTATCAACGATATTTGCGAAGCAGAAAAAGCTCAACCTGCTTTAGATGAAATTAAAGAATTAGGTGCAAATGCTTATTTTTACAGATTTGATGTCTCAGATCCTGTTGCTGTACAAGAAAATGTTGATAAAATGATTGCTGAACATGGCAAAATTGATGTTTTATTAAATAATGCCGGTATTACAAAAGACGGTTTGTTCATTAGAATGGATATGGAACAATGGGAAAGAGTTATTAAAATTAACTTAACAAGTGCTTATTGCGTAACTCATGCAGTAATCAAATATATGATGAAAGCTCGTCAAGGTTCTATTATCAATATGTCAAGTGTAGTAGGCTTACATGGTAACCCAGGTCAAGCTAACTACTCTGCTTCAAAAGCTGGTTTAGTTGGTTTAACAAAAACTTTAGCTAAAGAATTTGGTTCAAGAAATATCAGAGTTAATGCTGTATGTCCTGGATTTATTCAAACAGCTATGACAGCAAACCTTCCTAATATCGATGAATACTTGAAAGCTATTCCTATGAAGAGATTAGGAACTCCTGAAGATATTGCTAAAACTGTTAAATATTTAGCTCTAGATGCTGATTATGTTTCAGGTCAAGCAATCGAAGTTGCAGGGGCTTTAATCATATAATTCTAGCTATGTTAAAAAAGTAAAGATTTTTAACAATATGGCTCTAGGATTGTAAATTCCTTGCAAAAAAATCTTGCTCTAAGTATAATATTAGAGAACAAATAGTATAGTATACAATTTAAATTATGAGGAAATTAGAAATGAGTACATTTGAAAAAGTAAAAAAAGTTGTTGTAGATCAATTAAGCGTTGATGAAGCTTTAGTTACTCCAGAAGCTAGCTTTACAGCTGACTTAGGTGCTGACTCTTTAGATACAGTAGAATTAGTTATGGCTTTCGAAGAAGAATTCGGTTGCGAAATTCCTGATGAAGAAGCTGAAAAAATTCAAACTGTACAAGATGCAGTTAACTACATCGACTCTCACAAATAAGCACTACATTTCGTAGTCACTTAGATATCCGCTGATTTCAAGATATTTAGTGAGATTTTATAAAAAGTTGCGAGGGCGAAAATTTAATATTGATTTTCCCCTCGTATATTTCAAAGATAGTTTTAAAAAGGTAAAGAGATGACAAAAAGAAGAGTAGTTATCACAGGACTTGGAGCGGTTACACCATTTGGTGTCGGTGTTGATAAATTTTGGAATAGTCTTGTTGAAGGAAAAAGTGGAATTAGTACATCAGAGCTTATTGATATTAGTAAGCACGTTGTAAAAATATCAGGTGAATGCAAAAATTTCAATCCTGAGGATTATCTTGATCCTAAAGAAGCTAAAAAAATGGACAGATATATTCAGTTTGCAGTAATTGCAGCTGATGAAGCAATTAAAGATGCCAAATTAGAAGAAGTTAAGGACGTTGATCCTTATAAAATAGGTGTTATTGTAAGTTCTGCAGCAGGCGGTTTCAGAACTTTTGAAGAAAACCATGTTAGAATTTTGGAAAAAGGTCCTAACAAATGTTCTCCGTTTACAATTCCTATGATGATTGTGAATATGGCATCTGGTCGTATTTCAATGAAATATGGATTTAAAGGTATTAATAAAGTTGTTGTATCAGCTTGTGCTACAGGTACTCATTCTGTAGGTGATGCATTCCGTGCTATTCAGTATGGTGATGCAGATATTATGGTTACAGGCGGTGCAGAAGCTACTATTTGCGATGTTGGTATAGGAGCTTTCTCTAGTGCAAGAACTTTATCAAAACGTAACGATGAACCAACTAAAGCTTCTCGTCCTTGGGATGTTGAAAGAGATGGTTTCGTTATGTCTGAGGGTGCTGGTGTTCTTATTTTAGAAGAATATGAGCATGCTAAAAAACGTGGTGCAAAAATTTATGGTGAAGTTGTTGGATATGGTCAAACTGCTGATGCTTATGATGTTGTAGCGCCTGATCCTGAAGGTCAAGGTGCAACTCATTCTATGCAATTTGCACTTGAAGATGCTGGTTTGAAACCTGAAGATGTTGATTATATTAATGCTCATGGTACAAGCACAGGCTTAGGTGATATTGCTGAATCTAAAGCTATTGAAGGTTTGTTTGGTGATAAAGAAACTAATAAAAAATTATTAGTAAGTTCAACAAAATCAATGCATGGTCACTTGTTAGGTGCAACTGGTGCAGTTGAATGTATTGCTTGTGTAAAAGCTATTAATGAAGGTATTGTTCCTCCTACAATCAATCTTGATAATCAAGATGAAAAAGTTGGTAACTTAGATTATGTACCTCATAAAGCTAGAAAAGCAGACATCCATGTTGCATTGTCAAATTCATTTGGATTTGGCGGACAAAATGCTTCAGTTGTTATCAGAGACGTAAAATAAGTTAGATTATTTATAATAAAAAAAGACCGTTATTAAAACGGTCTTTTTTATTTGTTAATTTTCAATTAGGACTCTGTCAAGGCAAGCTTTTGGGGAATATTGCCATTCACGGAATGTGATACGTTTTACTTTGTAGCCTGAACGTTCAATTATTGCTTGTTTTTTCATATTAGAAATATGCGATTTAACTTTGTCATCTAATCCGTCAATTTCTATTACAAACTTGTCATCTACAAGTAAATCTGCGCTTAAGCCTGCAATATCTGATCCTGCTACTACTTTGTGATCTAATTCTCTTATTTTTTCTGCAACTTCACGTTCTAGGGAATTTTTATATATGTTTTCATCAATTTCCCCAGATAGCATTGCTTGTTTTTTATCTTGATATAATTGCATAAATGAAACATAGTTTCTGAAATGTCCTTCAGGAAGTTCTCGAGGATTTCGTGAAATAAAGTTGATGACTTTATTTCTACCTCTTGTGATTGCTACATTAAATAAGTTTGGTTTTTGTAAGAATATCAAACTTTGATTGTAACTGTTATCTGCTATTGCCCAAGAAATAAGCATAATATCACGTTCATCACCTTGGAAGGTGTGAGCTGTACCGATTTCTATCTGGTGTTTTTTTATCATGTAATCTGATAGAACTTTTGAAACAGAAACTTTTAATTGTTCTACTTGTGCTCTGAATGGTGAAATTATACCTACAGATACAGGGTTATCAGGATTTTGTCTTTCATCTTCAATGATTATTTCATGTAAGCGTTTTACAACAGCTTCGATTTCCGGTAAGTTTCTTGTTGCATCGAAATCAACTTTACCGTCCAATACTTCTACAAGTTCCAGTACTTTTTCATCACTTTTATCTTTTCTCATTACGCGAATTCTGTCGTTATAGAATTCGTGATTTGAGAAGTTAATAATTGGCGGAAGACTTCTAAAATGTTCGTCAAGCATAACTGAATTCATAGAATAATAATCTGCCAAGTCAAACATTGAGTTTGTTCTGAAACGCCACATAAGCTGGTATTTGTCAGGAATTCCATATTGGCTTAAGAATGATTGTTCTTTTGCTTTTTCTAAGAATGAAAGGTGTGGTAATTGTTTGTCATCACCTACAATTACAGCACGTTTCGCACGGAAAAGAATTGGAAAACAGCTTGCTATATCGCATTGTGAAGCTTCATCTATGATTGCAACATCAAACATTCCTGGTTTCAATGGAAGTGAATCAGATACTGCATAAGTTGTTACACACCAGCATGGGAATGCTTCTAATAGCGGTTTGAAATCTTCTTCTTCCAAAATATTTGTTTGCAGACGTTTTCTGTTTGTAACAAGAGATTTTGCATGGACTTTTAGTCTTCTGCGTTTGTTTTCATCTCTCAATAAACTTTTTAGAGCTTCTCTGCGTTTATTTTTCAGAATATTAATAGCAAGTGTTTTTTGTTTGCGTTTCATTGTACGAATTTGTTCTGATAGCATATGGAGATTGCCTGTTTTTTGAATATCGGCTTCAATTTTTCTCAAAGACCATTCCATATTTGCGAAATCAAGTTCTTGTTTTAATTTCCCTAAGTTTTCGTAATCTACTTCAAAGTCTTTAAGATTAAGGATTTTCTTAAGTTGTCCTAAACTTGTGAAATTTGCAATTTTAGAAATAAAACCTGCTTTTTCCAAATTGCTTTCAAGAATTTTTATAATTCCGGCAACAATATCTATTTCGCCTTTTTTAAGACTTTTTTTGATAAATTCTTTTTTGCCTAAGAGTTTTTCTTGTTCTTCGACTTCCAATAATTTGTCATGCCAATCTTTTTCAAGCTTAATTATGGTCTCAGATTTCATTTCCATATTTTTAAGCATATCAAGATGGTCTTTCATATCTTTTGTGTCGACAAGCAGAATATCTTCTACATCTTCATCTAAATCAGCATTTTGTGAAAGTAGATTATTTAATTCTTCACTAAGTTGTCTTTGGTAATTCAAACGTCCCGCTCTTAGTGCCATATGACTTGCTCCTAAGTCATTCAGACGTTCAGCAACAACATCTACTGCTTTGTCCATACGAGATGCAACTAGAACTGTTTTTCCGTTTGCAACTAAGTGAGCGACAAGGTTTACGATTGTTTGAGATTTACCAGTCCCTGGAGGTCCTTGTACTGCTACAAATTTGCTGTTGTCAATATTTTTGATTACTTGAAGTTGGCTGTCGCTTAATGATAGAGGGGTAATTGGGTAAAAATCAGTTATTTTATTCATATCTTTAAGCGGAACTGATTTTTCCTTACTTTGTGCATATTCTTCATTAATTATATTTAGTGCTGTTTCTCTATATGTTCCTGATGGTTTTTCTGCAATTTGGGTAAGTTCATGTAGTACCCCTGCAGTGACTGAAGGGCGTTTAGTAAGAATTATTGCACTTTGGTATGTGACAGCGACTTTTTCAAGCTTCATTTTTTGTTTAGCTTGCTCATTTTCTTCTTCTTCAATGATTTCGTCTAAATTTTCGCCATCAATTTTTTCTTTATAAAAATCTTTTGCTTTAGTTATGTTATCTTCTTCTTTGTATTCGTCAATGTTTGAAGCAATTTCTATTTCAGGTACAAGGGATTTTAGTGTTGTAAGAAAAATGTTTAATTTGTCTTGAGTAATAGGCAAATCCGGAACAACATCTAAAATTCCTTCAAGTAGTAAATCTACTTCATCTTCATCATCATTCTTTCGCATAAGTGCAGCTAAAGCTCCAGTGTTTAGCGATAGAACTTCATCAAGCGGTAAGCAGTTTATATTTACGCCGTTACGTTCAAGCTTGCATGGCATGTATAAAAGCGGGGTTAAAAATTCATTTTGTCTTTTAGACTTTGAACTTTTGCCAACTAAGAATAAATAGCCGTAAATCAGATATTTATCTTTTTGACCTAAATCGCTTTGAATCATTAATTCTGTAAGTTTAGGGTCGCTTCCGTCTAAAGAAATATATTCAGCACCTGTAGAGAATAATTGTTCTTCTCCTTTTAAGAAAATCCATTTATTATCCTTATCTCCTTTAAGGTTTCTGAATGTAGAGCTTTTTACCTCTTCTCTTACGCAATCGTGAAGGTATTGGCTTAATTTTTTTATAAAACTGTTATTGAATGCTGAATTTATAGCGCGTGAAGCTTCCTGTAGCATGTTTGTACTCCTATTCCATTTTTCTTTATTTTACGCTAAAATGCTTGATATGAACATCATCAATATAAAGGATACTTCAAATAAATTGTTTTATATCGGCGGAGTTGTCCGTGATGAACTGTTAGGACGAGAATATTTTGATGTTGATATTACATATGTTGGGAATGCGATTGAATATTGTTCTAAATTCGGTGAAGTTATTCAAGAAAACCCTGATTTTGGAACGGTAAGGGTAAATGTTGATGGAAAGGAAGTTGATTTTGCATCTACTAGGTCTGAAAGTTATCCTCAAAAAGGTCATTTGCCTGTTGTTGAAAAAATAGGATGTTCTTTAAAAGAAGATGTAATGCGTCGTGATTTTACGATAAATGCTCTTGCAAAATCAGTTACAACCGGAGAAATCGTTGATTATACAGGTGGACTTGAAGATTTGAAAAATAAGAAACTCAAAGTTTTGCATGATGAAAGCTTTATTGATGATCCGACAAGAATTATTAGAGGTTTAAAATTTTCAATCCGTTTTGGCTTTGATCTTGATATGCATACAAGAAAATTGCAGGAAGAATATTTGGCTAATATAAATTATGATATGAGCTATAAAAGGGTTAAAAAAGAATTGATTGAAACTTTTAATCTTAATTCTCAAGAGGTTTTTGAAAGATTTATAAATGAAAATATTTATAAGCTTGTGACTGAAAATGATGTTAAAATTCCTGAAATAAATATAGAAAAACTTGTCGATGATTACAAGCCTGAATATGTCTGGCTTGTATATGCAGGAGTATTAAGAGATTTAGCTAAATTGCCTTTGAATAAAATTGAGCAAAAAATCCTTGATGAAATTCCAAATAAAATATTGAATAATGATTTTGAAATTTACAAAGCATTTGAAAATGTAAGACTTGAGACAGTGCTTTTATATGGAATATTGTTTGATGAAAAAATTGCACGTCATTATCTTGATGATTTAAAGCAAATTAGAATTTCAGTAACAGGAAATGATTTATTGAAGTTAGGTATAAATCCTTCACCTAGATATAGCCAAATTTTTGATGAGATATTAAGACGAAAACTTGAAAATCCTCAATTGACCAAAGAAGATGAACTAACTTTGCTTGAAAAGTTAAAATAAATATGTTAATATAATAAAGTATACAAATAAAGGGAGCAAAAATGAAAAGATTTAACGCATTACAGGCACAAGGATCTTATAAATTAAAAGGTAATTGTGTTGGTTTATCTACGCACGTAGTGCTCGGGGGGGGGGCAATTTAGAGCTTACTCCACAAGGCTTTTGCAAGGTTGAAAAATTAATAAAAGAATGTTATATTAGTGATATGAAACATCACAAATTCGGTTTTACGCTTGCAGAAGTATTAATAACTTTAGGAATCATAGGTGTTGTAGCAGCTATGACATTGCCTATGTTAATTTCAAATAATAATAAAACAGAAGTAGAAACACGTTTGCAACGAGTTGATTCTATTCTAAATAGTGTAGTTAAATTAGCAGAAAATGATTATGGTGAACCTAGATATTGGTCTGATGCTGATTCCCCAACTGTTTTAAAGACATATTTTATGCCTTATTTGCCAGGCAGTACTTTTGTAAATGAATCTTATATGGGAAATTATAGAGTGTATACTTCAGATGGTAAAGCATCATTGACTTTAAATGGAGGTCACGCAAGTGGTATAAAATTAAAAACTGGAGAAATTATTCGTATTACTAATGGGTTAAATCAAACAGGGTTATTAGAGATTGGGGTTCTTATAAAACAAAATAAAACAGGAAAGTATATTAGCGGGAAAGATTATTTTACATTTTTTATGGATATGTCAAAAGGTGTTGTTGATGTAAAACCTTGGGCTGAACATTGGGGAGTTAAATCTTGTACTCAAAATAGAGAAACCTTATTAAATCAATGTAAAACCTCTACTGGTCATTCCGCTTTGTGTTTAATGTTAATAGAATGCAATGGGTGGAAAATTCCTAAGGATTATCCTGTTAGGTTATAATTTTACAGATCATTTATTTCTTTAACTTTTTCCTTGATGTATTGTTTTACAGCTGGGGTGATTAATAAATCAGGTTCAGACATTGTAAATTCATCAAGGATAATGATTCCGCGTTTTAAATTCCCGCTTTCGATATATAAAAGTCCTAGCATCACTCGATTTAGGGCATTTTTATCGTTGCTGTATTCTTTAATTTTCGCATTAACTAAACCTAAATCTTTATAACATCTGGCTAAATCTTTATAGTATTTAAAATTTAAGCTGTATTGATTTACTGCATCTTCATAGGGTTGTCTTGCCATATCAGGATAACCTATTTTCATATAAGCATCACCAATATTGTTATAATATACTGCAGTAGCTTGAGTATTCGGATTTAAGCTGATTGCTATTTTGAATTCTTGTATTGCTGCATAATAACAACGTTCATTCATATAACGAAGTCCAATGTTATTGTGTAAATAAGCATTTTTGGTCGCATCAATTACGTACACATCAGGTTTTCTGTATCCTGATGTGAGAATGCTTAAAAATAACAAAGATATTAATAGGACTTTTTTCATATTTACATTTTAATTATGATTTACATTAAATCAATTTCAAGACCTTCATAAGCAAGGATTATGTCTTCTTGCAATTTATATTGTTCTTTTATTGAATTTAATTTGTTATCGTCATAACTTGGATCAAAGTGGAAAAATACTAATTTTTCAGCTCCAGATTGATTTTTTGCATCAACAGCCATTTCAAAAGTTGAATGTCCGTAACCTTGTTTTGGGACAAAAGAGTCTAAATAATCTTCTGTTGTATATTGAGCATCATGAATTAATAAATTGCAGCCTCTTGCATAATTTATTAATTTTTTATCTCCGCCTGGGTAACTTTCTTTATCTGTTGCATATACAAGGGTTTTGTCTTTATATTTAATTTTATAAATTAATACACCTTCTTGAGGGTGTGCATATGAGCGATAGCAGGTAATTAGGACATCATCTTCTTTTTCTAATTGAGCATCTTTTTCGTTTTCAATTCGTTTAATTATTGGGCTTTCTCCATGACGCAGAATTATACCTTCTGTTTCGTTCAAATCTTTAATATTTAAATTCCCTGCGATATCTCCTAAATCAAGTGGGAAAGATTTTCCGAATAATAATTCTGATATTTCATCAGCTAGGCTTTCGTTATAATTAACATTTCCAAAAACGTTAATGTTAGATGACGGTATATGAAGCGGTCTAAAAAATGTAAAACCTTGGATATGGTCTTGATGTATGTGTGAAATTAAAACAGTTGCATTAATAGGAGTCCTTTTTTCACTTTTAGTTGCAGAAGCAATGTATTTAGCAATAAGTTCGTTTCCTATATCGATTAATCCAGTACCTGCATCAAGAATTATCAAATGTCCGTTTACATTTATTTCAACACAAGATGTATTACCTCCATATTGCAAAAAATCTTTGTTAGCAATAGGATAACTTCCTCTTACACCTCTAAATTTTACCTTAAATTCGCTCATGATTTTATCCTTCTTTAAAGTTTGTACAAAACCCATTTTTTAGTTTAAGATTGCAAGTTCTTATGCAAATCAAAGTTATGGGTGGAGCTGTATGCTCCTATTTTTTTATTGTAATAGTTGCATTTTGGTCTTTTTCTTCACCTGTATAAACGGTTGTTCCGAATACAAGTATTTTAGCAAGTTTTTGAATATTTGTCAGCTTTGTTTCTTTATTTTCAATATTGAATACAACTTTATTTCTGTAATTAGATACAGTTACCATTCTAAAAGCATTAGGATATGATACTAAAGATGGGCAACTTACATATAGTATGTTGTCTTTTTGGGTAATTTTAGCTCCATGGTAGTGACCTTGAAATACTGCGATTGGATTTTTATATTTTGTTAAAATTTCTTCCATTTTGTCTGCATCAAGTAATCTGTGATTTGGACTGTTGTATGGTTCAAGTACAGGTACATGCATAAATATTAAAACAGTATCTTTTTTTGAATTTACAAGTTCATTGTCTAACCATTTTAATTGTTCTTCCCCCATTCTTCCGTTTGAAGTTAAGCGATCTCTGATAATTGTGTCTAAGACAATTACTTTGTAGCCTTTTTGCGGAATGAATGAATAATATGATTTTTCAAATTTATAGTTTGTATTGTATTTATTGACCAATTGCATATATACTGCAGGAGTTAAATAGCCGCCAAACATAGTATCGTGATTGCCGAAAGCAAAATACCATGGTACATTGATTTTTTCTGTATGAGGTAAAAATGCACTTAATTCTTTTTCAAAAGGTTTGTCTATTAAATCACCTGTGAACATTACAAAAGATACATTAGGAGTTGCGTTTATTTGTTCGATAGCATCATCAAGTAGTTTTGGAGATTCTGCAATCATTTTGTAAGTTGTGTTGTTAGTCCCAGTATAGTAGTGTACGTCACTTACTTGGGCAAATTTTAGACTTGATGTGCTGCTGTATGATTGAAGTCCAAATAGCATTGCTCCTGCTAATAATATAGATATTGACCAATTTTTTATTCTAGTCATTGCTGTTTCCTTTGTTTTTACTCTTTTTCTGTATCTTCTTGTCATTATTTTTTATCCAATTTTGATTTAATTTCATTATACTTAGAAGCTAGTTCTTTGTCGTCATTAGAGAGTATGATTGCTTTATCTGTATTTAAAAGAGCTGATGGGTAGTTCCCCATTGCATAATCACATAGACCTATGTATTTATATACTTCTGATGTTTGAACATTTTTTGATAATATATTTAATTTTTCTCTTGCTTTGGCATAATCTCCTTTATGATAGAGAATTTTAGCTTCTATTAATAGATATGAGATATCTTCTTCTATATTTATTGCTTTTTGAATATCATTTTCTGCTTTATCAATATTATTTATTGCAAGGTATGCTTTTGCTCTCATTGCATAAGCTATATCTGAATTTTTATTATACGCTAAATATTTGTTTAAAGCATCTAATGCGTTTTGATAATCTTGAAGATAGATATAAGCGTGTGCTAGGCTTAAATAACTCTGTGTATAGTCAGGATTTAATGAAATAGCTTTTTGATAATTATAAATTGCATTTTTATAATCGTTATTATTTAAGTATATTTCTCCTAGTGAATATATTGACCAGAAGTCATTAGTGGTAAGATTTAAGGAGGATATTTCTTTATCAGAATTTCCTTGCAATTTTGCAATTTTTGAATTGTATATATTTTTATTTTTAGATGTTAAATAAGATTTTGAATTAGGATTTGTAATTCTTAATAAGGTATTTTTTAAGTCCTTTGCGTCGTTATTGTTAGGTTCAAGTTGTAAAATTTTATCAAGATATATTATTGCATCATTGTATTTGCCATATGTGCAGTAATTTGTTGCTATATCAAAATAATCCTCTGTAATTTCACTTGAGGATACTGCTATGCAAGGAAATATTAAACATAACAGAAAGAATTTTTTCATAACAAAATTATATCATAATTTCATCTAAATGTATGAGAAATTAAAGTTAAAATATTTTTTGCCGTTATTCAGAATATCATGACTAAAAGTTTTTTTGTAAACCCATTTGAAAAGAAGCCAAACAAAGATCCAATGGCACCTACTTATGTAAAACCTGATGGAACTCAGGTTATTGAAAAACAGGAAGAATTTGGACTTACTGTATATGAGAAATGCCCTGATGGAGCTTTAATTTTTAGAAGTTATAACAAAAGTGGAAAGCTCATTTTGGATTTTGCAAGAAATCTGAATTTTGAAGTAGGACATCGTTATGATGATTTGGGTAACATGGTTTATAAATATGATTCTGTGTATGACGAAAATAATGTTCTTGCAATTAAAAATGAATATGATATTGAATACTATGATAATGGTAAAAAGAAATTAGAAGTTTTAACAAAATTCCCTGGTGAAATTACGGTATATATGCAATATGATGAATATGGGAAACGAATTGAAAAAATTGAGGAACGAGGTACAGTAAAAACTTGGTTTGATGAAAATGACAAACCGATAAAAAGAGAAATTGACAGAGGTTCTGGCGGTATTATTACTCAAGATTTGAGAAATCAATAAAAAAGAGTATTATTTAAAATACTCTTTTTTATTTTTATATTGTGCAATTAAAATTGTTAAATATTCATAGCTCTTAAGATTTCATTCATATCTGATGATGTTTTCTTAACATCTGAATTTGAATATTTAATAGCATTATCAGGATCTTTTAGGCCGTTACCAGTTAAGATACAAACAATTTTTGATCCTTCTTTTACTTGATCTTTTACTTTAATTAAACCTGCAACAGATGCAGCACTTGCAGGTTCTGCAAGTACACCTTCACAAGATGCAATAAGTTTGTATGCTTTTACGATTTCTTCATCTGTTACGCAATTTATCATACCATTGCTTTCATCTCTTGCAGCTTCTGCAAATTTCCAGCTTGCAGGGTTTCCAATACGGATTGCAGTTGCAAGTGTTTCAGGTTTGAAAATTCTTTCTCCTTTTACAATCGCAGCAGCTCCTTCAGCTTCAAATCCCATCATTTTTGGTAAGTTAGAAACTTTTCCAGCTTTATGCCACTCTTTGTATCCTTTCCAATATGCAGTGATATTTCCGGCATTCCCAACTGGGATAAAATGGTAATCAGGAGCTTGTCCTAATGCGTTACAAATTTCAAATGCACCTGTTTTTTGACCTTCTATTCTGTAAGGGTTTACAGAGTTTACAAGTGTAATTGGGTAGTTGTCGGAAATTTTTCTTACCATTTCAAGAGCTTCATCAAAATTTCCTTGAATTGCAATAATTTCAGCTCCATACATCATTGCTTGAGATAATTTGCCAAGTGCAATGTAACCGTCAGGGATTAATACGAAAGTTCTCATACCTGCTTTTGCACCGTAAGCTGCTGCTGATGCTGAGGTGTTTCCTGTTGATGCACAGATAATTGCACCTGCACCTGCTTCTTTTGCTTTTGATACAGCCATTGTCATTCCGCGGTCTTTGAAACTTCCTGTTGGGTTGCAGCCTTCAAATTTTAAATAAATTTCAGCATCTAGCCCTATTTTTTTAGCTAAATTTTCAGCTTTAATTAATGGAGTGTTTCCTTCGTTTAATGTGACAACAGGAGTTTTATCTGTTACCGGAAGGTATTCTCTGAATGTATTGATTAATCCTTGATAGTACATACTTTCCCTCTTTTCCTTTATAGAAATTTTAATATTTTATATTAATGTTTTTGTCAGAAGAATTTAAAAGGTCGTTTAACTCTTTAGCTATATTTTCTGCTTTATATTTCTGGTGTGAGCTGGCAGAGAAAAATTTTTGTTTTTCTCCGTTTTTTGTTAATGCATAAATATGATATTTTAGTATTTCTTTTCTTTTGATCCGAGCTTGATCTGAAGAACTTGCATTGAAATAATTCCAGAGTTTCATTATATCGATAGAACTTGATACATAAAATTTGCTTATTGTATCTAAATTTACTCTTTTTTCTTTCACTGTGTATCTGAACAAGTTTTGTTCAACAATTTTACATCCAGAATATGATGAACATATCAAATTTGATGTTGAAATATTATAACAACAAAATAAAATTACAATTATTGGAAGGATTATAAGAATTAACTTATTAGTAAAAGTTAGCTTTTGCTTATTTTCTGGCATTTACCTTCTCCTGTGTTTTTATTACACTTGAACTCTTATTAAGCTTTTTACGATATTTCCATCTTGTTCAATTTGTTTGATTGCCTTTTGCATATTTTTTTCTTTAACAAGTTCTGTAATAACCGTAATATCTGCAGTATTATCATCTGATACGCAGCGTTGTACAATGCTTGCTAAACTTATATCATTGTTTGCACAAATTGTTCCGATTTTACCTATTACACCTTTGTTGTTTTTAGCATTAATAGATATGTAATATTTGTTTGTTGTGTCGGAAATATTAATCATATGAGCTGCATCATTATGTTTGCATCTCATCATAGGCAGAATATAATCAGATTTTCCAATTTCAGTAGCTATTACTAAAATATCACCTACAACTGAACTTGCGGTTGGAAATTCACCTGCTCCAGGGCCTGACAGGGTTACACTTCCTATTGGATGGCCGCTTAATGATACTGCATTTGTTACATAGTCAATGTGTGCAAGAGTTGATTTTTTTGAAACAAGCATTGGGTGTACTCTTACATCAACATTTTCATTATCGTCCATATGTGCTGATGCGATTAGTTTAATTTTATAGCCTAAATCGTTTGCAGCTTTCATATCTTCTGCACGAATTTTTGTAATTCCTTCTCTGTATACATTTTCAATTTTTATTCTTTTATTAAATGTAATTGAAGCAAGGGTTGCAATTTTGTATGCTGCATCAAAACCTTCAACATCGCCTGTAGGATCAGCTTCAGCATAGCCTAATTCTTGAGCTTCTTTTAAGACATCTGAATATTGAGCTCCTTGCACGTCCATTTTAGTTAAAATGTAATTTGTTGTGCCATTTACGATTGCTTCAATGTGGTTAATTTTATTGCCTGCAAGAATTGTTTTAATAGGCATTATAATTGGTATGCCACCGGCAATTGCAGCTTCGTATAGAATTACTTTGTTATATTCTTCTGCTATTTTAAATAATTCTTCTCCTCTTTTTGCAAGGAGTTCTTTATTGGCGGTTACAATATGTTTACCGTTTTTAATTGCAGTTGCAATTAAGTCAAAAGCTGGTTCTAACCCGCCTACAAGTTCTGCAACAATATCTATTTCAGGGTCATTGACGATTTTATAAGCGTTATCTGTTACAATTGATTCATCTAACCCTTTGATATCTCTTTTTTTGTTGATATTACGAACTGCAATACTTTTTACTTCTACATTATCAAAAGACTGTAAAGTCTTAAAAACTCCGGAACCTACTGTTCCTAATCCTATAAGTCCAATTTTAATTTTCTTTTCCATATATAGATTATACCATAAATAAGAAAATTTTAGTTCTTAATTTGAAATTTTATTTGATTTAGAAAAATAAGTTCTTTCTTATATTTATAATATTTAATTTTTAGGAAAGTTAGACCTAAAATTTTAAATTTTTTTATTTTAGTGTAATAATGATCAAGATTAACATTATTTTCTTTTAAGTATTTCATTAGTTTTTCTTTTGTATATTGTGAATCTTTTAATTTTTTCTTTGACTTTGTTTTTACTATAGAATTAGGATTTGTCCAATAGTTGTAGTAAGTATTAGGAACAGTTACTAATGTTTTTAGATTAATAAGTACTTGTGCTGTAAAAAGTCTGTCTTCAAAATATACATTCGGTTCAAAGTATATATTTTGTTTTTTGAGTTCAGAAAGTTTGTATATTTTATTAACGGGGTAACATTTATCAGGTACATCACATTTTTGAAATTTTTTATTTATGTCTTGAATTACTTCTTCTTTTTCAAATTTAATATGGTATTTCCATTTGTAACTTCTAACTCGTTTTATTCCTGCTACTCCAATATCTGCGTTATATTTTTTTACGTTGATATACAGTTGTTCAAAAAAGTTTAAATCTACCCAATCATCAGAGTCTACAAATCCTATATATTCTCCTTTAGCTTTTTTTATACCTTTATTTCTAGCAATTGATGGGCCTGAATGTTTTTGATTAATTATTTGTATTCTTTTATCTATATTTGCAAATTTTTCGAGGAGTTGTAGGCTTTTGTCTGTTGATTCATCATTTATGCAAATTATTTCAATATCTTTTAATGTTTGATTTATAAGGCTGTTTAAACATTTTTCTAAAAATTTTTTATTATTATAAACTGGTACAATAATACTTATTTTTGCCACTTTCCTAATCCTTATCTTGAAAAAATATGTATAAATTCTAAATTATAACATGAAATTCTATATATAAATTAGAAAAATGTCAATATAATTAGTTAAATTAATTAGTAAAAATTTTTCTAATTAATTTATAAACTATATATTAAGAGTGTATGTTTAAACAAAAATTTGCAGAAAATTTAAAAAAAATAAGAAAATCTCGAAAATTAACACAAGAGCAGCTTGCAGAAATTGTCGGAGTTGATTTCCGTTATATATCTTTTATTGAGAATGCAAGAAGTTTTCCTTCTTGTGAGTTGATTGAAAAATTATCAAATGCTTTAAATGTTGATTATGCTGATTTATTTTCTTTTGATGAAGCTTTATCAAGACAGCATTATGAAATGCAACTTTTTGAGCTAGTTAAGTTGTTAGATGATAAAAATTTAAAAATTTTATTAAAGGTTGCAAAAGATTTAATTTAAACTTGTTTAAATAATTTTTTTATTGCAGTAATTATTTGAGCAATCAATTTAGTTATAGAAAAGTTATCTTCTGGCATTTCAGGTTCTTTATCAAAAGTGAAGATATCACCTTCATCTTTTTTCATAAAAATACTTTCATCTAAGTATTTTCTTTCTTGTTTTTCTTTTTTTTCCCCTTGAGCCATATACCCGAGGTTACCTGCACCGCCGTCATTTTGCATGGATGCTGCTGCTTTGATAACCGGTTTTGTGCTCAAAACATTTACATCGAATGACATTTTTTCACCATAACTTTACGATTTTTTATATATTCGTAAACCCCTTTTTTGTTTCCTTATATATATAAAGTGTTTTTCATGAAGAAATGTTACAAAAAATAAGGTTTTGTAACAAAAAATTTACAATATGTTATTCGCTGAATTTTAAAACACTTTGGCATTTAAAGCCTATTTCAAATAAATCTCTTTTTCTTATTGCAGATGTAATATCTGGTCTAAATTCCGGAGTATTTGGAGTAAGTATAAATTCAACGATATTATTTTCTTCATCATAGTTTAGGTGAATTTTTTTTATTAAGTTAAGATGACCTCTATCTAATCCGTCTGAAATTTTTAGAATTCCTGCAAGACGTTTAACTATTTTTCTTTCTTTTTTTTCGAGAGTGTTATAAATTTCATGATCATTTTTATCAGGCAGACCACCTCTATGATATCTGCAAATACAGCCTATAATTTTTTCTTCGTTTTCATTAAAACCAGCTATTCCATTTTCGATTACCATTTTCATGCTGTGTTTGTTATGACCTTTGGAATCTATATAATAACCGATATCATGTAATAGTGCTGCTGCTTCAAGAAATTTTCGTTCTTTGTTGGACATTTCTCGAATTTTTTCATTTGCTTCATCAAAAATCATCATGGAAATTCTTCGCACTTCAATTGGGTGTGATGAGCTTTTTGAATATTTATTAAGCAGTTCTTGTGCTGATAATTTCATAATTTACATTAATTTTAGCAAAAAAATGGATTGCATACAATATTTTTGATATTATAAATATGGTTATGGAAAATATAGATAATATAAAAAACTCAGATTTTGATATACCATCTGACGTTTTAGATGAAATTCAAAAGAATATTCAAAATATAATAGAAGGATTTGATATTCCAGATGATAATAAAATGGAAGTTATCAAAAAGATTAATTTTATGTATACGCAGACAAAGCAGATGTCTTTTACTGATTCTTTGACAAGATTGTCTAATCGCAGACATTTTGAAACTAATCTTGAAAGAGAATATATGCGTGCAAAACGTTATAATACTGATTTAAGTATTGCAATTATAGATATTGATTTTTTCAAAAAATTTAATGATACATATGGACATTCTTGTGGAGATTATGTATTAAAAGAGGTTGCATATAAAATTTTGAAAAATTTTAGGCAAACAGATTTTGTATTTAGATATGGAGGAGAAGAATTTGCTGTAATTTTGACTGAAACTACAGGAGAAAAAGCTCTTATCCCTCTTGAAAGATTAAGAAAAACTATAGAAAATTCAAAATTTGTATATCGTGGAGAACAATTAAACGTAACTGTAAGTATCGGAGTAAGCTCTAATACGGATTTAGAAAATCCTTGGGAAATGTTTGACGATGCCGATAGAGCTTTGTATGAGGCAAAAAATAGCGGACGCAATAAGGTTAGGTCTGCAGGATAATTGATGTTATTTAAAATTGAAGATAGGATAAAATTATGATTAAAAACATTTGTAAATTATTAATTATGGTCTTTTTGTTAATGGGTGTAGTGTCAGCAGAAGAATATACAACTGTTCATGCTGAACATATTCTTGTGAAAACTGCTGCTGAAGCTCAGCAGATTAAAAAAGATATTGATAATGGTGGTAGTTTTGAATATTATGCAAGAGCTTATTCTCTTTGCCCATCTGGACGAAATGGAGGAGATTTAGGGTATTTCGGCAGAGGGCAAATGGTTCCAGAGTTTGAAAAGGTAGCTTTTAATACTCCTGTTGGGGAAGTCTCAAATCCTGTGTATACACAATTTGGGTGGCATTTGATTAAAGTTCTGGATAAAAAATAGTAAATAAAAAAAGAAGCTTTAAAAATAAAGCTTCTTTTTTTATAAGTTTTATAAAATTATTAACCACCAATTCTGATTGGTTCATTTTGATTTTGTTGATTGTCTTGTTTTTGCTCAGGAGCTTGTTGTTTAGTTTTGTCTAATTCTTTTTGTAATTTTTCTTGTTTTTTTATAAGTTTATCCATTTTTTTTAATGCTTTTACTTCTCCTTGAGGTTTGTTGAAAGATTCAGGGTTTATTGTAACCATTTTTTCCCAGCAACCAGGTACGTTTGATTTTTCTCCACAAACACAATTTCTCCAAGTTTCACCTGTTTTTTTATCAACTAGGATTGTTATCATATTGCTTCCTGTTACAACATCATATCTGTTTTTTGTATTCGTGTTTGCAATTTGTATCCACATTGTAGCAAGGATTAAAATTGCAAGAGCAATTAAAATATTTTCTTTCATAAAATCCTCTTTTCTAATTAATATTATTTTCAAAATTAATTATACATACAAAGTATAGTATTAGCAAGATATTTAATAATGCTTTAGTCTAATGAAAATAAAAAAATAAAAATTTAAAATTGAAAATAAAGAAAGGGAAAATTTATGGTTTTACTTGTTCGTTGGATATTATTTGCATTAGCCATTATTTTTGTAGCTTGGTTAGTCCCTGGCATTGATGTTGAAAATTTTCAAAGTGCAATGCTTGTGACAGTGATTATTGCTCTTATAAATATTTTCATAAGACCTTTAATTGTCTTTATAACTTTGCCAATAAATATTTTGACATTAGGGATATTTACTTTAGTTATTAATGCTTTGTTGTTAATGTTGGCGGGTTATCTTGCTCCTGGGGTTGAAGTGGAAGGCTTTTTAAGTGCATTTATTGGGTCGGTCATTTTGGCTTTTTTAGGGTTAATTATTAATATGGTAACGATTGATAAAGCTGATTAAAAGTCTTTTTTTTATTTCTAATCCTAATAAAAAACTCCGATTTTTTCGGAGTTTTTTATGCTAAACTTTTTTTATGAAAGCTTTAATTTGTGAAAATGGAAAAATTCAAATGGTCGAAAGACCAATGCCTGTAATTAAGAATGCAACAGACGCAGTTATAAAAGTTACTTTCTCTTCGATTTGCACGAGTGATTTACATATAATTCATGGTTTTGTACCTTTGGCAGAAAATGGAGTTGTGCTTGGACATGAATTTGTAGGTGAAGTTATAGAAGTTGGTAGTGGTGTTAAAAACTTTGTAAAAGGTGATAGGGTATCTGTAAATTGTGAAACTTTTTGTGGGGAATGTGAATTTTGTAAAAAAGGTTTTGTGAATAATTGTATAAATGGCGGTTGGAAATTAGGTTGTAAAATTGATGGTTGCCAAGCGGAATATGTGAGGGTCCCTTTTGCTGATAACGGACTTACAAAATTACCTGATAATGTGAGTTATGAAAACGCATTATTTGTTGGAGATATTTTATCAAGCGGTTATTGGGGTGCTGAAATTTGTGAAATTCAGCAGGGTGATACAGTTGCTGTGCTTGGAGCAGGACCTGTCGGGCTTTGTTCAATGCAGTGTGCAAAATTTATGGGTGCAGATAAAGTCATTGGAATTGATATTGATGAAAAAAGACTTGAGCTTTCTAAAAAATTAGGTTTTTCAGATTTAACAATTAACCCTAATAATTCAGATGTTGAAAAAGTTATTAAAAGTATCACAAATTACGGTGCTGATTCTGTGATAGAGGCTGCAGGTGGTGAAAATACTTTTGAAATGGCTTATAAAATTGCAAGACCAAATGCTATTGTTGCTCTTGTTGCTATGTATGAAAAAAATCAAATTCTTCCCTTACCTGAAATGTACGGAAAAAATTTGATTTTTAAAACAGGTGGTGTCGATGCTGCTCATTGCAAGGACTTAGTCAGATATATTTCTGAAGGAAAAATATCTACAGATTTTTTAATTACTCATCGATTTGCGTTTGAAAACATAAAAGATGCTTATGAGTTTTTTGAGAAAAAATCTGATAATTGTTTAAAAATAGCAATTGAATATTAATTGTTATTTAAAGCGTGTCCTAAAAATCTGCAAAGAATTTTATATCCTGCTTTTGTTGCTTTGCTTTCTTTTAAAGCGTTAAGCAGCATAAAATCATGAATTGTGTTGTTAATTCTTACGCAGGCTGTATCGACATTTGCTTCTATAAGTTTTCTTGCAAGAGCTTCTCCTTCATCTCTCAGAACATCATTTTCTGCAGTAATGATAAGGGTTGGAGGAAGGTCTTCCAAATCTTGTAATTCTGCTTTTAATGGAGATATAAACATATCATTTTCTTTAATTTCTTTTTTAGGTTTGTAGCAGTTAAAGAAGTATTCCATTGATTTTTTAGTAAGCCATGGTCCGTCTTTGAATTCTTTGTAAGATTCTGTATTCATTTCCGTATCAGCTACAGGATAAATTAGTGCTTGAAAAATTAGTTTTGGGCCGTTTTCAAATTTCGTTTTTATAGCTGCTGCAATTGCTAAGTTACCGCCTGCACTATCACCTGCTATTGCAATTTTATTTGTATTAATGTTGTGATCGCTTCCATATTCTGCAAAATATTTTATTGTCGCATATATTTGGTTTAATGCATCAGGGTATTTGAATTCAGGAGAACGAGGGTAGTTTACAAATGCTAAGGCTGATTTTGTGTAGTTCGCAATTTTTTTGATAGTCATATCATACACATCAGCGTCACCCATTACCCAGCCGCCGCCATGGCAATAGATTATTACAGGTAATTTCTCGTTTAAACAGTCTTCAGGTCTTACTATTCTTACATTAATATCACCTGCAGATGGACTGAATATTGTTATATCTTCTGTATTAGCATTGATTGGAGCATAGAATTCTTTTTGTAATTCACTTAAAAATTCTCTTGCTTCATCAGGGGTAATCTCATTTAAGGGTTTTGAATTTTTGGATTCAATGTAATCAATAAATTTTTGTACTGTTTTGTCAAGATTTGGTTTTGTCATAGTACCTCCTTTTAACAGATTTTTTTCTGAATAAATATTTCTGTCATCACCGTTTTGTAATATCTTTTTTTATTTAATTAATTGCCTAATCAGCTAATAGCTTTTTATTGTGGACTGTTTGATTATAGATTTGTGATGAAAAAATTGTTTATTATATTTTTTTTAATGATTGTTGGAATATCAGCTCAAGCTCAAGATTGTGCTTGTGATGAGCAAGTATTGGGCAGAGAACATATGTTCTGTGAAAAAGGGGCATTAAGTAATAATGTTACGATTACTAATTTAAGAAATATAATTTGTAAGGGAAATGCTTTCAAAGTTGCATTTGATTGTAAATTTTGGTCTGAATGTGCAAAAGCAGGTGATAGAGTTAATTTTTCTGTCCCAGGAGCGATATATACTCAGGAAGGGACTTTGTTAATCCCTGCAGGTTCAAAAGTTGTAGGGACAGTAATTAGAATTGAAAAGCAAAGAATCCCGAATAAGAACGCTCGTGTTTATTTGAACTTTGAATGTTTGTTATTACCTGACGGTAGTGCAATTCAAATGTCTGCAAAACCTTTGACAAAAGATTCTTCTCTAAAAGAAGGCCCTTGGCATACAGCAGGGAAATTAACAGCTTACACACTCGGTTTAGGTATAGTCGGTGCAGGTGCCGGTACGGGGTTCGCCTTTATTCCAAATCCTGCAAAATTGGGCGTAGGTTATGCAATCGGTATTCCTGTCGGTACAACTGTTGGTTTGATTACGGGGTTAGTTACTCCAGGGCTTAAATACCACGCAAAAGCAGGTGAAGAAATTACGATAATTTTATGTGATGATTTGGCGATAGAAAAACAATGTGAGTAAATTGTCAGTTTGATGTCAGTAAATGCATTAAGCTGACAATTTAATTTTATGGTGAGGATTATGAAAAAAATTTTTTATTTGATTTTAGGACTTTTGATTTTTTGTAATGGAAGTTATGCTCAGAATATTAAATTTATTCAGGCTACAGATGTTCATTTAACTAAAGATAATTCGCAGTATTTGAAAAATTTTATTTCTGACGTAAATGACAAATACAGTGATGTGAATTTTATTGTTTTTACAGGGGACAATATTAATAATGCTAATCCTGATGATTTAGAAACTTTTTTGAGTATTTTAAAACAATAAAAAATAAAGACATATGTTGTAATGGGAAATCATGATTTGTATAAATCTAAGGGTATGTCAAAAGATTATTATATGCGTACTGTTAAGAAAAACTTGGGACATTATCACTGCTCAGATCCGAATTATGTTTTCAAAAAAGGCAATATTGTGTTTGTAGCAATGAATGGAGTAAAAGAAGTAATCCCAGGTTCTTGTGGTTATTATAGGGAAGCTGAATTAATTTGGCTTGATAAAATGCTTTCAAAATATAAAAATAAAAAGGTCGTTATCTTGCAGCATTTCCCTTTGCTTTTGAATGAAACTAAAAGTCATAATCTTTATAAAAAAGATGAATATGAAAAAATATTGTCAAAACATGACAACGTCATAGGTGTTGTATCAGGGCATTATCATGAAAATAAAGAATTAAAAGATGGAAATATTTATCATATTGTCACAAAGAATTTTTCTAATAACAAATATTATAAATTGATAGAAGTAGATGATAAAAATGATTTAATTTATACGATGCTTGTTGATAATGAACAAATTAAATAATTTTTAGAATGATGAGTTGAAAAACTTTTTATTGAACAAATAAAATCTTAGTGCTAATATAAATTTGCAATAGCGGCATCGTCTAGAGGTTAGGATAGCAGATTCTCATTCTGTTGACACGGGTTCAATTCCCGTTGCCGCCGATTCTAAGATAATTTAGGAATATTTATGTTTGTTTTCTTTGCTTTTTTGATTATATTTTGTGAAATTTTTTATATCAGATACAATAAAAAATTTATTTATAATTATATTAGATTAAATTATCCGATGGAAAAAGTAATATTAAATATTCATTCTCATTCTCTAATTTATGTTTTTCCTATTATTTTAATACTAATAACTTATTATTTTTATCAGATTTATTCATTATTAAATTTTATTTTTGTATTTGTTATAGGATTGTTAATTTTATTGCTTTGGCTTTTTAGTGTAATTGTACTTTCTATAAATTATTGCTTGACGAATCAAAGAGTTATTAAATTGTCTTCAATAAAAATATTAAAAAATATATTTTCAGAATTTAATATTCAATATAAAAATATAAATAATTTACGATTATACAAATACGGTTATAGTACTGAAATATTAATTGATGATGATAAAAAACGTTATAGATTAGCAGGAATTAGTAATATTAACAAAGTTTATGATGTTATAAAAAATCAAATAAAATAGGTCGAATTTTTATATTCGACCTATTTGTTCTTATGTTTAATTTCCAAAAAATTTTATATTTTAATTAAGAAAAATTTGCTGTCTTTAAGGGCTAATACTTTGTGTTCTTTGTCTTTTTTAAACATTAAAATTTCGCCTTTATCAAGTTTAAATTTTTCAGCATCAAAATGTAATTCGATTTCTCCATCTATTACATATACAGCTGCATCAGATTCTGATGTGTGGGTGTCTATTATTTCATCTTTTTTTAGACCTATGATTGTTAAACTACTATTATCTTTTTCTAGTAATTTTTTGTGTTCAAATTTTTCGTGATCGATATCAATAATATCTTTTGCTTTTAGTACGTTATAAAACATAATCCCTCCTTTTTATACAATTTATCTTTTAAAAGGAAGGATTACATTCTATATTAAGGCTATTGAGGTCAATAATTTTAATTAGCCTTTTGTCTTATAATTAGTACAAGCGGGATTATGATAAATGCTGCAAGTCCAAAATATCTGAAAGTTTCAACATATCCCCAAAGGCTAGATTGTTGCAAAAGCTGATTATAAATTTGCATACCTGCCATATGAGTAGCGGTTGCTAAATCAGTATTAGCGGCGAAACTTGCAGCTAATGAATTTATTTTTGCTGTATATGCATTGCTAGAGAAATTTAGATGTCCTACCATCATCATTTGATGCACTTGAGAAAATCTTGAAATCATTGTTGTAGCAACAGAAGTCCCAATTGCAGCACCTGTGTTTTTTAATAGATTTTGCACCCCTGCAGCATTAGTTTGCTGTTCATTTGTCAATGTACTGCAAGACAAATTCATCATTGGTACCATTGCCATAATCATACCAAGTCCGAATACCATATTAGGTAATGCAATATCTACAAGTGCTATGTTTGTATTTATTTCTCCAAACATTAATCCGCCTATGCCAAGAATAATTAGCCCTGTAATAATTAATGGTTTTGTTCCTATTTTAGGGGTTAGAACACCGCATACTACTGTTGCAATAAGACAACCTGCACCTCTTGGGACCATTGATAAACCGCTTAAGAATGATGTGTATCCCATTAATTGCTGTAACATTGATGGTAATATTGCTGCAGATGCCATCATTACACCCATTAGTACCATTAAAACTATTGTTCCGAAAAAGAAGTTCCCGTCTTTCAAAATGGATAAATCAATTAATGGTTTTTTCTTTTTAACTTGGATAGTGAAAAATGCAACCATCGCCATCATTGAAATTGCAAATGTTTTGCAAATCCATGCTGCCCCAAACCAGTCTGCATCATTCCCTTTATCAAGTACGATTTGTAATGTTAAAAGCCATACACATAAAAAGAAAAATCCCGAATAATCCATTGTGACATTCTTTTGTTTTTTTGCATATTCCGGATCAAATACTAATTGTTTGATTAAGTGAAATGCAATAATTCCAAAAGGAACATTTATAAAATAAATGAAAGGCCAAGACCAAGTTTCAGTAAGCCAACCGCCAAGTGCCGGACCCATAATCGGAGCCATAACAACCCCAAGTCCAAATACAGCCATAGCTGCAGCTCTTTTTTCTTTTGGAAATATTTCAAAAATGATAGCTTGCGATATTGGCATTATCCCACCACCGCCTATACCTTGCAGAATTCTTGCAAATAAAATCATTGTCATTGATGTAGATAATCCGCAAAGAACTGAAGCAACAGTGAAAATTGTGACACTAATCAAAAAATAAGTTTTTCTTCCAAACAGTTTTGAGAAAAAATCAACTGCCGGAATTATAACACCGCTTGCAACTAAGTAACTTGTAATAATCCAAGTGGACTCGTTATGACTAATCGAAAAACTTCCAGCCATGTATGGCAAGGCAACGTTTGAAATAGTTTCGTCTAAAGCAAACATAAATACTGAAAGCATTACAGGAATCATAACTATCCAAGGATTAATATTTTTATTTCTATCTAATGTATTTTCCATAAAAACCTCAATAAAATAAGGGTAGAATTTTCTACCCCATTCTACTATTAAGTTTATCTAATAAATGTTCTGATGTCAATAAATTTTTAAGATATCAGGTTTTATATTTCTTAACAAAACTATACTTGATAAAATTTTAGTAAAATCAGATAATAACAACGATAATTTTACTTGGTTTGGGCTAAGACGTAATAATACTGAAATAATGTTTAAAACATCAGTTTCTTATGATAGATGTGATGATCCTGATTGTCATAAGCATAAACACAAACATTGCAAAAAAAGGGCCTAATTATCACAAATGGTAGAAGAAACATTAGTTTGAATTTATATTTATTTAACAAATAAAAAAGCGGATTTAAAAACCCGCTTACTTTTAATTAATTTACCCGAGATGCGATTCGAACGCATGACCTACCGCTTAGAAGGCGGTTGCTCTATCCAGCTGAGCTACTCGGGCTTGGATCCAGAGGGTTTAGACAAGCGTTTGGTTTTGTGGGGTACCTGTATAATCCCTCATAAAATTTATGTTATCACAAAAATTTTTGATTGCAAGATGTTTTATTATTTTTGTTTAAGATATAATTTATATAGATTAGTAAATAGAGGGATAAAAGATTATGCTAACCGGAAATCAAATTAGAAAATTATATTTAGATTATTTTAAAAATAAACATCAACATACAGTTGTTGAAAGTTCTAGCCTTGTACCAGACAATCCGACTGTTTTATTGACAACAGCTGGTATGTTGCAGTTCTTGCCTATATTTTTAGGAATTGTTAAATCTCCTTATGACCCTGCAAGAGCTACTTCTTGTCAAAAATGTGCTAGAGCTGGCGGAAAAGATAGTGATATTGAAAATGTTGGACGTACACCTCGTCATCATACATTTTTTGAAATGTTAGGAAATTTTTCTTTTGGTGATTATTATAAAAAAGAAATTATTCCTTGGGCTTGGGAATTTGTAACAGAAGTTTTAAAACTTGATAAAGACAGATTGTGGATTACAATTTTTGAAACTGATGATGAAGCTTACGAAATTTGGAGAAATGTAGGTGTTCCTGCTGAACGTATTAAACGTAAAGGGAAAAAAGATAATTTCTGGGGCCCTCCTGGAGCTTCTGGGTCTTGTGGACCTTGCTCTGAAATTCACTATGACTTAGGTGAACAATACAAGTGTGATGATCCAAATTGTGGTATTGATACTTGCGAATGCGACAGATGGGTTGAAATTTGGAACCTTGTATTTACAGAATTATACCAAGATGAAGAAGGAAACCAATCTCCTTTGGAAAGTAAAAACGTTGATACAGGCATGGGCCTAGAACGTATTACTATGGTATGTCAGGGTGTTGCTTCTACTTTTGAAACAGACCTTTTAAGACCAATTATGGATAAAGTTTCAGAAATGAGTGGTGTGCCTTATAAAAAATCTGAAAAAACGGACATTTCTTTAAGAATTATAACAGACCATGCTCGTTGTGTTTCTTTCTTAATTTCTGATGGAGTAATTCCTGGAAATGAGGGCAGAAGCTATGTATTAAGAATGATTTTGAGACGTGCATTGCGTCATGGAAAAATTTTAGGTATGGATTTACCTTTCTTATACAAACTTGTAGATGTTGTTGTAGAAAATTATGGTGAAGCATATCCTGATTTAGTAAAAAATAAAGCTAAAATTATTGATACAATTAAAAAAGAAGAAGAACGTTTTGCCAAAACGCTTGATCGTGGATATAAAATGCTTGATGAGTTTATTGAAGCGAAAAAAGATATTGATGGCGAAAGTGCTTTTAAATTGTATGATACATATGGTTTCCCATTTGAATTGACAAAAGAAATTGCGGAAGAAAACGGCTTGAAAGTTGATGAAGTTGGTTATAAATCTGCTATGCAGGAACAAAAAGATCGTGCAAAAGCTGCTACTGCAAAAATTAGTGTAACCGGCGATATGAAGTACGCAAAACTTGAAGATCAAGTTGGTTCTTCTGAATTTGTAGGTTATACAGAAAATGAATGTGATGCAAAAATCCTTGCTACAATTGATGGTGATGGCTATGTTGATGTCGTTTTAGATAAAACTCCATTCTATGCTGAATGCGGAGGTCAGGTAGGAGACAGCGGAATAATAGAGGATAAGAAGACAGGAGGTCAAGAAGTCAAGCTGGATGTTCTTACAACTTTTAAAGTTAATAAATTGTTTGTTCACCGCTGTCAAATTATCAATGGCGAAATTACAATCGGAGAACAAGTAAAAGCTAAAATTGATTTGCCAAGACGTGAAGAAATAAGACTTCACCATTCATCTGCTCACTTATTGCAAGCTGCATTAACAAAAGTTTTAGGCAACGAAGTAAAACAAGCAGGTTCACAGGTAGAAGAAAATAGAATGCGTTTTGACTTTACATTCTCTCGTGCAATGACAGAGAATGAAATATTTAAAGTAGAAGATATTGTAAACAATTGGATTTCTCAAGGTCTTGAAGTTACAACTCAGGAAATGGATATTGAACAAGCTAAACTTACAGGTGCTGTTGCATTGTTCGGTGAAAAATATGAAGATATCGTAAGAGTTGTATCTATGGGTATTGGTGAAAATTGTATTTCTAAAGAATTTTGTGCTGGAACTCATGCTAGAAATACAAGAGATTTGAGAATGTTTAAAATAGTTTCTGAAGGAGCTATTGCTGCAGGTACAAGACGTATTGAAGTTGTTGTATCAAATGCTGCTTTTGAATATATGAATGAAAGAGTAAAAGAAATGAGCAAACTTTCTCAAATGTTCAAAGTTCACTCAGAAGAAGTAATTGAACGCGTAGAAAAACTTCAGGAAGAAAATAGAGAACTTCAAAAAGAATTGACTCAAGCAAAAGAAGATAGTGCAAGAGCAAAATTTGCAACATTCTTATCAAAAGCAGAAGATATTGAAGGTGGAAAACTTTTTGTTTCAAAAGTTGAACATTTTGATGGTAATGCTATTAGAACAGGTATTGAATTTATGTCTCAAAAACTTGGTGAAAGTATTATTGTTCTAGTTTCTGAAAAGACTGTAGCAGTAAAAGTATCTGACAGTTTTGTAAAAAAAGGTATAAATGCCGGTAAAATTGTTGGAGAGATCGCTCGTGCTACAGGAGCAAATGGTGGTGGTAGACCAAATTTTGCTCAAGGTGGTATTAAAGATGCTTCTAAATTAGATGAAATTTTACCAAAGATTGAAAATGAATTGAAATAAAATTGTGATAAATCGGAATATATTTTTATATTCCGATTTATCTTTAAATTGGGAATAGATTTGAGAGGAATTTTTTAATGATTACAAATACATCTTTATCAACAGCTAAAAAACCGTCTTTTGGGATGTCTGTTAAATTTAATAATTCTGGGAAAAAGTTTTTCAACAAAGTATTTGAAAATAAGCCAGATTTAGGGCAAGAATATATTAAACGTCAGGTGAATAATAAGGCTTCAGATATTTTTGTTAAAGGATCAGATGTTTTTGTGAGTATTAATGCAAAAAAATGGCATGTTATAGGGAGTATTTGGACTCATAAAAAAACAGGTAATTCTATTGAAGAATTAAACTGCAGAAGAAATGGTAATATTTTCCATAAATCAGCTCTTAAGACAATTATAATGGAAGGTGGAGAACCTCTCGCAAAAAGATACGGAGAAAAAGGTAGATGTCTTGCTGTTGCAGAGGAAATTGCTAATTATCAAAGTTATGTGTCTGGAAATAAAAAACCAACTTTAATTGATAATTTATTAGGATTATTTAAAAATGATTAGGTAATTTGTTTAAATGGAGAAATTTATGACTGTATTAAAAATTGAAAGATTACCACATAATAAATTTTTACCTGAATACAAAACAGAGGGTGCTGCAGGTATGGATTTGTGTGCTGCAATTTCTGAGCCAATTATTCTTAAACCTCTTGAAAGGAAATTAGTTCCTACTGGGTTGAAAATTGAATTGGAACATGGATATGAAGCTCAGGTTAGACCTCGTTCAGGTTTATCTATAAAGCATGGAATTACATTGATTAATTGTATAGGTACAATTGATGAAGATTATAGAGGAGAAATATGTGTTCCTATTGTTAATCTTTCAAATGAAACTTATACAATTCAACCTGATGAAAGAATTGCTCAGATGGTAATTGCAAAGGTTGAACAAGCTGAGATTAAAGTTGAAGTGGAATTAACGGAGACTGTTCGAGGTGAGGGTGGTTTTGGTTCTACCGGCAAATGAGATATTTTAAATATTGTTTACCATTAATATTCATTCTTGTTGTAGAATTACTTGTTAAATTCAATGATAAGTCAATTTGTTTGTGGAAAGTTTTAACAGGGCATGAATGTATAGGGTGTGGTATTACAAGAGCTTTTCATGCATTATTTCATTTGCAGTTTCAAAGAGCTTTTGAATTTAATCATGGGATTATAATTGTAGCACCTTTATTGTTATATTTATGGATAAAATTAATACTTACAAATGATGTTAAATAATGATTTATCAATTATTATTTCGGTTGTACTCAAATTGTGAAAGGAATTTATATGTCAAATGAAGGAACAGGAATGATCGGGAACAAATCTTATACAGCAGCATTATTGTTATCATTTTTCTTAGGTGGTTTTGGAATTCATAGATTTTATACTGGTTATATCGGAATTGGTATTTTGCAATTAATTACTGCAGGTGGTTGTGGAATTTGGACTTTAATTGATTTTATTAGTCTTTGTTTCGGAAAATTTAAAGATTCTGATGGTAATGAATTAGCTGATTATAATCCGTCATTAGGGCAAACTTTATTTTGGGTGTGGATTGCTCTTATTGTAATAAGTGTTGTATTCAATATTGCAGTTACTTCTTCGATAATCGGTGGGGTTCATTAATATTTTATTTTACATAAAAAAAGAACCTTTTTTATAAAAGGTTCTTTTTTATGTCGAGGAAAAGGAGGAATATTATAAAATCTTTTATTTTTTGCCTTTGAATACTGAAATATCAGATAAGTCTTTCAAGGCAAAATTAGTATTAACATCAAAAATTGCATCAGGATTTTTGTTATCTTTATTATTTAGTTTTGACCAATAGTCTGGATCCAGTTGTGGACGACCTTTAGGTATATCACTGTTAAAATCAACCATATTTTGTTCCCTTTGTATTTTTTTTAACGTCAATGATAGAAAAAACTTTAGTAATTTTATCTTGATTGTTAAAATTTTGTTACATTCTTTTTATTGTTAAAAGCATTTCATTTGGAACAAAGTAGTCTTTAATTCCATAATTAGCATTAACAAATAAAAATTCTAATGTGTCACCTTTATCAATTCCTATATCGTCAAAAGGAATGCTAAGATCTACAACTTTGTCATAAATTGCAGTTATATTTTTAGATGACGTGATAACCCATAAATTATTTGGAATTGCTCTTACTAGACGGACTAAATTTATTTCATCATTATAAATTGAAATTTGCATTTCATTATGAAATTTTTCTTTTGATATTGGTAAAATGCTTTCTGTTTTTTGAATGATACGGATTGGTGATAATGCTTGTTTTTTATTTTGGTTTCTCATATAAACATACATTTGATTTACGCGTTTAGAATTTGCTGCAGTTTGTTTGTTGTATTCATTTATATAAAATCTTAAATAAAGATTATCTTTGTCGTATCCGAAACAAATTTTGTCATAAAATTTATCTTCATCAAGTACAGGCCCATCTGGAATTTTTATACAGCCTGCATTAAGCCAATTTTCATCGTCACTTTCTTGTCCGTTAAGAATTGGGGTAAACTCTCCTTTAGGGTATCTTGATGGTTTTGAAATTGCTGATAAAAGCGGAGTATCAAGATACTGTGGAACTTCTAATCCTAAATAAAGATAAATATTTTTTAAATGTTCTCTGAATATGTAATCAAAAATATTATCTCTGCCAGAGTCATTCGGTTCTCCGTACCACCAGAACCAGTCACTGCCTTCACAAATAAATAATTCTTTTCTTGCTGCTTCAATATTTGGATGTAATGGGTTTTGTTTTACAAAAGTGCAAAAATCATCTCTAACTTGTTTAAGGTAAGTCCAAGCAAGATTTTTCAATGGTTCGTCAATCCACAATTTAAAATTGCGATTTATCCAAGAACCTGAGCTTAATTTGTTTAAAGGTTTTGGAGTGTCTTTTTCTAAATAATCACTTATCAAAACTGTTTCTAATGTAGGGTCATTTTCTATTAACGAATATATTGTTTGTAAGAAAGTAGATCCATCTTCTGTGTAACTTTCCCAACAGTTTTCTCCGTCCATTGCGATAGTGAGTAAATGATTTTCATCAGGTGATGATAACAATTTACTCTGTGTTACTTTAATTCTGTCGTATAAATCATTTGCGGCAGCTTCTGCGGAATGATTAGGATATTCAAAACCGATTAAATTTGGAATTACAGAATCTCTGAATATTATATCTACATCTTTATAATTGTAAGATTTTAATAAATGATATGGATCTTCCAAATAACCTCTAAAGTCTCTAACAAATTCAAATTTTATAGAATTTGATAAAATTCCTTCATCAGATATTGTCCATTTTATTCCAAGTTCTTTCAACATTTCCATAACTTTGGGATTAATACAATGTTCTGATGGCCAAATTCCTTTTGGTCGTTTTCCAAACAATTCTTCAATTCTGTCGATTGCCATTTTTGTCTGCATTTTGGCATCGAGTTCCATTTTTAAATTTGTTGGTAAATCGCTATCAGGAGATTTTTTGATACTCTTTATATCCAAAAGAATTGGTAAAATCGGATGATAATAAGGACTTGTTGTAATTTCAATTCTGTCTTTTTCTACGAATTTTTTATATGTAGGGATAATTTTTCTTATAATATCTCTTTGAATATCAATTATTTTAATTCTGTCTTCAAGTGTGTAGTTTTTTCCTTTTTTTATTAGTTTTTTTAGTTCAGGGTATTTGTTTTTGTATATAGGATCAAACCATACAAGATTGAATAATGCCATTAAATCTGAGTATTCTTGAGAAGAAAATATATTAATGTCGTTATTTTCACAAGATTGGTATTTTTGATAAAGCCTATTGTATTCTTCATTTGGTAAAATCATAGAATGAAAATTGGCATCAAAAAAGTTATTTATAATAAATTCTTTGTCATCATCAGTCAAGTCATCAATATCTGTGACGGTGAGTCTTGAATGAATATCGTGCATGTTATTTTCACCATAATCAATCAATTCATCTAAAAGCACAGGTACAATATTAAAATTCAGTTTAGTATTTTTAAACTTATCTAATATAAGCACCATATCAAGATAATCTTTCACTGCATGTAATCTTGTCCAAGGCATTAAATAATCACCTTCAGGTGACAATTGATATACAGGCTGATGCATATGCCAATAGAATGCTATAGATAACTTTTTTGTCTGACTCATCATAAAATCAATTCCGAATGCTATTCTCTCAAAAATATTATATCATTCAAAACTAAAAAATGGAATATTTATATATTACTAAAGTATTAAATTATAAAATTCCGAAGTTTATTCCTAAACTACTTAGTGCTTCTTCTGTATTATTAATAAAGAATTTATAACGTTTAGAAATTTCTTGTGCAGTTAATTTCGGATTAATTTTAATTGCATCTTGAGTAGCTTTAGACATTTCATTTACAAGTTGTTTTATAATTATTTTTTTATCGATAGCTTTTGATAAATCGTATCCGCAGCTGTGTGCAATATTTTGTAAACAACCAAGATTTGAAATAATATATGTTTCTTCTGCTTTCATTTGATTGATGTGAGAAGCATTAGGAATTATATTTTTCTTTTGCATAAAGTCAAGACAAAAGCTGTTGACTGTTGAGAATATTTTTACTGGGTTTTCAATATCTATTTTGGTATCTGTGTTATAGAGATTGTCTTTCAGAGCTTGTGACATTTCTTTTATAATAGATTTTTTATTATTATTCCCGAGTTTAGCTCCTTCAAGCATTGATTCTGCTATTGCATCTGTATTGCCTACCAAATAATCAATATGGTTAAATAAATTTTTTATAGCTTGAGTTTGTGTCGTTTTAGTTGTATTCCCATAATCAATAATTGTAATAGGTTTTGAGCCCTGTTTTAGATTTTTAATTTTATCTATATCAACTAAAATATTACCACCATGAGGATCAGATTGTACTACTTTCATACCCTTTTTAGGTAAGCTGAATAATTGTTCACAATAAACTTGTACATAATTTTCAATAAAGTTTTTAAAATCATCTTCACTCAAGTTTGCTTCTTTCCACTTTTGAGTGAATTTATCACTATCAAGCTGATAACCTTGAGCTTTTTCCATAATAAAGATGTTTTGTTTTGCATCAATAACTCCAACGGGTTGGAATGTTGATGTTTGTACTCCTATTTCTTTTGCAGAAATAGCTTCTTGATTTAGGTGTATTTCATTACCCCAAACTTTGTACATATTATCAATCTGATTAAGGTCGTATTCTTTTCTTTCTTTGGTTTTAATTGTTTGCTTTGAGGCAAATAAAGAATAATCGTCTTTAGCTCTTAAATTAATTTTTTCTATAATTTTTGCCTTGTCTGTCGCAATTTTATCTTTATCAAGGAAATGTTGTTTTGTTAGTTTTGCTACATATTCATTATTTGCACTATCTTTTACAAGATATGATTCTGCAACGGAGCCTACTCCTAGCAGTTTTTCTATTTTATATTTCCCTTTATATTCAGTATCAAGCATTTTTTGTGCATCTTCAATACTTCTTGATGT
>CALVEU010000003.1 GCA_944326635.1 Candidatus Gastranaerophilales bacterium | reverse complement strand
GCAATCGGTACTTATTCAAGTATTTTCTTCTGCAGTATGTTAGTTGATTTCTGGAACGACAAACAACAAACAAAAACAGCATAAGTTTAACAATAAAATAAGAACAAAAAAGACCTCTTTATATAAGAGGTCTTTTTTTATAAAACTGCTTTTATTGCTTCAATCATGCCAGTTTCATCTGCAATATTTTTACCTGCTATATCAAATGCAGTACCATGTCCTGGAGAAGTTCTTATTATATCCAGTCCTATTGTCATATTAACAGTCTTGTCACCTGCAACAGTTTTAATCGGAATTAAACCTTGGTCATGATAATTTGCAATACAACAATCATAACAAGAAGATCTGAAGTTAGGAGGACAAGAGGACAAGCTATTTAAAAAATTATTATTTTGCTTTTGAGTTTCAAGTAAATACTCTTTTGCAATCTTTATAAATAACGTATCAGCAGGCAAAGGATTTGTAATATTTACACCTTTCTCTCTTAATTCATTCACTGCAGGGATTAAAATATCAATTTCTTCTCGCCCTAAAATTCCATCTTCTCCAGCATGAGGATTAAATCCACATAGTGCGAATTTTGGATCAGAAATCCTTAAATTCTTAACAAAAAACTCTTTTAAATTCAGAATTTTCTCAACAACCATATTTTTATTTAGATTAATATTTTTCAATGCCACATGGCGAGTTAAAAGTAACACTCTAAAATTTCCTGCAACAAAAAGCATTTCAGCTAACTGATTATCATGAGCCAAATATTTTTGCAAAATTTCTGTCTGACCATTAAAATTATGTCCTGCAAGATAAAGTGCATTCTTTGCAACAGGAGCTGTTACAATAGCTTCTGCCTCAATTTCACAAGCTAATTTAACTGATTGAAAAGAAAATTCTCCTGACTCTTTTGTAATCTTTCCAGGACAAATATCAGAGTCATAAGGAACCTCAATAATTTCATAATCCTTATCTAATTTTCCATAGTAATCTAAAATTTTTTTATTAGAAATTAAAGCAATTCTATTTTGAGGCAAATCTAATTTATTCAATGCTTTTATAGTAATTTCAGTACCAATACCATTTGGATCACCAGTTGTAATAACAATCTTAGGCATCTTGCAATCCGCCATGTGTTTCAAAATATCTCAAAATATCAATTAATGTATTTGCAGTTCCAAGATTTCCTGATTTAGTCACAATCCATTGAGCATTATGATCAAGAGTAAGGGCAATTGCAGGTGCAACTTCATCTATTAATTGTAATTGATAAGCTCCAATAGCATTACAACACTTATATGAAGTTTCCCCTCCTAAAGTAATAAGAATCGCTTCTTTCTTGGCTAATACGCGTTTAGTCAACTCGGCTAAGAAATCAGTAATTACATTTGCTAAATTAGCTTTAGTCAATTCTGCATTTAGAGAATCTTCTGAAAAACCGTCAAAATCCTTAATCAAATGAGAAGTATGAACTATTACGGTATTATCAAATCTTAAGTTAGATACAACTCTGTCAACTAATTCATCTTTTACACCGTCTAAAACTGTTTTTAAATCTAGACTTATAGATAAAACATCTTCAAATTCATCACTATTTTCAAGCTTTACAATCTGATTAGCAGTAATTTGTGTAGCACTACCTGACACAATAAATTTAGGCAATCTAGGAAATGTTTTGATAATATGTTCACAATCTAAATCCGCAAACCAAAATTCACTCAATGCTTGAGCAAATGCAGCAGTTCCAGCCGGCAAAATTTTATAATCACATTTTTTGATAGCCAAAGCAACCTGTTCTATATCAACAGTTGATACAGCATCTGTGATTATTAATTTTTTACCATCATTTATTAATTCATTAATTTTTTGTAAAATAGGACCTGCACCTTTCATAATAGTTTTTAATTCTATTTGTCCTATTAAATTTTGATATTCAGGTAAAATTTGAGATTTTAATAATGTAGGCAAATGAGATTCAAAAATCGGAGAATGCGGATCTCTTGCCATCTCAGTACGTTCTATTGGAATACCTCTTAAAAGATGATAACCGCCAACTGTAGTTCTTGTCTCAGCAGGGAAGGCTGGTAAAACAATTGAAGCATCATAATTTAAAGCAGCTAAAATTCCTAAAACTTCAACAGCAATATTTCCTCTTACAGTAGAGTCAATTTTTTTATAAAAATAATCAGGATTTAATTTTTCTTCAAGCATTTTTGCAGCTTTTAAAACTTTTTCATAAGCAATCTCAGGCTCAACATTTCTTGATTCTGTAGAAATAGCCCAAGTTTGAGTATTTTTGATATTTAAAGGCTCAATTTCATCAGACAGTAATATCTGCGTATTTGCACCTTTTAAATGGAATTGAAGAGCTGTATCATTTGCTCCTGTTAAATCATCTGCAATTATACCTACAATATTTGAATTAATTATCATAACTGATCTTGCTCGATATCTCTTTTAGAACCTAATAATCTAATACTGCTTGCAATAATTAAAAAATTTTCTCTTTCATTGCCTGTAGCTTTATCAGTCCATTTATTTTGACCAATTCTACCATCTACAGCGACCTGAACACCTTTTTTTACATATTCGCCTGCAAATTCTGCTAATTTATCCCATACATCGATATTAAACCAATCGGCTACTTCAGATTTTGTTTTAGGATCCCAACGATTTACTGCTATTGAGAAATTAGCTTTTACTTTTCCTGATTCAAAATATTTTATTTCGGCATCTCGGCCTACTCTACCGACTAAGACTGCTGTGTTCATTTATTTACCTCTTTTCTTTAATAATGATATTTTATAACAAATAACAAAAAATTTTCATGCCTATAAAAGCTATGTAACTTTTTGTAAAATCTCAATTTACATAATATCAATAAATATCTTTACAAGGTTTAATTAATAAAGAAAATCTAAGGAGATAAAATATGGCTATATATCCAATACAATCTAAAGATAACAGAGCTCAAAACAATATAATGGCAATTTCTACAGGAATTTGTGCAGGAACTGCAGGAGCAATTGCAGGGTCTAAATATGCACCAAGAGCTGCTAAGAATTTAGATGATTTACTATATGGAAATTCTGATGTTTTTTATAAAACTATTGATAATATGCAAAATACTAAATCTCTAGATGCTATTTCTAAATCTTGGGGACTTGTTCCAGCAAGAGCAGTATTAGACAACTTAGAAGTCAGAATAAATAATGCATTCCCAGGTGATAAAATATCTTCAGCCGATTTTCAACAACAATTAACAAAACAAGAAAAAGTTGCAAAAAATGCAAACAAAAAAATTGATGCATTTATAAAATACTTAACTAATAAAAAAGGGCAAAATATTTCTTTAGAAGAATATTTTAACGAAATCAAAAAAAGAGATATTCTTCCTGAAAATATTATCAATATTGTAAAAAAAGATATAGTCGACGCAATTGGAGAAGACGGATATAAAGCTCCTAATCCAATTAATGACACAACTATTGATATGTTTAAATCTTCAAGAGATATTGCAATTAATGTAACAAATAAAGAATTAGAATTATATAAAAATTTATCAAAAATTGAAAAAAATGGGTTCTTACATAAAAAAGATATGCTGGAATCTGCAAAAAAAGAAATTAAACCAGTTATAAATAATATGTTACAAGATCTATCTTTTGATTCAATCAAAAAATATGTACCGCAAACAGGCAAAACTAAATGGGCTTTAATTACAGGCGGAGCAGCTGCAATAATCTCTGCAGCTTGTGTAAAACTTTTCGGGAATAAAAATTCATAACTTGTAATTCTTATATATTAGTAGTATAAAGTTGATTGTAGTTAGTTAGGGGGATCCACCCCGTTATTGGTCTTTCGAATGTTATCGTTGACCGGAAAGGATAAAAATGGAAAAAAACGAATCAACTTTAAGTGTTTTAAGACACTCAACATCACACATTATGGCTCAAGCTGTTCAAAAGCTGTTTCCGTCTGCAAAGTTAGCTATCGGACCTGCTGTAGAGAACGGCTTTTATTATGACTTCGATTTAACCGATGGTCACGCTTTTACCCAAGAAGATCTTATTAAAATCGAAGAAGAAATGAAAAATATTGTAAAACAAAATCTTTCATTCGAAAAATATGTAATTCCTGATGTTGACAAACAAATTGCAGAATTTAAAGCTGAAGGTGAAATTTACAAAGCAGAATTATTAGAAGAACACAGAAATGACAACCCAACATTGTATTTAACAAAAGACAAAGATGGCAATATTCTATTTAATGACCTATGTGCAGGACCTCACCTTCCAAATACATCATATATTAAAGCGAATGCATTTAAATTATTAAAAGTTGCAGGTGCTTACTGGAGAGGTAATGCTAAAAATAAAATGCTTCAAAGAATTTATGCAACAGCATTCTGGAGCAAAGAAGATTTAGCTGATTACTTACATTTTATTGAAGAAGCTGAAAAACGTGACCATAGAAAAATAGGAGCAAAACTTGATTTATTCTCAACAAGAGATGAACTAGGCGGAGGTCTTGTTCTATGGCATCCAAATTTAGCAGTTGTTAGAGAAGAAATTGAAAATTACTGGAGAACTGAACATAGAAAACGCGGATATGTAATTGTAAATACTCCTCATATTGCAAAATCTAAATTATGGGAAATTTCAGGTCACGCAGACCACTACCGCGAAAATATGTTCTTTATCCAAAAAGATGAAGATTCAGATGAACAATTCATTTTAAAACCAATGAATTGCCCATTCCACATATTAATTTACCAAGCAAACAGATATTCTTACCGTTCATTACCGCTAAGAATGGCAGAATTAGGAACTGTTTACAGAAAAGAAAAATCTGGAGCTCTATCAGGTCTTACTCGTGTACAAGGCTTTACTCAAGATGATGCTCACATTTTCTGTACACCTGAACAATTAGTAGATGAAATCAACGAAATTATTGACTTTGTAGCTGATACAATGGAAATTTTCAACATGAAATTTGAAGTTGAATTATCAACACGTCCAGAAAGTTACGTTGGAGAAATTGAAAACTGGAACAGAGCAGAAGCTGGTCTAAAAGAAGCAATGGACAGACGTGGAATGAAATATGACATCAATGAAGGCGATGGTGCATTTTACGGACCAAAAATTGACTTCAAAGTCAAAGATGCAATCGGCAGAACTTGGCAATGTGCTACAATTCAATTAGACTTTAACTTACCTGAAAGATTTGATATTAAATACCAAGATAAAGACGGTTCAATGAAAACTCCTGTAATGTTACACCGTGTAATTTTCGGATCAATGGAACGTTTCCATGGTATCTTAATAGAACATTACGCAGGCGCATTCCCAACATGGCTTGCACCTACACAAGTTGCAATAGTTCCAATCAGCAACGAAAAACACATTGACTTTGCTGAAAAAGTTTACAAAAAAATGCGCGACAAAGGTATAAGAGTAAATCTTGATGACAGATCTGAAAGTATGAATTATAAAATCAGAGAAAGCTTACAAGATAAGAAAATCCCTTACGTATGCGTAATCGGGGATAAGGAAATTGAAGCAAATTCAGTTGCTGTAAGAGCTCGTGGTATTGGACAAGTAGGTACAATGAGTGTTGATGAATTTATTTCAAAAATTGAAGAAGAAATCAAAGCAAGAAGTTCCGAATCATTTGCAAAGGAGCTAGTAAAAGTATAAATTTATTTTTAAAGGATGGCAATTAAATTGCCGTCCTCTTTTCAATATGAGGTGCAATAATGAAAAAAAATATATTCTGGTTTCTTGCAGGTGCTATTACAGTCTTTATTATTTTCATTTCTTTTATTGTTTTTAACAATCTAAAAAAAGAAAATCTTCCTGATTCACAACAGCTTGCAAATGCTTACACCGAACTTGACAGAGTTTTATACATAAGAGCTGTTAGCAGATTTAAAAACGGTGATGTTAAAAATTCTCTTGAAGATATGAAAACACGTGAAAGTATAAGAAAACTTATTCATTCTAAAAATGAACCGTATTTAAAAGATAAGGATGAAGCTGTTGATTGTCTTACCAGACTGAATGATTTGAATGAAAAAATCAAACAAAATCCTAATAATTACAAACTTTATTATGAACGTGCAAATCTCAAAAACAAGCCAACTGTTTCAATGTTTGAAAATGATGAACAATCTTTTTGTTCTGATTTTAAATCAGCCGTAAAGGATTATTCAAAAGTAATAGAACTCAAGCCAGACTTGAAAGAGGCTTACGAAAAAAGAGCAGATGCTATAGGCATGAGTATAAATGGCATCAGTTATAATACATCCGAAAAAGATAAATTTGACAAATTACTTAAAGAAAAATTTCATCAAATGATTTCTGATTATGAAAAAGCAATTGAATTAAATGGTACGTCTACACAAATAGGACTAAAACTAGCAGGAGCTTATTTTAGTGACGGACAATACGAAAAAGCCCTCAAAACTTATGATAAATACCCTCAGGGAGATGACTTTGGCTACGTTCATTATTATGGCAAAGCCTTATGTTATTATGAATTAAAAAATTATAAAAAAGTTATTGAAAATCTTGACTTATTTATTGAATATAATCCAAAATTGTGCAAAAAAATTACAGGAAAATGTCTACCATCCCGCAACGGAGAAAAAACTTACTATCATTTGAGAGCTAAAGCAAATTGGAAACTTCACAAATATTCTGAATGGTTCAAAGATATTAAAAAAGGTCGGTTTTAAAACCGACCTTAACTTTTTTATACCAAACCTATTGATTTATGTTTTTCATAAATACTCTCAGCCATTGCATCAAGTTTTTTGAAATCTTCTTCTGTCGGTTTTCCTTTTACTTGTAACGGTTCAATCAAATCAAGTTTTAAAGGAGCTAGAATTTGAGCAATCAAGTCAAATAATTTACCGCCCCAGCCATAAGATCCTAAAAGCGACGCAAACTTAGCTTTAGGCCTTAATACTGCTGCAAGATATGCAACATTAACAGCCATTGGGTGAGGCCCAGCTAAAACCATTGATGTTCCCATTACAATTGTTGCAGCATCTACTAATGACATTGCAAGATCTCCTAAATCATCGTCTACAATATCAAATTTGAATGTCTTAATTCCTTTTGCTTCTAGTTTATCGCTTAAGTAATCAATCATTTCTTTTGTGCTTTCATACATTGAAACATAAGGCATTGTAACTAAATTTTTAGGAGCATCAGCAGTCCAGTCTGTATATAAATCTAAAATAAAATCAGGTCTTTTATATACAGGTCCATGGCTTGGCAAAATCATATCAACATTCATATCTTTTACCATTTGAGTATATTTTTTACACATCATTCTAAATGGCATCATAATTTCTGCATAATATCTTTTTGCACTATTTTCTAATTCTTTGCTTTCTTGAGCAAATACATCTGAGAATGTGTAATGAGCACCTAAAAAGTCACAAGTACAAATTACATTATCTTCTTTTATGTATGTAAACATTGTATCAGGCCAGTGAACACCTGGGGCAAAAATAAATTTAAGAGTTTTATCTCCTAAAGATACTTCTTCACCATCTGCAATTACTTGAATTTTTTCAGCAGGAACATGCAACATTGATTTTATATTTTCTGCAACTTTTGGATTTGTTAACACAACAGCATTTGGATATTTTTCCAATAATGCAGGAATTGAGCCAGAATGGTCTTGTTCTCCGTGATTTGCAACAATATAATCTACTTTTCCAACTTGATTATCCGCTAATCTTTTTAAATATTCTTTTGTTTTTGGTGGATACATAGTATCAATAATTGCAGTTTTTTCAGAACCTTTTACAAGATATGAATTATAGCTTGTACCATGTTCTAATGGGATTAATTCATCAAAAATTCTTCTATCACAGTCATTCAAACCGCAATAAAAAATATTGTTTTTAATTTCTTGAAATTTCATTTTGTATATTTCTCCTTAACTATTCGTTCGGCTTTTTATAAAAAAAGACTTCTTCTTTTAAACATAAAGGGCAATATTCTGGCTCATCTTTTTGAACAAATACAGCACCACAAGTACTACACGTCCAATTATATGTCCCATCACTATTCGGTATAGCCTTATCCTCTAGTTTCCAGATCATTTTTTTCAATCTGTCATAATGGACTTTCTCGATATTGGCAATATTTTCTAAAAGGCCGGCAATATGATCGAAACCTTCCTCTTTAGCCTCTTTTGCAAATACCTCATACAAGCCTTCTATTTCATCTTTTTCTTGGCTTAGAGCATTTTTAACACAAGATATTAAACTTGGAAAAGTTCCTTTGTTAATTTTTAACCATTTATACCATAATTTTGAATGTTCTTTTTCATGCTCTGCAAAACGAGCAAAAAGATGACTTACATCTTCATACCCCTGTTTTTGAGCAACTAAAGCATAAATATCATATTCCATTCTACGTTTTGAAGTAATTTCAAAAGCCTTTTGTAAATTTTTTATCGTTTTTGAACCTTTAAGTGACAATATTTTACCCTCACTTTTTAATATAAACAAAATTATTTATTAATAATTATTAGCTTTTAAATAAAAATAAGCCTGAGGATGTTTACACACTGGACATAATTGAGGGGCCTTTTCTCCTTCATGTACATGCCCACAATTTGAACATTCCCATATTACTTTTTCTGATTTTTCAAAAACTGTATTATTTTTTACAGCATCAAGTAAAGTTCTATATCTTTGTTCATGTTCCTTTTCAATTCTGCCAACCATTTCAAACAAAGCAGCTAAAGTTTCAAAACCCTCCTCTTTAGCTTCTTTCGCAAAAGTTGCATACATATCAGTCCATTCGTAATTTTCACCATTTGCTGCATCTTCTAAATTGGTTATTGTTTCAGGAATTTTACCCTCATGCAAAGCTTTAAACCATATTTTTGCATGTTCCTTCTCATTGTTAGCTGTTTCTTCAAATATTTTTGCTATTTGTACAAAACCTTCTTTTTTAGCTTGAGAAGCGTAATAAGTATATTTATTTCTGGCTTGAGATTCTCCTGCAAAAGCTGTCCATAAATTTTTTTCAGTTTTTGTTCCTTTTAAATCTGCCATAAAAATTCCTTTCTAGATTTTTATAATACAATTATTGTTTTTCAAATAAATCTTTACCAACTCCGCAAAGAGGGCATACATAATCATCGGCTAAATCTTCAAATTTAACACCATCATTTTCTTCTGGGTCATAAACATATCCGCATACTGTGCATACATATTTTTCCATTTTACTTCTCCTTTTCTTTTACTGTAAACTATATTTTAATTATTTTCTTTAATTTTTTCTAAGCAATCCTTACAAATTCCATTAAACACAATATCATGTTTTTTTATAATGAATCCAGTTTCTTCTTCAGCTTTTCTAACAATATCAGGAGCGACATCAGAACTCACATCAAACACTCTCTTGCAATTATCACAAATAAAATGATAATGTCCATGAATATTATGATCAAAATGAGATGAAGTTTCAAGCCCATCTATTTTTTTTATCACTCCATTATCTGCTAACTGATTCAAATTTCTGTATAATGTTGCAAGACTTATATTGGGCTCCTTTTCCTTTATAATTGCATAAAGATATTCTGCTGTTGGATGAACAACATTTGATTTCAAAGCATCCAATATAACTTCTCTTTGTCTTGAGTAATTCATAGTTCTCCTCAAAAGTAATAATTATTCTCATTTTAAACATATTTTTATTTTTTGTCAAGTTTTCTGCTTAATATAAATATATATTTAGAGCAATTTTAAAACTTGTTTTGTTTTAATTGAAATATGGAAAATAGTGTAAGTGTAAATAATAATATGAAAAATCCGCCATTAAATGTCGGAATTCTCACCCCGCCAGATAGGTACAATAAACCTGTTCTATATTCACACGTCCAAGCATCTAATGAATTTAACAGACTTAACCACGACATTTACACCTCAATGAAAAGTAGCGAAAGTATAGAAAAAAAGAAAACGCCAAAATCTGTTTTTGTCGCATTTGGACTAGGACTACTTGCTATTTGCTACCCTCTATTGAAAAAAATTATAAAAAAATAAACCAGTTTACTATATAAAAATTTATTGTATCATGTTTTTATATAGTTTATGTGTATTTGAAGAGAAGGGGATAAAATGAAAAAAATTATATTTTTACTGATTACCGTATTATTCGCTAATATTGTAAATGCGGCAGATTTTAATGTCTATAAACTTGACAATGGACAAACTGTTGTAATTCAAGAAGTAAAAACAAACCCAATTGTCACAATTGATACCTGGATAAAAACAGGATCTATTAATGAAAATGACGAAAATAACGGAGTCTCACATTTTTTAGAACATTTATTCTTCAAAGGTTCAACAAATCATGCACCAGGAGAATTTGATAAAATTTTAGAAACTAAAGGTGCCATCACAAATGCAGCAACAAGCAAAGATTTTACTCATTACTACGTCACAATCCCTTCAAAAGACTTTGATTTAGCTTTAGAAATGCATTCTGATATGTTACTCCATCCACTTATTCCAAGAAAAGAACTTGAAAAAGAAAGAAAAGTTGTAATTGAAGAAATTATGAAAGACGCTAATTCTCCAAATACACTTGTATATGACAATTTAATTAATATGTTATACACAACTCACCCATATAAAAGAAAAGTAATCGGAAAAGCTGGAATTATAAGCAAAATTCAAAGAGAAGAAATCTTAGATTACTATAACCAATATTACAACCCATCAAATATGGTTACAGTAATTGTAGGAGATGTAGACTCAGCATCTGCAATAGAAAAAGTTAAATATGATTTTAACGCAGAATATAAAAAACCTATAAAAAATACTTATCCTAAAGAAAAAATTCTAACATCACAAGCTAAAAATATTGCTTACTCAGACACCCAATCTGGATATATGTTAATCGGATTTAGAGGCACTAAAATAAACGATAAAGATTCATATGCACTTGATGTTCTTGCGACAATCTTAGGTGATGGCAGATCTTCAATATTTTACAGAAACATCAAAGAACAAAAGCAACTGGCTTTTTCTATAGGTGCTGCAAATACTGGGTTTAAAGATGATGGAATTTTCTATATTTCAGCAAACTTTACTCCAGACAAATGCGAAAAATTAGAAAATGACATATTTGAAGAAATCCAAAATATACAAAAAAAAGGAGTATCTGAAGAACAATTACAACTTGCCAAAAATATTATAGAAAGAGATACATACTATGAAAGAGAATCAATATCAAATATAGCAAGTGAAATCGGTTACACATTTGTTACCACTGATGACATAAAATATTATGAAACATATCTTGATAATATAAAAAAAGTAACAACTCAAGATGTAAAAAGAGTTGCAGATAAATATTTAGGAAAAGAAAAAAGTGCAGTATCAATAGTTTTACCTAATACATCAAAAGAGGTTAAAATCTCAAACACAACCACAAAAACAGGAGAAGCTAAATTAGTCAGCCAAAATAAAAATACACAAAAATACGAACTTTCTAACGGAGCAACATTACTACTTACTCCTAACAAAGTAAATGATATTGTCGCAATCACAATTTTCTCAAAAGGTGGAGAATTCACTGAAAAAACTCCTGGAACAGCAGATTTAACAGCATCTGTATTAACAAAAGGGACAAAAAAATATTCATCAATAGAACTTGCACAACTGCTTGAAGATAATGGGATTAAAATAGTTCCATCTGCAAAAGCAGATAATTTTTCAATTACTGTGCTTACCACAAAAAATGAATATAACAAAACGCTTGAAATCTTAGATGAAATAATTAATAACGCAACTCTTGATGACTATGAAATAGAGAAATCAAGAACTGAAAAATTAAATGCAATTAAAAAAAGCAAAGATATACCTCTAAATATCGCTGTAGATAACTACAAAACTCTAATATTTGAAAATACACCATATTCAAATTCAAATAAAGTTCTTGCAAAAACCTTACCGCAAATAACACAAGAAGATATACAAAACTATTATAATCAAGCTTTTACACCTCAAAATATTGTAATTTCAATAAACGGAAACGTTGACAAAGAAAAAACAATTAATGAATTTACTAAAATTTTCAACAACAAAAAAGGAGAAAAATTTGACTATTCAAAATATTCAATACCAAAACTTACACAACCAAAAACATCAACAGCAAAAGTAAAAGACTTAAAAACTGACTGGATTATAATGGGTTGGCAAACTGCAGGTGTTTTGGAACGCAAAGACTATGCAACATTACAAGTAATAGATTCATTGTTAGGTTCTGGCATGAGTTCAAGGCTATTCAAAAATCTTAGAGATAAAGACGGACTTGCATACCAACTAGGATCTCAATACTCTCCAAATGTTCTAAAAGGATCATTCATTGTCTATATTGGAACAAATCCTGAAAACCTTGACTATGCTCAAAAAAGACTAAAAGAAGAAGTCTTTAGATTAAAGACAGAATTTGTAGGCTCTAAAGAACTACAAGAAGCAAAAGACAAATTATTAGGACATTACATTATAGGACAAGAAACAAACCTAGATAAAGCAATAACTATAGGCTGGTTTGAAGCATCTGGTAGAGGCTATAAGTTTGATGACCAATATGCACAATTAATAAACAGCGTTACAGAATCAGATATTATAGAAGTTGCAAACAAATATTTCAATAACAATTACGTTTTATCTATAGTCAAACCACAATAGATAATCAGACAAATATAAAAAAAGAGAACTTTAAAAGTTCTCTTTTTTTTATTTACCAATTATTTCTAGTCAAAGTCTGCTTTGCGTGCCTATCATACATTTTATCTTTGTACCAAGCCCCCCTAAAAGACTTATCATTATTATACATATATTGCATATCGTGAGAAATAAAATATATTGCACTGACTAAAGTCCCATTAGCACGATATTGTTTTGACATATAAGGGAAATTAGGATAATTTTCTGAGAATTTATCAATATATCTTAATTTTCCCATAGTATCATAATAATACACTGTTTTTAAATCATTTTTATACTGAATAGCATAACTTATTAATAAATTGTTTTTGTAAAAAAATCCACAAAGATTTTCTGCATCAGTTTCTTTTACACCATTTTTAACAAGCATATAATGCCTTTTATAATCTTTATCTTTCAAAAAATCTTTGTATTCTGACTTGAACTCTTTTTTATTATATTTATATACAGTATTTTCATCAAAAAGTTCTTTTTGATACCTATCAATCACAGCATCTCTTTCAACTTGAGAAATATCTAACCAATCAAAGACCAAATTTCCAGTAAGTACAATTTCTGATGGAATATTTTCTATCTTTTTAATTGGATCAATATCTGCAGATAATGCAGCTTTCCCTAACATTAAAAAGCATAATAATACTATAATTTTTTTCATATATACTCCTTTAATTAATACATCATAATATGAAAAGTTATTATGTCCAGTCTTGACATTAAAACAGAGCTATAATCAAGCTTTTCTCCCAATAGAATAAAGAGTTTAACATAATGTAACAAAATTTTAACATATTTTTTTAAATTAAGCGATATTTTCTTGACGATAAAAATTGATGTATTATGATTAAGTAACATGGTAAATTTAAGTTAGGTGTACTATGCCTAAATTGAATTTAAACATAAAAGTTCATTTAGCTGAATATCAGTAAAATGAAAGGTTTACAGCCTCAAGTTAGATTTTTTAATTGTAATAAAAATTTCCAAAGAAATAAATACAATTTTTTATATAGTACGTACACATAGACGAGGTGAATTAATGTCTAACACAAAATATGCAGAAAGAGTAACTCCAATGGGTATACCACATACTCGTTTGGATGATTTACCAGACCTTATTGAAGTGCAAAAAAAATCGTTTGAATGGTTTTTAAAAGAAGGTTTGAAAGAAGAATTACTATCTTTTTCACCAATTAAAGACTACACAGGCAGATTAGAATTACACTTCTTGCCAAACTATACTTTCGACAATGCAAAGTATACAATTGAAGAAGCAAGAATCCATGACGCAACATATGCAAAACAATTGCGTGTAATGGTAAGATTAGTAAACCGTGACAGCGGTGAAATCAAAGAACAAGAAGTATACATCGGCGATATTCCTACAATGACAGACAAAGGTACTTTCATTGTAAACGGTGCTGAACGTGTAATCGTTTCACAAATCGTTCGTTCTCCTGGTGTTTATTTTAAACGTGAAATTTCTCCAGCTGGAAAACGTTTATATAACGCAACTATGATCCCTAACCGTGGAGCTTGGTTGAAAATAGAAACTGATTCTAACGATATTATTTACGTTAAAATCGATAAAAACAGAAAAATCTTAGCTACAACATTATTAAAAGCTATGGGTATCACAGTTTCTGAAATGGAAACTTTATTCACTCACTTTGAATTCTTGAAGAAAACATTGGATAAAGACACAGCAGAAACAACAGATGATGCATTAATCGAAGTTTATAAAAAATTAAGACCTGGCGACCCTGCATCAGCAGCAGGCGGACGTTCAATATTAGAAGCTCGTTTCTTTGATGAAAAGAAATATGATATTGGTCGTGTAGGTCGTTATAAATTAAATAAAAAATTAAACTTAAATATTCCTAAAAACCAAAGAACATTAACAGTTCAAGATATCGTTGCATCAATCGAATACTTAATCAATTTAACATATGATGAAGGAACAGTTGATGATATCGACCACTTAGGAAACAGAAGAATCAGATCTGTAGGTGAATTGTTACAAAACCAATTCAGAGTAGGTTTATCAAGAATCGAAAGAATTGTAAAAGAAAGAATGACTCTACAAGATTCTGAAACACTTACTCCGTTGAACTTATTGAACACTAAACCATTAGTTGCTTCATTAAAAGAATTCTTCGGATCATCTCAATTATCACAGTTCATGGACCAAATTAACCCACTAGCTGAATTAACTCACAAAAGACGTATTTCAGCTTTAGGACCTGGCGGTTTGATGAGAGAACGTGCAGGTTTCGCAGTTCGTGATATTCACCCATCACACTACGGACGTATTTGTCCTATTGAAACACCTGAAGGTCCAAACGCAGGTTTGATCGGTTCATTAGCAACACACGCGAAAGTAAATGATTACGGCTTCGTAGAAGCTCCGTTCTTTGTAGTTAAAGATGGAAAAGTAACAGACGAAGTAGTTTATATGACAGCAGATGAAGACGAAGAATTTCGTTGCGCACCTGCTGATGTACAACTAAACCCAGATGGCACATTCAAAGATGAATATGTACCGGTTCGTTACAGATCTGAATTTACAATGGATCAATCAAGTAAAGTTGACTTTGTTGGGGTATCACCAATCCAAATCATTTCAGTTGCGACATCATTAATCCCATTCATTGAACACGACGACGCTAACCGTGCATTGATGGGTTCAAACATGCAACGTCAATCAGTACCTCTTTTAATTACTCAAAGACCGGTTGTTGGTACAGGTATGGAAAAAAGAGCTGCTAGAGACTCTGGTATGGTTGTAATCTCTGATTGCGACGGTGTTGTTGAAAGAGTAGTCGGTGAAGAAATTATTATCCGCGACATTCACAACAAACCACATGTACATACATTAATGAAATATGTAAGAAGTAACCAAGATACTTGTATTAACCAAAAACCTTTAGTTCATGAAGGTGATAAAGTAAAAGAAGGCGATGTAATTGCCGATGGTGCTTCTACTAACTGCGGAGAACTTTCATTAGGTAAAAACGTAATTGTAGCGTATATGCCTTGGGAAGGTTATAACTACGAAGATGCTATCTTGTTATCAGAAAGATGCGTTCACGATGACATCTTCACATCAGTTCACATTGAAAAATTAGAAATAGATGCACGTCAAACAAAACTTGGACCTGAAGAAATTACACGTGAAATTCCAAACGTTTCAGAAGATGCTTTGAGACACTTAGATGAACGTGGTATTGTTCGTATCGGTGCAAGAGTTTATGCAGACGATATATTAGTAGGTAAAGTTACTCCAAAAGGAGAATCAGAACATCCACCAGAAGAAAAACTTCTACGTGCAATCTTCGCTGAAAAAGCAAGAGATGTAAAAGATAACTCATTAAGAGTACCTCACGGAGAAGGCGGTAGAGTACTTGACGTAAAAGTATTCGACAGAGAAAAAGGTGATGAATTACCACCTGGAGCTAATACAGTTATCAGAGTATACATCGCGCAAAAACGTAAAGTTTCTGTAGGTGATAAACTTTCAGGACGTCACGGTAACAAAGGTATTGTATCAAGAATATTACCAAAAGAAGATATGCCATTCTTACCAGACGGAACTCCAGTAGATATTGTATTGAACCCACTAGGTGTACCTTCTCGTATGAACGTTGGTCAAACTTATGAATTATTATTAGGTTTGGCTGCATACTTGACAGGAAACTACTATGAAACACCATCTTTCGATGAAAGATACGGTGATAACCAATCAGAAAGAGCAACTAAAGAAGAATTACTAAAAGGTATTAAAGAATCAGGTTGCGATTGGGTAAATGAAGACGGTAAAGTAAGACTTATCGACGGTAGAACAGGTGAACAATTCGACGAACCTGTTGCAGTAGGTCTTTCATATATACTTAAACTTGTCCACTTAGTAGACGACAAAATTCACGCTCGTTCTACTGGTCCATACTCACTTGTTACACAACAACCACTCGGCGGTAAAGCTCAATTTGGTGGTCAAAGATTCGGTGAAATGGAAGTTTGGGCATTAGAAGCATACGGTGCAGCATATACACTACAAGAAATGTTAACAATAAAATCCGATGATGTTAACGGTAGAAACAGAGCATATGAAGCAATCGTAAAAGGTGACAACATTCCAAGACCGGGTATTCCTGAATCATTCAAAGTACTTGTAAGAGAATTACAAAGTATCGGTTTGGATATTACGGTAGCGAAAAAAGACGGTCAAGAAGTAGACTTAATGACAGATATGGACGATTTAAGAAAATCCGCTCCAAGAAGAGTTCTATCAGATATGGATTCTGAGTTGTTAAATATCAACTTCTTTGAAACACCGACTACATTCGGAGATTTATAGGAAAATTACTTGAAAGGGGGAAACTATTTTCCCCCCACTAAAAAGGAGATAAATAGAAAATGTCAACAAGCATAGATTATTTTGACTATATACGAATTAGTATCGCTTCACCGGAAAGAATACTTAAATGGTCATACGGTGAAGTTACTAAACCGGAAACAATCAACTACCGTACATTAAAACCAGAAAGAGACGGTCTATTCTGTGAAAGAATTTTTGGACCATCAAAAGACTGGGAATGCTATTGCGGTAAATATAAAAGAGTAAGACATAAAGGAATCATTTGTGAACGTTGCGGCGTTGAAGTTACAGACAGTAAAGTAAGACGTCAAAGAATGGGACACATCAAACTTGCTGCTCCTGTTTCTCACATTTGGTTCTTAAAAGGTATACCTTCATATTTAGGTTTACTTTTAGATATGACTTTAAAAGATTTGGAACAAGTTATCTACTTCAACAACTATGTAGTTCTTGATCCAGGTGAAAGTGAATTCAAAAAATTACAATTATTATCAGAAGAAGAATACGAAGATTATATGGCTGAACATGAAGATTCTGAATTAAAAGTAGGAATCGGTGCTGAAGCTATAAAAGAACTTCTATCTGAAATCAATACAAAAGAACTAGCAGAAGAAATCAGAACAGAATTAGCTGGAACAGTAAATTCTGTACAAAAGAAAAGTAAACTTATCAAACGTTTAAGATTACTAGATTCATTAATATCTTCTGAAACAGATCCGACTTGGATGATTATGGATGTACTCCCAGTAACTCCTCCGGATTTAAGACCAATGGTACAATTAGACGGTGGACGTTTTGCAACATCAGACTTAAACGATTTGTACAGACGTGTAATCAACAGAAACAACCGTTTACAAAGACTATTGGAAATGGGCGCACCTGAAATCATTGTAAGAAACGAAAAACGTATGTTACAAGAAGCAGTAGATGCATTGATTGATAACGGTAGACGCGGAAGAACTGTTGTAGGACCAAACAACAGAGCATTAAAATCATTATCTAATATTATTGAAGGTAAACAAGGTCGTTTCCGTCAAAACTTGTTAGGTAAACGTGTTGACTACTCAGGTCGTTCAGTAATCGTTGTAGGACCTCAATTGAAATTAAATCAATGTGGTCTTCCAAAAGAAATGGCAATTGAATTATTTAAACCATTTGTTGTTAATAAATTGATTGAAAGAGGATACGTTCAAAATATTAAATCAGCTAAAAAGAAAATTGAACGTTCTGAAGCAATCGTATGGGATATATTAGAAGAAGTAATTGACGGACACCCAGTACTATTAAACCGTGCCCCAACTCTTCACAGATTAGGTATTCAGGCGTTTGAACCAAAATTGGTAGAAGGTCGTGCAATTCAGTTACACCCATTAGTATGTACAGCATTCAACGCTGACTTCGACGGTGACCAAATGGCTGTTCACGTACCATTATCAATTGAAGCTCAAACAGAAGCTAGAATGTTAATGTTAGCTACTAACAACATCTTAGCTCCAGCTACAGGTAAACCTATTATCACTCCTACACAGGATATGGTATTGGGTATGTACTATTTAACAATCCTGAAAAATCCTGAAATGGAACCTAAAGGATATTTCTACAACTTCCAAGATGCAATTTCAGCTCTAGAAGTAGGTGTAATCGAACTACACGACAAAATCGTTGTAAGAGATGAACACGGAGAAAGAATTGAAACAACTGCAGGAAGAATTATCTTCAACGAAGCTGTAAGAAATGCTTTGGCTTAAATCAAAAAATTGACTTGAGACAATAAAAGAAAAAAGGAAATATATAATGGAAACAACATACACACATGGTAAAAAAACAATAGATTTCATTAACAAGCAAATGGATAAAAAAGGTTTAAACAATTTGCTTTCACAAATGTATCTAGAGTTTGGCGGAGCTAAAACCGCAGAATTGGCTAACAGCCTTAAAAACCTTGGCTATAAGTATGCTACAAAATCCGGTACAACTATTTCTATTGCAGATTTACAAGTTCCGGCAATTAAAAAAGAGCTACTTAAAGAAGCTGAAACAGAAATCGAAAAATCAACAAACAGATACCTAAAAGGTGAAATTACAGAAGTTGAAAGATACACAAAAGTTATCGATACTTGGTCTGAAACAACTGCAAAATTAACATCTCAGGTTGTTGAAAACTTTGATAAATTAAACCCAGTATATATGATGGCATTCTCTGGAGCGAGAGGTAACTTATCACAGGTATCTCAGCTAGTCGGAATGAGAGGTTTGATGGCAGACGCACAAGGTCAAATCATCGACTTACCTATTAAATCAAACTTTAAAGAAGGCTTATCCGTTACAGAATACATCATTTCATCATATGGTGCAAGAAAAGGGCTTGTAGATACAGCGTTAAAAACTGCTGACTCAGGTTACTTAACAAGACGTTTGGTTGACGTTGCACAAGACGTTATTATTCGTGCAGACGATTGCCATACTACAAAATCAATCAATATGAAACCGATTACAGATGGCGATAATGTAATTGTTCCACTAATTGACAGATTATTAGGTAGAACAGTTGCTCAAGACATCGTTGATACAGATGGTACAGTTCTTGTAAAAGAAGGTACTACAATGAACAGAGATGATGTTAAAAAAGTAGCTCACCTAAATCTTCAAGAATTAAAAGTTCGTTCAGGTCTTACTTGCGGACTTGAATACGGTATTTGCCAAAAATGTTACGGTTGGGCAATGACTACTCAAAAATTAGTTGATATCGGTGAAGCAATCGGTATTATCGCAGCTCAATCAATCGGTGAACCTGGAACACAGCTTACAATGAGAACATTCCACACAGGTGGTGCGGTAGGCGTTAAAGATGCAATTAAAGAAGTAATTGCAAAACAAGACGGTGAAGTTATTTCAAACGTTAAGACAAGAGAATTAAGAACTCGTCACGGGGATGTAGTTAATATTTCTAACTACGAAACTGATATTGAAATTAAAGGTGCTAAAAGAACTGAAAAATATCATATCCCAGCAGGTTCTACAGTATTCTTTACAAACGGAATGAAAGTTGAAAAAGGCTTCAAACTTGCTCAATTTGAACCAGCAGCACAAGGCGGTTCTCGTTTAACAGAAAAAGCAACAAAAGATATTACATCTGACTTATCAGGTGAAGTATTATATGAAGACTTCGTTGCTGATGAAAAGAAAGACAGACAAGGTAACATTTCTAGAACAACAAATAAACAAGGTATTATTTGGGTTCTTGGCGGTGATGTTTATAACTTGCCTGGCGGTTCTAAAATATTAGTAAAAGACGGTCAAAAAATTAAAGAAGGCGAAAAACTAGCAGAAACATTAACAATATGTGAACACGGCGGTGAAGTTCGCTTTGGTGAAGATTTAGTTATCGAAGATGTTAAATTTGAAGGCAAAAATATCAAAAAGATTGTACAAGGTAAAGAATTAACAATCGTAATTGCTTCATTAATGCCTGAAAATGCTACATTTGAACAAACTAAAAAAGAACAATTATGGACAGTTAATAAAACAGGCGAAAAATATATCGTAAAAGCCCCTGTTGATACAACAGTTGAAAATGGTATGATTATCGCTGAATTAATTGACGATGAATGTGCAGTTAATTCATCAGGTGAAATCAGATATGTTGATGTTGAAGTTGATGAAAATCAAATCATTACAAAACCTGGTTCTGTAGTATTTATTCCTGAAGAAATTCACCAAATTAATAAAGATTCATCTTTAAAAATGGTTGAAAACGGAACTCATGTTACTGCAGGAACAGAAGTTGTAAAAGATGTATACTGCCACATTGATGGTATCGTTGAATTCAAAGAGTACAATGATGTAATCCATGAAATTACAATCCGCCCTGGCGAAATTCACCAACTTTCAAGCGTTTCTGAATTAAAAGTTGATGAAGGAGAAATCGTCAAAAAAGGAACTGTCATTGCTGATGGAATTAAAGCAAAAGAAACATCAATTGTTACAATTATGGATTCATCAATGGACGATATTGTTATTGATGATTTAGATGAAGAACTTGATACAAGCCTTTCATTAGACGAAGATAGTATTTCTAACCAACCTATCCAAATTTTAATAAGACCTGTTCAAGTATTAGAAGTAGAACAGAAAAATGTATCTATTAAATTCAACACATCAGATAGTCTAATAGATATCGTACCTGTTACTCAGTTACAATACAAAGACGGTGCTCGAGTAAGAAATTTGGACGGTTCAACAATTACAAGAACAAGTTTAGTTCTTCAAATGCAAGGTTACCTATCACACCTTAAAGGTATGGTAGAACTTGATGAAAAAGACAACTTGAGAATTGTTGTATTAGAAAACTTAATTGTACGTCGTGAATTTGAAGGTAATGCAAAAACAATGTCTTCTCTTCAAACTGAATTATTAGTAAAAGACGGACAAACAATTGATCCAAAAACTCCTGTTGCAAAAACTCAAGTTTTAGCTATTAATGATGGTGTCGCTTCTATAAAATCAGAAAAAGAAGATACTAGAAGATTATTATTAACAAGCGAAGCATATGAAACAATACTACCAGTAAAAGGAAAAGCTAACGTTAAAAAAGGTGATTTTGTAAGATTAGATTCAATTATTGCTGATAGTGGAGAAAAATCAACAGTATCCGGTATAGTATCAGCTGTTAATAAAGGCGAAATTACGATTAGAAATGGTCGTCCATACTTAATCAGCCCAGGTACAATGTTACAAGTAGAAGCAGGAGCTCTTGTTCTACGAGGTGACAACATTGCAACATTAGTATTTGAAAGACAAAAAACTGGCGATATCGTTCAAGGTCTTCCAAGGGTTGAAGAACTTCTTGAAGGTCGTAAACCAAAAGATTGTGCTATTCTAGCAGAAGAAGACGGTATTGCAGAAATTGAAACTGACGACGATCTTCCAAGATTATATCTTGTAACTGATAATGGCAGAACAGAAATCAAATACGCAATTGATGCTAATATTGTTGTTCAAAACAAACAAAAGATTACAAAAGGTCAACCTTTAACAAGTGGTCCTTTAAATCCACACGATGTAATCAGACTTTGCGGTCCTGAAGCAGCACAACAATATCTTGTAGACGAAGTACAAAGAGTATACCGTTCACAAGGTGTAGAAATTGCTGATAAACACGTTGAAATCATCGTAAGACAAATGACTAAAAAAGTTAAAATTGTTGATGCTGGTGATACAACATTGTTACCAGGTGAATTAGTTGAAATGCAAACATTCGAAAAAGAAAATAAAGAAGTTGAAGAAAAAGGTGGAACTCCAGCAACTTGTGAATACATGTTGTTAGGTATCACAAAAGCTTCTTTAAATACTGAAAGTTTCATTTCAGCAGCATCATTCCAAGAAACAACAAGAATTCTTACAGAAGCAGCTGTAGATGGCAAAAAAGACATGTTGAGAGGTTTGAAAGAAAACGTTATTATCGGTCGTCTAATCCCTGCAGGTACAGGATTCCACCATCTATCAAATGCTAATGAAGAAAAAGAACGTGAAGAAAGAAAACGTGCAGTTGCTCAAAGAAATCAAGCTAGAAAACCATCTGCAATTTTAGAAGAAATTGAAGGTATGTTTGGAGCTCCTGATTTCCAATTAGGTAACGAAGACGAAGAATAATAATTTCTTTTAAATAAAAAGAGCCTCAATATCGAGGCTCTTTTTTTATATCCATAATTTTATTATAAATTTAAAATCTAACAGGATAATAATCAGGGATTTTCCAGCCATTACAATATATTAAAGCCGTACAATAATACCCACCTTGTGTAGCTGTTTTACATTTATCAACAAAATAATTTAAATTATTTGATATTCCCTCACAAGTCAAACCTCCATATGTAGAAGGAAACACTGATACTGCAGTCTTATCAGAAGATACATTTATTTGAAAATTAAAGTAATCTTTTCCAGATATTAAATAATCTTTATTAGTCCCAGGTAATATTACTTCAATACTTGCATAATAAATGTGTCTATGAACATTATACGAAATATAAAAACTAATAAAAGTTCCATCAGAAAGCTTATAATAAGTATGCCATTCTGTATAATCTCTTGTGCCATCAGGTTTATATACATTAAAATAGGTTCTTTCCTCGTCTACAATTTTCATATATGGTTTAAAATATTTATTAAAAAAGATGTTTCGACCTTCTTCATCAACAACACTATCAGGCCAATCCCAATTTACAGCCACATCATTTTCTGCTTCTGATAAACGAACCGCTTGACTTAATATTGAATGAACTTTCTGCAATTTAGTTTCGACGACTCTCTTTTTATAGCCACTAATTAATTGAGGAATAGTCAAAGCTGCAACGATTCCAATTATTCCTAATGTAATTAACACTTCTGCAAGGGTAAACCCCAAGCGTGCCGCTTGAGCCGACACTATAGTTTTGAACAAACTTTCAAAACAGTAATTGGGAGCTAAAAAGCGCCCCCCCCCCGAGTTTCAAACTTTAAAGATTTTTTCATAATCGCTCCTTTTTTATTTTATACGTTTATTCTAACAAATCACTTGGGATTTTTCAACTTTTTACTTTTATATTAAACAAAATTTCTATATTTAAAAGCTGATATTTCAAAAGTTATTAAGCCTGTATTCCGTAAAATATATTGAAAGGAATTATAAAAATATGGCTAGAATTATTGAAGGAGAAAGAAGAATTATTAAAATGTCAGTAGATGATGTTTTAAATATTGTGAGGGAGTATCAAACAATTTGTCAAAACTCTTGTTGTTATGAACATACTAGGGAACTTTTAGCTAAAGCTAATTTCTATATCCCTGAAGATGTATAACCTTTTAAAATTACCCAACAGAGGTTTTGAAAAAATCCTTTTTAGTTTATGCTAATATTAAACAGAAAGGAGTTTTTCCATGAAAAAAAATATTATAATAATTTCTTTAATTTTTGCAATACCATTATTATTATATATGGCACTTACAGCTTCAAATTCAACCACTGCACAAACTACAGATATTAATAAGCCATCTGTAATTAAATTTACATCTGCAATGTGTTTGGATTGTCAAACTATGAACAAAATATTTAAAGAAATATTCCCTAAATACCAAAATAAAATTAATTTTACAGAAATACAAGTTCAAGATAAAAATTCTTTTAACGACTCACAAATAAAAAAATACAATGTAACCCTGGTTCCTACTATTATTCTTTTAAATTCTGAAGGCAAACAGGTAAAAAGAATAGAAGGAGCAATTCCAAAAGAAGAAATGGACAAATATTTACAAGGACTTGAATAATAATGGAAAATTATATTAATTTATTTACACAACAAGGCAGTTTACCGATATTATTTGGACTTTCATTTTTAGGGGGTCTTATTGCTTCAATATCTCCTTGTTCTCTTGCAATGTTACCAATTATTGTAGGTTATATCGGCGGATATTCTGATGCAAAACCAATTAAGACATTTACTCAAATGCTTTTCTTTGTATTAGGGACTGCTATAGTTTTCTCAATTATAGGTATAATCTGTGCAATTACAGGGAAAGTATTTATATCTTTTGCCGGGGGATATTTCGGCATATTCCTTGCTGGAATAATTATGGTAATGGGTTTAAAATTAATTGGTGTACTTGATTTTGAATTACCTGTAATTATAAAAGAAATGCCAAAAAACAATGGCACTAATACATTCCTTTATCCAATTATTTTAGGCGGGATTTTTGCACTAGCTGGCACTCCTTGTTCTACTCCAATCTTAGCAGGTATTATGGCATTTGCATCATTATCTGCAAGTATTGCTCAAGCAATAATTATGTTATTTTTATTCGCTTTAGGACAAGGATTAATTCTTATACTTGCAGGATTTTTAACATCTCACTTAAAAAATTGGAAAGGGTTTTATAAATTTTCAGATTGGCTCTTAAAAATAAGCGGCGGACTATTAGTAATAGCTTCAATATATATTTTTTATAAGATTTTTGCTCCACTTATTGTAAAATAGTTACAAATGCGTTAAAATCATTGTATCTATAGACACAATGGAGAGAAAAAATGAATACATACGAAGGTCAATTAGTAGCAGGTAATGAAAAATTTTGTATAATTATATCAAGATTTAATGATTTCATAGGTTCTAAACTTTTATCAGGAGCTATTGATGAATTAAAACGCCATGGCGTATCTGATGAAAATATCGATATAGTAAAAGTTCCTGGAGCTTTTGAAATTCCTCTTGCAGCTATGAAATTCGCTAAAACTAAAAAATATAACGCTATAATTACTTTAGGAGCAATAATTCGAGGTGCAACAACTCATTACGAACATGTAAGTGCTGAATTATCTAAAGGAATAGCTCAAGTAAGTTTACAAACAGAAGTACCTGTAATTTTTGGAGTTTTAACAACAGAAAATATTGAACAAGCCATTGAAAGAGCTGGAACTAAAGCTGGCAATAAAGGTTCTGATGCTGCAAAAGCGGCGATTGAAATGGCTAATTTATTAAAATTAGTTTAGTGTTTATTATAAAATATAAAAACTGATGTAAATCAGAGAAAAAGGGGAAAACATGAGCGACATTATCACTGAATTCAGAAACGAAAATACTAAAGATATTGACATTCTTCCTACAATTGAAATTGTTAGAAAAATGAATGAAGAAGACAAACTTGTAGCTCTAGCAGTTGAAGAAGAAACTGAAAATATTGCAAAAGCTATTGATTTAATTGCTAAACAATTTTTAAGAGGTGGAAGACTTTTTTATTTTGGTTCAGGAACATCAGGGAGATTAGGAGTTCTTGATGCGTCAGAATGTCCACCAACATTTAGTGTTTCTCCTGAATTAGTTCAAGGTTTTATATCTGGGGGCGATAAAGCTCTAAGACACTCTATTGAAGGAGCTGAAGATAATTTTGATTTAGGTTACGAAGATTCTAAAATTCTTGAAGAACAGGATGTTGCAGTCGTAATTTCAGCAAGCGGAAATCCTAAATACTTACAAGGAGTATTAAAAAGAGCAGAAGAAGTAAACTGTAAAACAATAGGTGTTACTTGTAACTCTAAAGGAAAAATTGCAGAAGAAGCAGGACTCGTTATTTGTGCAGAAGTAGGACCAGAAGTTATTGCTGGATCATCAAGATTAAAAGCTGGAACTGCTCAAAAAATGATTTTAAATATGCTAACTACAGGAGCAATGATTAAAATCGGTAAAACCTATGAAAATTTCATGATTGACCTTAAAGCTACCAATGAAAAATTAAAAGACAGAGCTATAAGAATTGTGGCACAAATCGCAGATGTCCCTCACAGCGAAGCTCTTGCAACACTTTTAAAATGCGATTGGGAAATTAAGACAGCAATCATATCAATCAAAATGAAAATTAGCATTGATAAAGCTAGACAAGAATTAAAAAAACAAGGCGGTGTATTAAGAAAACTATTACACATGAGTCAGGCAGTATAAAGGAGAGAGCTTGAAGATGAAATTAACAGTACTTGGTGCAGGATGTTGGGGGCTAACATTAGCTTGGCTTTTAACAAACAACTTTGAAAATATAACTGTATGGGGAAGAGAACAAGATTTATCAGATGATTTAAAAATAAATAAACATTGTTCTAAACCATTAGAAGTTCAACTTGATAATAAAATTGAAATAACTTCTGATTTAAAAGAAGCAATAAAAAATGCGGATATAATTTTATCAGTAGTAGCTACATCTGGAACAAGAGATGTTTGTGAAAGATTAAAAGAAGCAGGGATTAAACCTGAACAGATTCTTGTAAATGCATCAAAAGGAATAGAATTACCTTCATTAATGAGAATGTCAGAAGTTATTAAAGATGTATTACCAGAACAAAGACTTGCAATTCTATCAGGGCCGACTCTTGCGAAAGAAGTTTTAGCAGGACTTCCTACAGCTGCTTCTGTAGCTTGTGAAGATATAAAAATTGCGGAATTCGTACAAAAAGCATTAAACGTTCCTTCTAAATTCAGATTATATACAAATACTGACGTAATAGGAGTAGAACTTGGCGGATCTTTGAAAAACGTAATAGCTATTGCATCAGGTTTTGCACATACAATGGGACTTGGAGATAATTGTGCAGGATCATTATTAACTAGAGGAATGGCTGAAATAGTTCGTGTAAGTATTAATCTTGGCGCAAATCCATCTACCTTATATGGATTATCAGGAATGGGAGATTTGATTGCAACATGTTCAAGTCCAATGTCTAGAAATTACACTGTAGGTTCAATGCTTGCAAAAGGTAAAAAAATTAATGATATACTTAATGAATTAGGCTCTGTAGCAGAAGGTGTAAAAACATCTAAAGCAATTTGTGAACTTGCTAAAAAATTAAATATTGAAGTCCCAGTATCAAACGCTATATATGAAGCAGTTTATACAGATATCACTCCAAAAGCTCTACTTGAAAAATTAATGAATAGAAAATTAAAAGAAGAAGAAAGATACTTATAATGAAATATGCTGTAAAATATTTAAAAAACACATTTTACCCACTTGATGTACCAAATACAATTCACATTGAAGATGGACAAATGGTACTTGTAAGAACTGAAAAAGGAGAAGAAGCTCTAAAAGCATTCGTTGTAAATTCTCAAATTGCAAATCTATGGGAAAAATGTGAAAACAAACCACAACCTTTTACTGTCATAAGAACTTTATCTCAAAGAGATCTTCAAACAATAGAAGAAATAAAAAAAGAAGAAGTTCAATCATTTTTTAAATGCCAAGCATTAGTACAACAGCATAAACTAAATATGAATCTTGTTCAATGCAGAATAACTTTTGATAAAAGGAAAATAACATTCTATTACACTGCACCAGAAAGAGTTGATTTCAGAGCATTACTTAAAGATTTAACTCAAGTTTTCACTCGCGTAAGAATTGATCTAAGACACATTGGTGTAAGAGATGAAACTTCAATTTTGGAAGGCAGCGGTGTATGCGGAAGACCATTTTGCTGCTCTAGTTTTTTAAGAAAATTTGCAACAATTAATGTTAAACTTGCAAAAGATCAAGGAATGCCTATTGCTCCAGGGAAAATTTCTGGAACTTGCGGTAGACTATTATGCTGTCTTACATATGAATATTCAAATTATATTGAAGCAGCAAAAGGTATGCCTCCTGTTGGATCATCTGTTATGACTCCTGACGGACTTGGTAAAGTTTGTTATCTTCAATTTTTGAGCGGAAAAGTTGCTGTCAAAATGGAAGATGGTAAAACAAAAGAATTTCCTAAAGGTGATATTGAAATGGTTGATGCTGATGTAAATGTTGAAATAGATATACCTGTAATGAATACATATACAGATGATAACGACAACATAGATATTAGACAATTAGAAGATGATAGAAACAGTTCAACTGGAAATGTGTAAACTTATTTATTTTGTTTTTTATCTCCAAATAAAATCATATACCAAGGTTTTTTGATGAAAACAAAATAAATCTCCCCATTAGTTAATTTTACTTCATATCTGAAATAATTTTTACGTTTTGGATCTGGATTGATTTCACTAATTTGGGAAACAAGTTCATCATTAGTAATTCGATGTAACTCTTTTACATTGATTACTTCTTTGTCAACTATTCTCATTAAATCATAATAATCACTCATATAAATATTATATCAAATATTAAGATATATTTCAAGAGTATAAAAACATTAAATAATTAATTGTCGGAGATGGGACTTGAACCCACACGGATTGCTCCATACGCACCTGAAACGTACATGTCTACCATTCCACCACTCCGACATTCCTTATTTTATTTTTTTGAAAAATTCATCTGAAATTAACTGAGAATATTTACTTTTTTCATTAGCAGAAATCAAAAGTCTTGATTCTCCGTCTTTTGTTTCAGCTACAGAAATTATACCACCTATATCACCTATTGGAAGTTTTTTCACTCTAGCTTCAAATTTTACATATGGAACATCTTTTCCATATGAATGCATTGTGCCATGTTTGGTAACCTTTAAGTCTTCTACTGAAACTGCTTGGTATTTTATTTTACTTATAGCTTTATACAATTTTTCTTCTACATTATCTGATTTAATATCTTCTACTGTTAAGATATCCTTATCACCAGAATCAACAACAAACATTTTTTGACCAGATGCTTTATGTTCTGCAACAACAGCATTATAGCCCATAATGCCTGCAGCTCTTTCGATTTCAAATTCATCATTTATTTTAGAAAAATCTCCAACTTTTTGAGCTCGTTCAAGCATGGTATCTATTGGAGGATTAAAATAATTATTTATTAATCCACTGACAAGTTCTTTACCGCCTAATGCCATAAAACCAACTACAGCCAGTGTAAGGATTATTGCTCTCAAAATATTTTTTAAACAACCCATATTGAAATCCTTATCATGTTATACTATTATTATAACTATGAAAAAGGCAGAAATCAATCATATCAATACGGCTGATATTAAGGTAGAGGACTTAACTCCTGCAATGCAGGAATATTTAAAAATTAAACACCAGAATCCGGATAAAATTCTGCTATACAGACTCGGGGATTTTTACGAAACATTTTTTGAAGATGCCGTAACTATGTCCAAAGAATTGGAATTAACTCTAACAGGCAGAGAACAAGGGAAATTTGGGAGAATTCCTCTTGCAGGTATCCCTGCCAAAGCTGTAAATAATTACATTGAAAAACTTGTTCAAAAAAATTACAAAGTAGTAATATGCGATCAGTTGGAAGACCCAAAATTTGCTAAAGGACTTGTCAAAAGAGGAGTTACTCGAATTATCACATCAGGCACTTTGACTGAAAGTGATTTTCTGCAACAAAATTCTAATAACTATATTTGTGCATTATTCAAAGATGAAAAAAGCGGAATATGGGGATTTTCATACGCTGATATATCAACAGGTGAATTTAAGGTTACTCAAGCGAATTATGAACTCATTTTAGCTGAACTAACAAGAATATCACCTGCAGAAGTTATAGGCCCATCAGTAAAACAAAAAATTATGCCTTTTCAAATTGTACCTGATGAAAAAATTAATTTGCCTGAAGAAATTACAAAAATCTATAACTGTTCAAAAATACCATCTTCAGTATTTGATGCCAATTTTGCAGAAAACAATCTTAAAGCAGTATTCCAGGCAAACAGCTTAGAATCATTTGGATACGATAGATACAAAATAGGTTTTAGAGCTGCAGGAGCATTACTTGCATATGTTTGGGAAACTTTAAAAGACAATGTTCCAAAATTTGAAAGAATTGAGCCTTATGAGCTTTCTGAATATATGATTTTGGACGGAAGCACAAGAAAAAATCTTGAACTTACTGAAACATTGAGAGATAAAAATAAATTCGGTTCACTTTTATGGTCTGTAGATAAAACTAAAACCAATATGGGAGCAAGACTTCTTAAAAATTGGATATGTCAGCCGTTAAAAAGAATTGAAGATATTCAAAGCCGTCAAAATTGTATTACTGAACTTGTTGAAAAAACAGACGAGCGAATAAATATCTCTAATTTGCTTGAAAAAATTTATGATATTCAAAGACTTGCTACAAGAATGTCAAACAGCTCAGCCAACCCAAAAGATTTTCTAAGTTTAAAAGCATCTTTAATAATGTTACCTGACTTATTAGATGCGACAGAATCTCTTGAATTTAACCCACTTTCTCAAATTGTACAATATAAAGATGAAATTGCAGAATATACTAATTTAATCGACAGAACAATTTCTGAAAATGCATCAGCTCTAATCAAAGAGGGCGGTATTATAAAAGAAGGTGTATCAGGAGAACTGGATTACTTTAGAGAACTGCTTTCCGGCGGAGAAAATTGGCTAAAAGATTTTGAAGAAAAAGAAAAAGAAAGAACAGGAATTAAATCCTTAAAAATAGGCTTTAATAAAGTATTCGGTTACTTCATCGAAATTTCAAATTCTTATCTTAATCAAATTCCTGAAGGCTATATAAGAAAACAAACACTTACAAACGGGGAAAGATTTATCACAGAAGAACTGAAAAAGCATGAAGATGATGTACTATCTGCGAAATTCAAATCTACAGAACTTGAATATAAACTGTTCTGTGATTTTAGAGAATATTCAAAAGAGTTTGTTTCAAAAATTAGAGAAATAGCAGATTGTATTGCAAAATGTGACGTATACACAGGTCTTGCACAAACAGCAGCAGAAAATAATTTCTGCAAACCTATAATTGACGAGTCTGATGATTTTATTGTAAAAAACGGACGTCACTCTGTATTAGAAAAAATACTTCCACTTGGTGAATATGTAGCAAACGATTTGGAATTAAAATGTAATTCTGCTGATTCTACTCAATTTATGATATTAACAGGTCCTAATATGGCAGGTAAATCTACATATATGCGACAAAATGCATTAATTGCGATTTTAGCACAAATAGGATCATGGGTTCCTGCAGATTATGCAAAAATCGGAGTTATAGATAAAATCTTCACACGTGTAGGAGCATCTGATGATTTAACATTAGGGCAATCTACATTTATGGTAGAAATGATTGAAACAGCCTGCATTTTAAACTCTGCAACAGAAAGAAGTTTCATTCTACTTGATGAAATAGGCAGAGGCACAAGCACCTATGATGGTGTTGCAATAGCTTGGTCTGTTGCAGAATATATTGCAACGAAAATCAAAGCAAGATGCATTTTTGCGACTCATTATCACGAATTAAACGTAATGACTAAAACTTATCCGCAAATTAAAAATTACAGAATTACTATTAGTGAAGAAAACGGAGAAATTGAATTTTTGCGTAAAATAGTACAAGGAGGAGCAAGCAAAAGTTACGGTATCCAAGTTGCTAAAATGGCAGGACTTCCTAGTGCAGTAATCAAAAGATCCCAAGAATTAATGACAAGAATGCAAAAAGATTACTCAAATAATCTTGCAACACGCAAAAAAGCTACAGATGCACCAACAGTAGAAGTTCCTCAACTTAATTTATTCAATTAACCTTGACAAAAAATCAAAAGTAATAAATAATAATAAAAAAATGGAGGTTGAAAAATGTTTAAACAAGAAGCTTTGAGAGTGCCCCCCCCCCGCGAAACATAGGTTATTCTAGGGCTTTTACTCTCGCGGAAGTTTTAATTACTCTTGGTATTATTGGTGTAGTTGCTGTTCTTACCATACCAACCTTGATTGCAAATCATCGAAAAAAAGTTGTAGCAACACAATTAAAACAAAGTTATAGCATTCTATACAATGCAATCAAATTATCTGAATCTGAAAATGGTAGTTATGAATATTGGGACATTCCAGAAAATACTCCTAATTCTTTAGAGATATTTTCAAATAAATACATTTTACCATATATTACATATCTTGAAACAGGAATTGCAAACAATAATAATAATACAACAATTAATATTAATGGTAACGAAAAATTATTCTATATAAAACTAGTTAATGGTACTACCATCGCATTCCACAGAGGTGGAGGAATTGACATATATGTCGATATAAACGGAGACAAAAAACCAAATAAAGCAGGATATGACCAATTTGCTTTTTTATTAAATATTTCAAACAGCCTCTCATATTCTAAAGGATTTGCACCTCTTGGAAGGAATCGGGTACTCCAATCTCGGGAAAATACTCTTATTTCTTGTGGAAAAAATGAACCCTGGCTTTGCTCTGCAATTATAGAATTTGATGGTTGGGAAATAAAAAAAGATTACCCTTATCGTATTTAATAAATATTTGTAAAAATTTTAAATTTCAATAACAAAAAATCTCCTGTTTTATTTTAAATAAAAACAGGAGGTATTTTTTATGTCAGGAGTTGAATTAGAATTAAATAAAGTAACTGCACCAATACAATTACAAACAACTAAAATAAATACCAAAACTGGGGAGCAAATACCACAAATACCTGCATCTAATGAAATAGAAAAAAAAATTGACAGTTTTGAAAAAACACAAGAAATCCAGCAAACAAATATAAAAGAAGAAGAAGAAACAAAAAATAAAGCAAACAATAATCAACCAAAAAGTTTTAAAGAAAAATTCGCAAGTTTTTGTAAGACATTTGTAAAAACAGGCAACTACTTAAAAGCAACAGGTGCAACTGTAATCTATGGAGGACTTGCAGCTGGAGCTATAATGTTTTCTAACTGGCTTTTCAAAGGTTGGCCTAAAGTTATAAAAAAACAAATCAAATTTGAAGATATGTTCAACAAACCTCTAAAATGTATCAGTAAATCCTCAAAAATATTTGCAGGATTAACTGCAGCTGCTATCGGGGGTTACCAGTTTGCTAAAGCATATCTTAAATCTAACCAACATGCAGCACATGTTGATCAAAAATTAAATAACTACTCAAAAGTCAAATCGTAAAAAAATCAACAAAATCTTCATTCATAAAACCGTGGTTTTCTGAACTACTTAGCCAAACCCATATTCTTGGATCATCTAGCTTTAATGTATCTTCATAAATTTCATAAATTTCATTAATTTTATGATTTTCAAATTTTTCACTTACAAATGATTCAAATCTTTCATTCATATAAAAACCTCATTATTGCTACTTCTATAATTTATTTAATGAGAAATTTATATATGTCAAACTAAATCAAGTTTTTATAATGCTCGTTATAAAAATCCCCAAAACTGTCATTTAAGATAGCTTCTCTACATTTTTGAGAAAAATCCACAAGATATTTTATATTATGAATCGATAATAATGTTGCAGCAGTAGATTCTCCACATCTCCACAAATGTCTAATATAAGCTCTTGAATAATTTTTACACGCGTAACAATTACAACCTTCAACCAACGGACGAGGATCGTCATAATATTTTTGGGTTTTGATGTTAGATTTACCATTAGGAGTAAAAAATGATCCATGCCTTGCATTTCTTGTAGGCAAAACACAATCGAACATATCAATCCCTCGTTTAATACCGTCTAATAAATCTTCAGGAGTACCTACTCCCATTAAGTAACGAGGTTTGTTATTCGGTAACAACGGCGCTGTATATTCTACAAAGTGATTCATAATATCTTTAGTTTCACCAACACTTAAGCCACCAATTGCATAACCTACAGCATCATAAGATGAAATAACCGCAGCACTTTCACGTCTTAAATCATCGTAAAAAGCCCCTTGAACAATAGGAAAAAGAGCTTGCCTTGGATTAGTTTTAGCTTTAAAACATCTTTCTAACCAGCGATGAGTGCGTTCCATAGCTTTTTTTGCAGTGTCATAATCACAAGGGAATGGTGCACACTGATCAAATGCCATAATTATATCAGCACCGATATCCTGTTGAATTTCCATGGAAACTTCAGGATTAATAAAGTGCTTTTTACCGTCTTTAGGATCCCTAAATTCAACACCATCTTCTGTTATCTTATTGAGATGACTTAATGAAAAGACCTGAAATCCACCAGAATCCGTCAACACAGGCTTGTGCCAATTCATCCAACTGTGAATCCCGCCGAATTGCTTAATTAACTTTGTACCCGCTCTCAAATATAAATGATAAGAATTAGATAACATAATCTGAGCACCAGTATCCATAATTTGATCAGCTGTTAAAGTTTTAACAGCTGAATTTGTGCCAACAGGCATAAAGATAGGTGTTTTAATTATTCCATGAGGAGTTGTCAAAATACCTGCTCTTGCGCCTGTTTGTTTACATTCATGCACTAATTCATATTTAAAATATTCATGAGCATTATCTCTCATTAATCATCAACACTTTCTGTAACAATTTCCATCATATTTTTATAATCTGTACAAAGTTCTTCAGGCTTAAAGTAAATATTAATTTCTCTTTCAGCACTTTCAAGACTATCAGAACCATGAATTGTATTATATTCTTTTAATTGAGCATAATCAGCTCTAATTGATCCTACATCAGCTTCACAAGGATCAGTTGCTCCTAAAAGATGACGAATACCTTGAACAGCTTTATAACCTTGAAACACCATTGCAATAATAGGACCACTTGTAATATATTTTACAAGACTAGGATAAAATGGTTTATTAATATGTTCTGCATAATGTTTTGCAGCAATTTCTTCTGTTACTTGAAGCATCTTCATGCCGATAAGTTTATAACCTTTCTTTTCAAAACGGCTGATAATCTCTCCGACACAACCTCTGATAACTCCGTCAGGCTTAATTGCCACAAATGTTCTTTCTTCTGTATGCATAATTCCTCCATTCAAGTTTATATTACCATAAAAATAAGCTATTTAACAGTTCCCATTTTTTTAATACTTTTCAATAACATAACTGACATCATTGCACAAAGAATAATCGCTGCTGATGCAAGTCCATACCAAAAACCTCTTAAATTCAAATGAAAATGGAAAGCTAATGTATATCCTAAAGGTAATGAAATCAACCAATAAGCAACAAAGTTTGAAATCAATACAACACCTGTTCTTTTCATTCCTTTAAAAATTCCTGATAGTGCGACTTGCAAACCATCAAATACTTGGAACACAGATAAGATATATAAAACAGGTATAGAAAATTTAATCAAATTATTATCTTGAGTAAACAATTTTACCAAAAACTGAGGGAATGTTGCAAAAACAAATGCACTGCATAGCATAAATCCTACAGACATTACAACCCCGACAAAAGAATATCGTTTTAAATCTTTTATATTCCCAGCTCCATTTGCAAATCCAACTTTAACAGCAATTGCATTTGAAATTGCAAGTGGCACCATAAATGAAACTGTCGTCAATGTACACACTAAATTTTGAGCCGCGGCATATACACCAGATACCCTGCCCATAATTATTGCAATACTATTGAATGCAATGAATTCAACCATAATAGCACAAGATATAGGAATACCAATCTTGATTAAACTCTTATAATAATCAAAATCTTTGTAATCATTGAAATTCATAACACTAAAACAATATATTAAAAGAGCAAAGCCCATAAAATATCTAACAATAAAACTTGCAACAGCTAATCCTAGAACCCCTAAAGAAGGTATTGGACCAAAACCAAATACAAGAATTACATTCAAAGCAATATTCAAAAATACTGAAAATACTGTTACCAAATTCGGGAACAAAACTATTTCAAAAGCTTGCAAAAATTCTTTTAATGCAGCGTGCAAGTAACCACCAAAAGTCGCAAAAGCTGTCACAAACATATATTGCTTAATCATTGGCACAAGTTTTGCTTCAAAATGCAAATAATCAATCAAAGGGATAGACGCAAGCACTGCAAACATTACAAGAACACTCAAAAACATTGAAAATCTTATAGTTGGGAAAAAATATTTTTTAGCACTTTTACGCTCTCCTCTAAAATTCGACAATAGAGGAGAAACACTAGCTATCAATCCAATCCCAAATGTTTGAATACAATTTGTAATAGCTGTCGCAATACTAATCGCAGCCAAAGTATCCGTAGAATGATGTCCAGCAATTAATACATCACCCGCACCTATTAAAATAAATCCTAGGTTTCCCATAATAATGGGCAGGGCAATGTTTAAAAGTTCTTTTGCATAATACTTAAACTGAGTACTCATACGAGCATGATTATAACACAAACAAAATTAAGCATTACATTATGATATAGCACATATTCATCTTGCAATTAAACTCTTTAAATATTATTACTTTTTTAAATTTTTAAAATAAGAACTATCACTCATTGCCTTATATGTACAACCTATACCATTTAGATCCTCATTAGAAGATTTTGAGCAATATTTGTCATTTTCATCATAATAAACAGTACCCTTTGCTCCCATTGGAAGTAAGCGTCCTTTATCATCAATTTGGAAACTAAATAAATCAAAGCCCAACCGATTAGGACGTTTATTAAAGCCATTCACATCAACACTAACATATAACCTATTATGGCTCCAACTTGCACCATTTTCAAATAGCAACATCATACCATCACTCAAAACAATAACATCATCATTAAAATCTTCTATGCTTTTAATTTTTTCTCCTTGAAAATTAGTATACTCTGGAGTAAAAAATATATACTTATTTCCAATAACTATACAATGAGTACCATAAAATGCAGCCAATTTATCTGCGACAAAAGATACTTTCAAATACTTTTGAAATTCTAATTTTAAAATCCCAGCTTGAGAACCAGAATTTAATGTGGAAATCCTTTCTTCATTTTCTGCTGCATACATATCAAGAGCTTGAGAGATAACAGAATATCCTTTTTTAAAACCGGCCTCAAGTTGACGATTTTGAATATTATTTATTACAGATGGTAAAGTCATTGCTGCAACAACTCCAATAATACCTAGAGTTATTAAGACTTCTGCCAGAGTAAATCCACTTAAGGAGCTTAAAAATGCCCCCCCCCCGACTTGTTAAAATTAAATAAAAATTTCATTATCATTTCTCCTTATATCTTTCATCATATATTATATCAAAATTAACATAAAGTTGCAAGATAAAAGCTTATAACTGTTAAGCATTATAATCCAGTTTATTGCCGACATTTTTATCTTTAATAGCCTGTGCTTGCATTTTTATACTTTGAGCTTGAGCAGCTACTCGATAATCCTGATCAGAAGGGTCAAATGGTGCCATTGCTGATCTTATTACAGTATTTGCATCATTAATTGTTTTTTGTGGATTATTAGGGTTTAATGCAGGCATTTTTATATCAACATGGCCTGCAAACGGAATTCCATCTGCATTACGTTCGATAACTATTGAACCAGCTAAAGCTCCGGCAGCAGATTTATGTGCAAGTTCATGAGAATAAATCTCATCATAATTTTTCTTAATCAAAGCATCTTTTTGAGCTTTTTGTTGCTCTTTTTGTTTTTCAATAGGATTTGTAAACCTGTAAAACAAATTAATTCCTGCCATACAAAAACCTCACACACATACTACCTACTATAATTGTAACACATTTGTATAAGGTTTTCAACCCTTATATTAAATAATAGTTACCAAGTATAATCAGACTTAATTTTCCAGCCATCAAGCATTATTACAGCACCACAACTGTCACCTGGAGCATAATAATCAGGTCCTCCAGATTCTTTATAGCAGCCACCCGTCCTTATTGGTCCTTTTAATAATTTTTCTCTTGAAATATTTCCTGTTGTAAAAGGCACAGTTCCAGTAACACCAAAAGGTTCAAACGCAGTTTTATTAGGCTTTAATACAAAAGTGAAAACATCCCTTCCCTTTTCAGCTTTTTTATTTTTGGGTAATTTCACATAAACATGCACCCTTACTTCTGAATATGCATTATATTTATAAAAAGCAAAAGCTTTTGCGGCACCTCCTGAAGTTAATATTACATATGGTGCCGACATTATACCTGTTGGTTTTGTATCATATCCTAATTGAGCTACTGCTGGAACCCCTATGCAGGAAAAAGATCTATTATTCGAACAATTTTGAGCATTTAAAATTTTAAAATAAGGTTTAATGTATTTTTCGGCCCATAAAGATATCTCTGAAGCTTTACTATAATCCCAAGTTGAAACATCACCATAATCACTTATTGCCATTTGCAATGCCAAATTTAACTCTGCATAAGCTTTTCTCAAAGACGTTGCAACAACTTCCTTTTGATGTTTTGCTATTAAGGTTGGTATTGTCATTGATGCGACTACTCCAATAATACCTAGAGTAATTAAAACTTCTGCAAGAGTAAAACCTTTTTTCATAAAACTCTCCATTTTGTTCTCTTTTAGACTACATACATTTACCATAGTATCACATAAAATATTTTTTGTGAACAATAAGACTACAAAAATTTTACAATTAGGCAGAAAAATATTTAAGTTTCGGAAAGAAAAAGGGCTATCTCAAAATCAGCTAGCCGAAAAACTTGAAATATCAAGAGAACATCTAGCCAAAATAGAAACAGCAAAAAGATGTGTTAGTCTTGGACTTTTAATTGATATTGCTGAACAACTAGATATTCCAGTAAAGGATTTTTTCGATTTTTAATTTAATAATTAAAAAACCGAAGATTTAAAATCTTCGGTTTTTCAATTATTTTTTATCTTTTCCTGTTCGTTTATAGAAATCTTCTATAAAGCCTGTATTAAAGTTTCCACTCATAAACACAGGATCTTCAATGATATCTTGGTGGAACGGAATTGTAGTTTCAACGCCAGTAATCACATATTCTTTCAATGCTCTATACATTCTGCGTCTAGCTTCATTTCTTGTTCTACCCCAACAGATTAATTTGCCTATCATTGAATCATAATATGGCGGAATTGAATAATCTTGATAAGCATGAGAATCCACTCTTACACCAAAACCTCCTGGAGTAACATAACCAGTAATAGTTCCTGGATTTGGCATAAAATCTTTTTCAGGATTTTCTGCATTAATACGACATTCAATAGCATGACCACGAAGAACTATATCATCTTGAGTAAAATCAAGTTTTTCGCCCGCAGCAACCATAATTTGTTCTCTAACTAAATCAACATTAGAAATCATTTCTGTTACGCAGTGCTCAACTTGAATTCTGGTATTCATTTCCATAAAATACCATTTTCCATCATGGTCTAGCAAAAATTCACAAGTTCCGGCGCTTTCGTAATTTATAGCTTTAGCAGCTCTTACAGCTGCTGCACCCATTTCTTTACGAGTAGCTTCGTCAATTGCAGGAGAAGGAGCTTCTTCTAACAATTTTTGGTGACGTCGTTGAATTGAACAATCTCTTTCACCTAAGTGAACTACATTTCCATATTGGTCTGCTAAGATTTGAACTTCAATATGACGAGGATTTTCTAAGAATTTTTCTGCATATACATCAGGATTTCCAAAGAAATTCTGAGCTTCTGATTGACAAAGATTCATATTAGTTTCAACATCTTCATCACTTCTGCAAATTCTCATACCTTTTCCGCCACCGCCTGCTGTAGCTTTTAATATAATCGGATAACCTACTTTATGAGCGAATTCTTTTACTTCTTCAGGAGTTTTTAAAATTCCTGTCCCAGGAGTAACAGGCACATTGTTTTCAATCATAGTTTTACGTGCAGTAGCTTTATCTCCCATTTTTCTCATAGCTTCAGCTGTAGGTCCAATAAATTTAATACCATGTTTTGCACAAATTTCAGCAAAATCAGCTCTTTCAGACATAAAACCATATCCAGGGTGAATTGCGTCAGCTCCAGATACGATTGCAGCAGAAATAATTGCAGGTATACTCAAATAACTTTTAGAACTTTGAGCAGGTCCTATGCAATATGCTTCTGTTGCAAGTCTTACATGAAGAGAATTTGCATCAGCTTGAGAATAAATTGCTACAGTTGGAATACCAATTTCTCTACAAGCTCTTATAATTCTTACAGCAATCTCTCCGCGATTTGCAATTAATACTTTTCTAAACATACTTTCTTATCCCTATAAAACAGTAACAAGTGAATTTTAAAATTCACTTGTTACTAATCACTATTCTTTTATTCAATATACATTAAAACTTGACCAAACTCTACAGGTTGACCGTCTTGTACGCAAATTTCAACAATTTTGCCTGAGAATTCAGATTCAATTTCATTCATTAATTTCATAGCTTCAACGATACATACAACATCGCCTTCTTTAATAGTTTGACCTACTTTTACAAATGGGTCAGCATCAGGAGATGGTGCAGAATAAAAAGTTCCAACCATTGGAGATGTCAAAGGTTTACCTTTTTTTACTTCTTTTTGTTCTGCAGGAGCTGAAGCTTGAGCTGGTTGAGCTATTTGAGGTTGAGTTACAGGAGCTGCAACAACAGGAGCAGCTGTAACACCTACAACTTCATTTCTTAAAGTAATAGCTTGTTCTCCATCTTCTAAAGAGATTTCTGTTAAAGAATTATCAGCTAAAACCTTTGCTAATTTTTCAATATATTCTATATCAAATTTCATATTTTGCCTTTCTTAAACATTATACAGAGTTACGCTCTATCTAAATATTCATTAGTTCTTGTATCAACTCTGATTTTGTCACCATTTGAAATAAAGAATGGGACGTTAACAACAGCACCAGTTTCAAGAGTTGCAGGTTTAGTACCGCCTTGAGCTGTGTTTCCTTTTTCTGATGGAGGAGTATCAGTTACTTCCAAAATAACGTGAGCTGGAAGATCTACACCAATAATTCTTGAATCATGCATTAATACTTGGACAATCATATTTTCTTTCAAATATTTAATACCATCACCAATTTGATCTTCTGTTAATTGAAGTTGTTCGTATGATTCGTTATCCATCATAACGTATTCTTTACCTTCTTTATATAAATATTGCATTTCGCGTCTGTCTAACATAGCTTTTGCAACTTTTTCACCGGCTCTGAATGTTTTTTCAACAACTTGACCAGTTTCTACGTTTTTAAGTTTTGATCTTACGAAAGCTGCACCTTTACCCGGTTTTACGTGTAAAAATTCAACAACAGACCACAAACCGTTGTCTAATTGAAGCGTTAAGCCTGTTTTTAAATCGTTTACTGAAATCATATTTTTCCCCTTTTCATAATAATATAATCATTCTATGTAAGTCGATAATATCATAAACATTAAAAACTTCAAACAATTGTTACAATTAAGATTTAAATTATTAACATACTAGCAAAAATTTTAATGTTTGATTATTATATAAACATAATAAAAATGAGGAGTATAAATAATGCAAATTTCAGCTATCAACAAATGTTGCCCAAGACCGCAATTTACATCACAAAAAAATGGTTATGAAAATCCGATTAACAGAAAAACTGAAAAAGGACTCGCAATATGGGGATCAATTGGCGGAAGTGCTTTAGTTGGAGCCACCGCTGCAGGTATCGGAAGCTGCTTTATTAAATCTGGAGCAAAAAGCAGAGGTCTAAAACTTGGAGGTATAGGTGCTGCAGCAGGATTATTAACTTTAGCTCTTACACTACCAGCAAAACTTTATGATACAAAAGTAAGAGCATTTACTAGAGAAAAAGAAATGGATGTGTTCTCTCGAGACAGAGAACTTAAATCTAATATTTTAGAAGAAGTTGATAAAGAAGTAAAAGACGAAGATATATCCTTAGATCAAAAAATCAACCATTATACATCTGTTCAAATGGCAAACAAAGGTAATGGAATGCTTATAAAAGGAGTATAAATGAGAATTAGCGCAATTAATAATAGCTACTCATTTACTCAACAAAAACAAACATCCAAAAATGATAATAATCCGATATCAAAAACCGGAGAAAAAGCAAAACTTACTAAAGCTGCTTTTGCCGCAGGCTTAGGGTTAGGAGCAAAGTTATTATTTGAAGTTTTGGATGGAGACTTTGTTGTTGATACTTTAGGTGACCAAGCTGAAAAAATAGTTGCGAAACAACATAAAAACGCAAATAAAAACAAAAAATTCCTTTTAGCTCTTGGAGCTTGGGCAGGATTAGTTATGGCATTTATTGGTAGCTTTGCAATACTCTACACAATTTTCAAAGCTCCTAATATAAATTACAACGGAAACGTTAATGCCTTTAAAAAAGGCAAAGATATGGATGTATATATTAAAGGAAATAAAGTCGAAAAAGAACTTTATACTCAAATGAATGAGAAAGCTAAAAACGCAAATAAAGAAGAAAAAGCTAAATTAAAAGAACAGTATATGCAAATGCAAGCAGCTAAAAATAAAATTCCAGAATTCTTAAAATAAAAACAGCTATTGACAAATATTGAAAAATAATAAATAATAATAAAAAATGGAGGTTGAAAAATGTTTAAACAAGAAGCTTTGAGAGTGCCCCCCCCCCGCAAAATATAGATTATTCTAAGGCTTTTACTCTCGCAGAAGTTTTAATTACTCTTGGTATTATTGGAATCGTTGCTGCATTAACTATGCCTAATTTGGTTGCAAATTACAAAAATAAAGTTTTTATAAACCAAACTAAAAATTCTTTTTCTACATTATCAAATGCATTAATAATGACAAAAGTTAACAATGGTCTTGATTCTTATGAAGATCTTTTTCAAAAAGACAGAACGTCTGATGAAATACTTGATATTATCTCTAAAGAATTAAAAGTTATAAAAACCTGCAAATCAGGGAAAGGTGGCTGTATTTCTTGGAAAACCAAATATCCCAAAAAACAGTTCCAAAATGGAAAAACAGTTTATTCTGATATGAGAACAGCAAGTAGTGCAATTCTCAGTGATGGCAGTGTAATTATTATTCAAAACTTTACTAATCAAAGGCAAAGCGGTTGCAATTGGGTAAATAGCCATCCAAAAAGGGACGAAGCAGGGAATATTGTAAAAGATGAAAACGGAAATGATATCATTATTAATACCCAAGATAACAGATGTGGAGCAATAAAAGTAGATGTGAATGGAGGCAAAGGTCCAAATCAGTTTGGAGCTGATACTTTTGACCTAGGAGTATACCCTAATAAACTACATGGGAATTACTCATTCTTTTACAACGACAAACTTGATTATGAAAATTATACAGAAGGAGATGATTACAAATAAATTATATTTTCATGCTAAAATAATCTTGCAATGGCTGAAGGACAAATCTATAAAATTCATTCAGATTTTTATTACGTTGATGACGGCGTAAACTCTTTTGAATGCAAAATTAGAGAAGTTTTAAAAAAGCAAAAAGAAAAAATTCTCGTCGGTGATTTTGTTGAATTTGAAAACGGAGTTATAACAAATCTTATTGAAAGAAAAAATTTCATAAGACGTCCAAGCGTTGCAAATATTGATCAAATTATTATTGTATCAGCTTTAAAACAACCTGATTTAGACTTGCATCAATTAAACAGATATATTGCTCTTGCAAAATATTACAATATACCAACTGTTCTTTGTTTTAACAAAGAAGACTTAAAATGGGAAAAACAACTTGGTGAAAAGATTAAAAAAATATATTCTCCTTTAGGATACAAAATAGTATTCACTTCAGCCACAGAACATAAGGGAATAAAAAACTTTGAAAAATTACTGGATGGAAAAACAAGTGTTCTTTGCGGAAATTCAGGTGTAGGAAAATCAAGTCTTGTAAATGCAATTAACCCTAATTTTAATTTAAGAACAAAACAGGTAAGTGAAAAAACTCTAAAAGGAACTCATACCACAAGACATTGTGAAATAATGAAACTCAACGACACCTCTAGAATAGTTGATACACCAGGTTTTAGCAACGTAAAATTTGATTTCATTTTACCTGCAGATGTAGATCTTTTATTTGATGATATTGTAAAATATAGAGATGACTGTAAATATTCTGACTGTCTACATATTAATGAAGATGAATGCAACGTTTTAAATAACATTGATAAAATTGACTCTACACGATATGAAAGTTATCTTGCTTTCATTGACGAAGCAAAAGAATACAAAGAACGCATAAAATACGAAGGTAAAAAACAAGAAAATAACAAAAAATTTGTACACAACAAGCATATTGCAAAAATCAGCGAAAAAAAACGACAGAGTGCAAGAAACACTTTAAAACAAAACATTTATAAGGATTTTGAAAATGAAGATGAATGATTACATTGATTTAGTAAATAAAACAATTGATGAACTTATGCCTATAAATTATCCGCATAAGATTTTTAAAGCAATGAAATATACAGTTACACTACCAGGCAAAAGATTAAGACCTGTAATGTGTTTGGAAACCTGCAGAATGTTTGGAGAAAATTATAAAGATGCACTTCCGACAGCCTGTGCAATAGAAATGCTTCACGCTCAAACCCTTATTCACGATGATCTTCCTTGTATGGATAATGATATGTATAGACGTGGTCAATTAACAAATCATATGGTATTTGGCGAAGCTCACGCAGTTCTTGCAGGAGATGCTCTTTTAACTTTTGCGCCACAAATAATTTTAAAAAATTCAAAAAAATTAGGAACAGAAAAATTAATCAAAATTATGGAAGAATATTTCCAAGCAGCAGGTGCATACGGAGTAATAGCAGGACAAGTTGTTGACATTGAAAGTGAATCTTTAATAAAAGCAATGGAACTTTCTGGGGGAATTGATAAAGATGACGAACAATTACCTGAAATTTTAAATTATATCCATAGTCATAAAACTGCTGATTTATTTAAACTAGCACTAAGATCAGGAGCAATAATAGCAGGAGTAAGTAACAAACAATTAGAAGAAATTACGGAATTTGGACAAACACTTGGCGTTGCATTCCAAATTGCAGATGACATCTTAGATGAAACATCTACATTTGAAGAAATGGGCAAAACTATGGGAAAAGACAAAGAAGCTGGGAAACTTACATATACTGCCCTATATGGTCTTGAAAAAGCAAAAAGCGATTTAAATCAATTAATCGACAAATGCTTTGACATCTTAAATAAAAACGAATTAAAATCAGAAGTTTTTGAACAAATTTTAAACAAAATCAGAATAAAATAAATTCAAATTTTGCAAAAGTAATATTATTATGTTATACTTATAAAACATAATACAAAAGAGAGTAGGAATTAATGATTACAGCAATAGTTAATACTGGATACGAGGCAATATCAGCCGGAATATTAGCAGCATTTTTAGCTCAAGTTATTAAATTTTTTATATTCACAATTAAAACAAAAAAAATTAACTTTAAAATATTTACAACCACAGGTGGAATGCCAAGTTCTCATTCTGCAGGTGTAATGGGGCTATCTACAGCTGTTGGGTTAATTGAAGGCTGGGATTCTATTGTATTTGCTATTTCAATAGGATTTGCTCTAATCACAATGTATGATGCAGCAGGAGTAAGACGAGCTGCTGGAAAAACTGCAGCTTGCTTGAATAGAATGATGGAAGATTTCTACAAACACGATGTTCAAGCTATAGGTGGAAAATTAAAAGAATTACTTGGGCATACCCCATTTGAAGTTATTATGGGAGCAATATTCGGTATTATATTTGCATATTTATATCATTTTTACATCTTAGGATAAATAAATAAAAAAATCTCTTGCCTTTTTTTATTATTCATGTAATAATAAAAACATTAATAAGGGCTTATAGATAAAATCTATATCCGAAAGTTTGTACCCTTAGGGAAAGAAAGAGATACTCAAAAAGTAATGAGTGCTAAACAGCAGGAATTTAACTACAAATTCATAAAAGAAAATGCGAGTGCCGGAAGTTGGCGTAGAGGCTACGAATACCATCTTAAAGATATGGTATTTGATTCTTATCCTGAAAAAAACTTTTATATGGCTAAAGTAAAAGGAAATTTTCAGGATCATTACAATACTGATTTAATCTTTAAGAAAAACAAAGTAGAAGCTAGATGCAATTGTCCGCTTAAAGAAGAATGGTGTAAACACGCAGTAGCTGTTGCATTAAAAGCTATAGATGAGCACGCTTATGAAGACTGGCTTGAAACAAAATTTGGAATGGAATTTGATTTCCCTGATGAAAATACAGCACTTACAGAAACTCCTCAAGGGAATTATATTTTCCACTTTAATTCAAAACGAAAAGCGAATTTTTTCTCTGTATTAGTTAGATCAAGAGAAACCGGAAAAGTTGTAAGACAAATTGAGCCGATTTTAAGAGCCTTAATTGAAGCTCAAAAACAAAATCCTGATTTCGAATTAAATAATTCTCAAAAAGTTGAAGTCGCAATTTTCCAACAATTACTAACTGTTTCAAGACAAGATAAAAAAGCAGGCTGGTACGATATTCCAATCACAAAATTTGGACCGATGTTTACTCTTTTATCTAAAGCTGATGAAGTTCTTGATGAAAAAACAAAAGAAAGATTAAAGTTCACAGATGAAGAATGGAAACTCATTTTAAATGTAAATACAGGAGCACAAGGTACAATACTTTTATCTTTAGAATGGAAAAGACCTGATAAAGATGATGTATACCCGCTTGAAGAAGTAAGGTATTTCTCTAGACATTTGAAATGGGGAAGATATAAAAATATAATATTCCCAACAAATATAGCAATGAGTTCAATCCCTCAAAATATATTAAAATCATCTTTTACAGACTTAAAAGATGCCGATGGTGGAAAATTTATTTATGAAGAATTACCAAAACTTCAAGAGATTATGGACGTTGAAATCGCAGATAATATAAGCCAATTAATGCTTACGGAACGTCCTCCTTTGAATATTGTAACAATGGGAATTGACTATGACCAATCATTAAAAGCTTCTTTAGAATTTGAATATGACGGAGTAGTTGTTCCATATTCAAAAACAACCGCAGAAAAATCTCCATATATTACAATCAAGAAGCCTGGAGAAGATTTGGTATATTGGGTAAAAAGAAATCTTAAGCATGAACAAGAAGCTTATCAAATGCTTCTAGCTTGTAGATTTGTACCAATGCAAACTAATAACTTAGCTTTAGAAAAAGAAAATGCTATCGACTTTTATAACTACTATATTAAACAAGCTGGAGAAGGTTGGAAATTTGTAGAAAAAGATGATATGAATTTCTTTAAGCTAATGGATAATCCATTCAAGTTATGCGCAAAAATCGATTTCTCAGAAGAAGCAGAAGACAGTTTTGAAATATTCTTATACGGACAAGCTGGAGAAGAAATTATCAACTTTGATGAAGTATATGAAACAATTCAAAGCGGAGAAAAATACAGCCGTATAAGAAGTCTTGGTTTTGTTGAGTACCCTGCGCAAGATATTTATTCTATTATGCGCGCATTCAACTCATTTGACGTATACAGAAATAATGAAAACAAATTTATCGTAAAAACTTATCGTGCAGGCTTAATAAATGAACTTAAAAATCTAAATGTAGAACTTGTTTTAAGTAATGAATTTGAAACATTCTGGAAACAAATGTCTAATTTCTCAACATCAGAAGACTTAAAACTACCAACAGGAATTAATGCAGAATTCCGTGAATACCAGACTAAAGGATTTGGTTGGTTATGGTTCATGTATAAATATGGTCTTAACGGAATCCTAGCAGATGATATGGGACTTGGAAAAACATTACAGGCTTTAGCTGTAGTTCAAAAAGCAAAAGAAGAAGACGGACCTGCTCCAACTTTGGTAATTTGTCCAACAACTGTTGTATTCAACTGGGAATCTGAAATTCAAAAATTTGCTCCTACATTAACAACTTTAAAACTTGCTGGGGTTGACAGAAAGCAATTCTTTAAAGAAATCCCAAATTATGATGTTGTAATTACAAGTTATGCACTTGTAAGACGGGATATTAACAAACTTAAAGAGTACAATTTCAGATATGTAATTCTTGATGAATCACAAAATATTAAAAATGCAATGTCACAAACTGCACAAGCTGTTAAAAAGTTGCAGGCATCACATAAATTGGCTCTATCAGGTACTCCAATTGAAAATAAATTGGAAGAATTATGGTCTGTATTTGACTTCTTAATGCCTGGATTCTTATTTAATATGGCTGAATTCAACGCAAGATATGTAAATCCTATTATGGAACGTCAGGATAAAACTGTTGAAAAACGTCTGAAATTACAAATTTATCCGTTCATCTTACGTCGTATGAAACGAGATGTTGCAAAAGACTTACCTGATAAAGTTGAAAACATTGCATACTGTGAACTTACTGATGAACAAAGAGATTTCTATTTACAAGTTCTTGACAGTACAAAAGAAGAATTATTCAAATCTATTGAACAAAATGGACTTGAAAAGAGTAGATTATCAATTTTCTCTGCTCTTTTAAGATTACGTCAAATTTGCTGTCACCCTAGACTTTATGATAAAGAAAATGTAAAAAATATCATGAAATCAGGTAAATTTGAAAAATTAAAAGTAATGCTTGAAGAAATTATTGATGAAGGACATAGAATACTTTTATTCAGCCAATTTGTCGATATGCTTGATTTAATTAAAGCTTGGCTTGAACGAGAAGGTATACCATATGAATATTTAACAGGTAAAACTAAAGATAGACAAGGTGCTGTTGAAAGATTTAATTCTACACCATCAATTCCGATTTTCCTAATCAGCTTAAAAGCAGGTGGGACAGGCTTAAACTTAACTGGAGCTGATTATGTAATCCATTACGACCCTTGGTGGAACCCTGCAGTAGAAGACCAAGCAACTGATAGAGCTTATCGTATTGGTCAAACTAAAAAAGTATTTGTATACAGACTTATTACAAAAAATACAGTTGAAGAAAAAATTCAAAAACTTAAAACCGTTAAACGAAACTTAGTAGACAGTGTAATTTCTGTTGACAGAAACATTGTAAAATCTCTCACAATGGACGATATTAAAGAAATATTCTCTGTTGATTAATTTTTAAATAGCAATTAAATAATATAAAATTTTCAATTATTTATAAATATACTAATTAATTTTTACCCTAAAATTTAAGATTTACAGATATGGAGGAAATATGAAAGTAAAAAATTGCAGATTTATACTAAATACCCTAAATAAAAGTGCTGAAAATAATAACTTATCAGTAATGCCTAAGATCAAACCAAAATACTCACGCAAACTAATAGATGCAGATTTTAACCCTTACACTGCAGAAATTACATTAAACAATATTACCAGCTCTAGAATTTTAAAACCAATTGTAAAAAAATCAATACAACATACAACAAAACATGCTGAACAATTTCAAATTATTGCAAGATACATAGCTGGATTTACAGAAAATATAAATGCTGGGATTAAAAATTTTCAAAATTTCATGTTAAAAATTTTCCCACAATATGAATCTCAAAAATTTAACAAAAAATATTATCAACAAGTTATAAAACAAGATGGGGTAATAAAACAAGGAGATAACTTATTTGAAAGAGCAAAAAAATATGTTGAAGCACTAAAAAATTACCCAACTTATGAACCATTTGAAAACGTAAAAATTTGGGCAGAAGAAGGCTTCGAAGAAATGATTAATAATAAAATAACAAAAAATAAACTTAAAAAAACAAATTTATTAGAAGCAGAAGCAAGACAAGCTGCAAAACAAAAATAAAAAAATAAAAAGGACTTATCTTTCGATAAGTCCTTTTTAAAGCTATAAAAAATTGCTTATTTTTTGTTAACAGCTTCTTTGAATTTTTTACCTGCTGAAAATGCTGGAACTGTTGTTGCAGGAATTTTTAATTCTTTACCAGTTTGTGGGTTACGGCCAATTCTAGCAGCTCTTTT
>CALVEU010000002.1 GCA_944326635.1 Candidatus Gastranaerophilales bacterium | reverse complement strand
TTAGGAGGGTTCTCTGACTTTTTCAGCTCATTATTCGGAGATATGATGGGCGGAGGTGCAAGAACTCAGGGAATGAATTTTGGCGGATTTGATTTTGGAGGAGCACAACAAGCTTCTTCTTCAAGAAAACGCCAACAACAAGCTCCTAAAGCTGAAAATCTTGATGTGACAATGAACTTAAATGTTACAGTAAAAGATATATTTGATCAAAAACCGGTAAATGTAAAATTTAACAACATAGAACGTTGCACAAAATGCTCAGGTAACGGTGGTTATTGCAGCGAATGCGGCGGTACAGGTTTTAAATCTGAGCCAAAATCTATAAAAGTAAAATTACCTCCAAATATTACTGAAGGACAAAAAATCAGGATTAAAGGAGAAGGGAAATCTGATTCTTACGGAAGAAAAGGTGATTTGTATCTTGTAATAAATGTCAAAGATAAAGCTTACGAAGTAAACGGAGCAGATTTAACGAAAGAAATAGAAATTACACCTCCAGAAGCAGTTTTAGGATGCAAAAAAGACATAGAAACACTCCATGGGAAAATCGGCATTAAAATACCTCCAAAAACATCATCAGGGCAAGCTCTAAGGTTAAAAGATTTAGGCTTACCTAAAAAAGGCGGAGGATACGGCAATTTAAATGCTAAAATTAAAATTGTTATTCCGAAAAACATATCAGACAAACAAATAGAACTTTACAAAAAAATTGCAGAATTATAAAAAAGAAGGTCAAATGACCTTCTTTTTTTTTTACCAATCCATTTCCCAACCGTTGCCTATTAATCTACCAATACCATCAATATCCTCTGGCTCTGCTGGATTTCCGCAACCTTCATCCCAATCATATTTTCTTTCTGCTTCAACAGAACCTCCATCTGGGCACAATGCTCCATTTTTTTTACAACCAGGACTTAATTGCCAGCCATCTACAGATGCATCAGAATAGTAAAACATTCGCCAATAATCCCTGCAACCAATATTAGGCCCTTGGCTACCATTAGTATCTACATAAATATATCCGGCTCCGGTATCTGCATTTCCAGAAAAAGGTCCCATACAAAAACTTGCACCACTGGCTATTGAGAAACATCTAATAGGTTGTCCTCTACCAACCTTTGAACCTGCTATTGTTGTTCCAGATAATGATTTATATTCATCTGCGAAACAAGGTTGAGGAGTAGCGCCACAATCTTGAACTACTTTAAAATAATTTTTTACAAATGGAGTAACTGATATATCAAAATCAGAATTATTTAATTTTGTTTCATTTATACCTACAGCATTATTATCTGTCATAAACATAGTCAAAGCTTGCTGCATTTCATTATAAAATTTATGAGCTTGAACAGAATAAGTTTTTCGCTGATGATTTTGCATTAATGTCGGCACAGTCATCGCTGACACTACTCCGATTATACCTAAAGTAACCAACACTTCAGCAAGGGTAAAACCTTTATAGGAGCTTAAATTATGCCCCCCCCCCAAGTTACATTCCTTAACATTTTAATCATAAATGCTCCTTTCTATTTAATTCCTTTTTTATTATAGCATACCTTCTAATTTACTTCAATAAACTCAATAAATTATTGACAATATCCCTCATTACAAAGACAATATAATCTATGGGGGATATTTTTTATGACTAAAGAAACTTTTTTACACGAAAAACACGTTAATTTGGGAGCAAAGATGGTTGATTTTGCAGGCTGGCATATGCCTGTACAATATACATCAATTATTGAAGAACACAAAACAGTAAGAGAAAAAGTGGGCTTATTCGATGTTTCTCATATGGGAGAAGTCTTTGTATCAGGAAAAGACGCTATGGAATTTCTTAACAAAATAGTTCCCCAAGATATTTCCAAACTTAATTATGAAAAAGCTGTGTATTGTCAACTACCGAATAAAAATGGTGGCTTAATTGACGATTTAATTATATACAAATTAGGAATTTTAGAATATTTAGTAATTTGCAACGCTTCAAGAATAGATGAAGACCTTAACTGGATGGTTAGAAACAGCAAAAGCTTTGATGTTAAAATAGACAACAGATCTCATGAATTCTCTTTACTTGCGATACAAGGCCCTTTTGCTGACAAATTAATGCGAAAAATGGGACTTAATACACAGCAAGATTCATTCACTATAAAACCTGCGAAAATTGCAGGGGTTAAAGTACTTGCATCACGCACTGGCTATACTGGAGAAGACGGGTATGAAATTCTTGTAGAAAACAAACATTCAGAATATTTATGGGACAAAATCCTTGAAGATGGGCAGGAATTCGGCATCAAACCTATCGGATTAGGAGCTAGAGATACTTTAAGATTAGAAGCGGCATTGCATTTATACGGTAACGATCTAGATGAAAATACAACACCGATTGAAGCAGGTCTAAGCTGGTCTATTCCAAAAGATAAAGTTGCAGATTATAACGGAAAAGAAGTTATAATGGATCAAATTAAAAACGGGACTGCAAAAAAACTTGTAGGCTTAAAAATGCTTGATAAATCAATTGCAAGACATGAATATGAAGTATACAAAGATGGCGAAAAAATCGGAATAATTACAAGTGGTGGACCATCTCCAATTTTAGGAGCAAATATTGCCTTAGCATATGTAAAAAATGATAAAGAAATTTGCACAGGCTCTATTGTTCAGGTTATGATAAGAGAAAAATTACACGATGCAGAAATCGTAAAAAGACCATTTGTTGAAAAAAGAAATAAAATCAAATTATAATATACAAAAAGGAGAAATTAATGAGTATTACAGAAAAAATCTTATGTTCTAAATCTCACGAATTCTTATTAGATAATGGAGATAACACTTTTACAATCGGACTTACAGATTACGCAGTAGAACAACTTGGAGATATCGTATTTTTAGAATTACCAGAAGTTGATACTAAATACAAAAAAGGCGAAACTTTTGCTACTATTGAATCTGTAAAAGCAGCTTCAGAAATTTATATGCCAATAAGCGGTAAAATTATTGAAATCAATGAAGAAGCAGTTGATTCACCAGAAATTTTAAATGAAGACAGCTATGAAAAAGGCTGGCTTGTTAAAATTGAAGCAACTGGTGATGCTGCTAATGAACAAAATGATCTTTTAGAATATGAAGACTACAAAGAAGAATTGGAATAATTTATGAAAAATTTTTTAGTACATAGTGATGAAGTAAAAAAAGAAATGCTAAACAGCATTAATGTTGAATCTGTTGAGGATTTATTCAAACAAATTCCTCAAAAAGCTCGTATGGACGAATTGGGATTTGAAAAACCTCTAAGTGAAATGGAAGTACAAAAAAAGATTAAATCTCTAGCTAAAAAAAATAATACTGATTTTGTAACTTTTTTAGGAGCTGGAACTTACAATAAATTTATACCGGCTTGCATTTCTCAAGTTGCAAACAGATTTGAATTTTTGACTGCATACACTCCATATCAACCTGAGATTTCTCAAGGTACACTTCAAGTTATGTACGAATTCCAAACGATGATTTGCAGACTTACAGGAATGGATATCTCCAATGCCACAATATACGATGCTGCAAGTGCCTGCGCTGAAGCTATATTAATGGCAGTTAGAATTTCGAAAAAAGATAAAGTTCTTGTATCAAAAAACTTAAATCCTGAATACATTGATACAGTTAAAACCTACTGCTGGGCTAATAAAATTGAATTGGAACTATTTGATGAAATACCTTCAAATACAAATGATTATGCTTGTATATTAGTTCAAAATCCAGATTTTTATGGAGAAATCAAAAAAATTGAAAAAACTAATGACACTTTATTAATTGTTTGTACAGATATTTCTTCATTAGCAATTTTAGAGCCTCCTTCACAAGCTGATATAGTAGTTGGAGACATTCAAACTCTTGGAATACCTATGAGCTTTGGCGGACCTCACGCCGGCTTTATTGCTTGTAAAGAAAAATTTATGCGCCAAATACCAGGACGTCTTGCAGGTAGAACTGTTGATGCTGACGGCAACCCTGCATATTGTCTGACTATTCAAACTAGAGAACAACATATAAAAAGAGAAAAAGCAACAAGTAATATTTGTTCTAATCAAGCATTAATAGGACTTTGTGCAACTTTATATCTTACCGTAATGGGTGAAAAAGGATTAAGACAAGCATCATATTTATCAACTAAAAATGCACACCTTTTATCTAAAAAACTTGCAGATAAAGGTATTAAAACTCTTAACTCCCAATTTTACAACGAGTTTGTAATCCAAGTAGATAACGCTAATCAAACATTAAAAAATCTTAAAGAACACAATATTATCGGCGGCTTAAAACTTGATAACAACAAAATTCTTGTAGCTACAACAGAAATGATAACAGAAGAAGATATTGAGAATTATATCAAATATATTTAGGCTTCTTTAAATGTATTATAAAATATAGTAAAAGTTTTCTTGGGTGTTTCAAAACGTTTTATTGAACACCCTTTTATCAAATACATATGATCATCTGTTTCAATCATTAAATTAATTCTTTTTCGGCTTTTATTCCATTGCTGTATAAAATTGGAAATAGTATTATTAGGATTTGACAATTTAACTTCTAACAAGCCATTCACTTGGGATACAGTAGGTCTTTTTACAAGTTTTTCATCAACATATACCGTTGTAAAACTATGTTTTACTTCAGGAGGATTATCTATTGATGCTTTAAAAGATAAATTCGTTTCTAATTCCATAATAATAACATCTTGCATAAGATTAAGTCCTCAATTTTAATATACTAGCATTATTGAAAAACTGGGCGATACGTGACTCGAACACATGACCCCCACAACGTCAATGTGGTGCGCTACCAACTGCGCTAATCGCCCAAAATATATTCAATTGTCAATCAAAAACTCCGTTTTTGATTGGGTGCGCTACCCCTTTCGAAAAAAGATTACTAATCTTTTGCTCGGCAGAGTGCTAATCACCCGAGTTTTAATTACAAAGGTTGATAAAACTCTACTTTAAATAATTTCAATCAACTGAAATATTTTCAATAAATCAATTATAGCACAATATTTCTAAAAATGCATTGCATCAACTTGTTTTAAAATATTCTGAATATCTTTTACTAATTCTGCTTCAATAAATAATAATTCTTGTTTAGTATAATCTTCATTTTCATATCTGACTTTTGCAATTTTTGACATTACAATTTTATTAAAAGACAAATAATTTGAAGCAAATTCAATGATATCAACAGCTCTATATGGAACAGCACTATCATGAAGTCGTAATACTGATCTAAAAATAACTAGTAATGTTTTTATTACATTATTTAAAAGTTTTTTCATTTCTCTATCAGATTTTACATTCATTAAGAAATTATTTTTATATTTTAATAAAAGGCTTTTCAACTCAGATTCACACTGCAAACGTAAAAAGTATTTATTTATGCTAATTGTTGGAATTAAATCTTCTCCATATATAATTCTATAATTTTCCTTTATATCAGCATATTCAATAGCATAAACATCAAAAGATGAATACCACTCATCTCTATTCATAATTACAGGAATAGGATTTTTACCTTTTACCCATTTTTTTACAGGTTTAGATATATCGTATAAATTTTCAGCAGTTAATTCATTGGTTACAATCATTAAATTAAGATTAGATTTTGCATCTTCAACATTAGCTTGTGAACCAAATGCTATCACCGATAAAAGATTTTCACCCAAAGTATTTTTTAATTCTTCAACAAACTTATCCAAATTTTTCATCTTTAATCCTTTTTATAATTAGTTATTTACACGACTACCAACTACCTGAGCAACCAGAACCGCCGAAGCCTCCGCCTCCGCCAAAACCACCAAAACTGCCAGAATTAAATCTTCGTCTTGGAGATATAATTGCCATTATTATAGCTAAAGGAAATGCCCACCAAGGCATGTTTTCAGAATTAGAACCGCTTCTAGAGTTATTAGTTTTTGTTAATTGAGGCGGACAATAACCTTGAGTTTTAATTGTCACACCTTCAGCCTGAGCAACTGTTTCTGCCAATACATAAGCACCGCGAGTAATACCTTTTTCATACTCTTCACGCTTATAATATGGGAAAATATCATTGTCTCTGATATTTTCTAAAGTTTGAATACTTATTTTATTTTCAAGCCCTGTTCCCAATTCAATTCTCATTCTACGTTCATTGGGTGCTGTTAAAAATACCATTCCGTTATTTTTACCAACAGCTCCTAATTTATAAGAACGTCCTATATCAAGAGCAACTTCTTCAACAGTTCTACCATTCAATGATGGCAAAGTAACTACAACTAAATCTGCTCCAGATTTTTTTTGCAAATCCCAAAGTGTCATGTTTAAATCATTTTCAACTTGTGGAGATAAAACATTTGCCTCATCAGCAATGAAACCTGTAAACTTCAATGTAATTGCATTTGCAGATAAACAGTTTATAATTAATAAACTTACAATTAATAACCAGCACCTTTTTAACATAATTTGATACTAGCATTGATTTTAAAATTTGTCAATTGTTAAAAATTAAAACACTTTAAAATATTTCAAAACTGTTTCTAAATTACAAAAAGCATAAGGTTTAAAATTATTTTTTTGTGGCTTTTTTTTAATATTATATATTGGTTCTGCAGCCTTAAAAGTATCAAACTGCATCTTTTTTGAAAGCGTAGTTGAAGTATGATTTAAAGTTAAGTCTTTAAATCTTTTAATCAAAAGACCTTCATTTCCCCCCATTAAAAATTTTTAACATATAAACACCTCATAAAAAAAGGCGACACCCAGATTCGAACTGGGGGATAAGAGCTTTGCAGGCTCCTGCCTTACCACTTGGCCATGTCGCCATCTTTGTTACTTTATAATACGAAATAAATAAATAAAAGTCAAGATTAGTATTGACAAATAATAAAAAATAATAAATAATGAGAAAAAAGATGGAGGTTGAAAAATGTTTAATCAAGAAGCTTTGAGAGTGCCCCCCCCCCGCAAAAACATTGCGTAGAGAGAGGTTTCACTCTTGCAGAAATCCTAATTACACTCGGAATAATAGGTATTGTTGCGGCCCTCACAATACCAACATTAATTGCAAATTACAAAAATAAAGTCTACATTACACAGACAAAAAAGACATATTCAACTATTTTGAATGCTTTTGATAAATGGAAATATGATAAAGGTGCAGATGATTTTTCTGGAATTTTCGACCAAAATAAAACGACACAAGCACTTGCAGAAGAATTTTTTTCATACCTAAAAATAATCGAAATCTGTAATCAAGGCAAAAATGGTTGTATGGAACAATATATAAAATATCCAAAAGCAAAAAATAATGGACAAGGTAAAAATGGAACAGTCACAACAACCCGTTTTTATAAAGCAGTTTTAACAGATGGATCGTCTATTGCGATATTGCCATATGTAGGGGGAGATTCAAATTGTGGTAGAATTTTTACCGATAAATTAACTGATAGTAACGGCAACTGGATCCCTGACGGGAATGGTGGTTACCAAACCAAAGAAACTTATTCTAAACAATGTGGAACTATGATAATTGATGCAAATGGTCTAAAAGGTCCAAACCAATTAGGTGCAGATGTATACAGCTTCATAATAACAAATAAGCAAATAGCTAATTGGCATACTAAAATAGACTCAGTACTTGTAGATGAAGAATTACAATATTCTAATTATGAAGCTGGCGCAGATTTTTCAAATTAATTAATTATAAAAACACACTCTCCAAATAGAGAGTGTGTTTTTTAGGTTATATTTTACTATACGACTTACTTAGTTGCGTAGTAATCTCTTACAACACCTTCATAAGCATCTTTGTAGATAGCTTTAATATCTTCCATCAATGGATATGCTGGGTTAGCACCTGTACATTGATCGTCGAATGCAAGTTCTACCATTTCATCTAACTTAGCGTTAAAGTCAGCTTCTGATACACCGAAATCTTTGATAGAATTTGGTAAGTTGATTGATTTCATCAATTTATCAATTGCTTCAATTAACAATTCAACTTTTTCATCATCATTTTTACCGCCTAAGCCAAGTTCATCTGCAATTTGACCATATTTAGCTTTTGCATTAGGAAACTTGTATTGAGGGAAGATACATTGTTTTTTAGGACAATCTACTGCGTTGTATTTAATTACTTGTCTGATTAACAATGCGTTAGCTACACCGTGAGGTACGTTAAACATAGCACCTAATTTGTGAGCCATAGAGTGGCATAATCCTAAGAATGAGTTAGCAAATGCCATACCTGCAATTGTTGCAGCATAGTGCATTTTTTCTCTAGCAATAGGATCATTAGCACCTTCATTGTAAGATCTTTCTAAGTATCTGAATACCAATTTAGTTGCTTCTAAAGCATTTGAATTTGTAAAGTTTGTAGCTAAAGCAGATACATAAGCTTCTGTTGCGTGAACTAAAGCATCAATACCAGATGCAGCTGTCAAACCTTTTGGCATACCGTCTACAAAGTTTGGATCAATAATTGCCATATTTGGAGTTAACGCGTAATCTGCAATCGCATATTTTACATGAGTTTCATCATCTGTAATAATTGCGAATGGAGTAACTTCTGAACCAGTACCTGAAGTTGTAGGAATAGCAACCATTGTAGCTTTTTTACCTAATTCAGGGATACGGCAAATTCTTTTTCTGATATCCATGAATCTCATAGAAATATCTTCGAATACTGTATCTGGTTGTTCATACATTAACCACATAATTTTAGCAGCATCCATTGGAGATCCACCACCTAATGAAATAATTACATCAGGTTCATAAGGTCTGATAATTTCCATTGCTTGGTTAATTGTAGATAATGTAGGATCTGGTTTTACATCAAAGAAGATTTGGTGATCAATACCTACTTCATCTAATACTTTAACGATACTATCTACTGCTCCTGAATTGAATAAGAATCTATCAGTTACAATAAAGGCACGTTTTTTACCTTCAAGTTCACGAAGTGCAAGATCAACTGCACCTCTTTTGAAGTAAACTTTTGGTGGAACCTTGAACCAAAGCATATTTTCTCTCCTTTCTGCAACTGTTTTGTAGTTCAATAAATTTTCTACACCGATATTACCAGATACGGCGTTTTTACCCCAAGAACCACAACCAAGAGAAAGTGAAGGTTCTAATTTGAAGTTATATAAATCACCGATACCACCTTGAGCTGATGGTGAGTTGATTAATACTCTACATGCAGGCATTTTTTCTGCGAATTTGTCAACTCTTTCTTGACTACGAGTATCTGTATAAAGGTCTGCAGAGTGACCAGCACCACCTTTTGATACTAATTCATAAGTCATTTCTGTTGCTTCTTCGAAATCTTTTGCTCTGTACATAGTCAATACAGGAGATAATTTTTCTCTAGAGAATGGATCATCCCAATCTACTGATGGTCTTTCAGCTAAAATAATTTTTGCTGTTTTTGGAATGCTGAATCCTGCTAATTCTGCAATTCTCCAAGCTGGTTGACCAACGATATCAGGGTGAGCTGTACCACGTTTTGGATCAATGAATGGAAGATCAATCATTTTCTTTTCTTCAGCTTCATTAATTAAGTACGCACCTCTATAGATAAATTCTTTTTTAACTTCTTCATATACTTTATCAACTACAACAACTGATTGTTCAGATGCACAAATCATACCATTGTCGAAAGTTTTTGACATAAGTATTGAAGATACTGCCATTTTAATATCAGCAGTTTCATCAATTACAGCTGCAGCGTTACCAGGGCCAACACCTAATGCAGGGTTTCCAGATGAATAAGCAGCTTTAACCATACCGGGACCACCTGTAGCTAAGATACAAGCGATATCAGGGTGTTTCATTAATTGGTTTGATAAATCAATTGATGGGATATCAATCCAACCAATAATATCTTCAGGAGCACCTGCTTTAACTGCAGCTTCTAAAACGATTTTAGCAGCTTCAATTGTGCATTTTGTTGCTCTTGGGTGTGGTGAAAAGATAATTGCGTTTCTAGTTTTTAAAGCAATTAATGATTTAAAAATTGCTGTTGATGTAGGGTTTGTTGTAGGAACGATACCTGCAATAACACCTAGAGGTTCTGCAACTGTTTTAATACCATTTGCTTTATCTTCTTTTATAATTCCACAAGTTTTTACATTTTTATGTTTGTTATAAATGTATTCTGATGCGAAGTGATTTTTAATAATTTTATCTTCTAAAACGCCCATACCAGTTTCTTCAACAGCCATTTTAGCTAAAGGGATACGAGCTTTGTCAGCAGCTGTAGCTGCTGCTTTGAAAATTGCATCAACTTGTTCTTGAGTAAAATTAGAATAAATTTTTTGAGCTTTTTTTACTCTTGCAATTAGCATTTCTAATTTTTCAGCGCTGTCAACCACTGTAGACTGATTTAAAGCCTTTTCTAGGTTTTCAACAGCTTTTTTGTTTTTTGTTGTCATAAATTTATATCTCCTATTTTATTCGTGATTTATTTCACAATTATATTATAAAATAAACTTAGCACAAAAGCAAGTGTATTTTTTACAATCTTTATACAAATTTAATATTTCATTTATTTAGATGAAAGACTTAATTATAAAGTAAGATATACTTTTAATATGAATATTTTTCAACAAATTATATATTACTTTTTAGAAAAACAAGAGAAAGCTTTATCTAAAAAATTAAACAAACATCTTAAAAATTCTAGTTCTAATAAAACGTCCAAAACCATTGTCTCCAAAGATGTTACAGTTACTTTTAATGCAGAAACAGAAAAAAGCAAAGAATTAGTAAAGAAAAATGTTACCGATATAATTAAGTCTTGCAACAATGATCCTGCAAAACTTTTAGCATTTATCGAAAGCAAAGGAACAAAAGTAATAAAAATTGATAATGCAGACAAAATATTATCTGTCATCAATGAAGAAGAAGGTTTGATTACAGAACTGGAAGGAATTGAAGCTTTATATATAAATATTATTACAAATTCAGGGTTTTCTCTAAAATCGAAACCTATGTTTATTATGCGAAACGGACAAATTGACACATATTACATGGTTCATCAATTTTACAAATGGTACGCACTAAATATGGGATTGCCAGGATTTGACTTTATGTCACAAAAAATATTTAAAATATCTCTAAATTCAAACAACACTGTTTTCTCAAACCTTAATCTTGATGAAATGACCGGACTAAAAGAAGCAATTGCAAGAGACCAAGAGGCAACATCATTTGCTCTTGAACTTGCAAAATCTAAAGAAGGAAGCAAAAACGTCATAGATAAAATCAAAAATGATGGTGGTGCAAATATATAAAAAACAGGATAGTTCTACTATCCTAATTAATAGTTGCAAATCTAAAGTCCTCAGTCCAAGTTTTAAAACCACCCTCTAAAATCATTACAGGATAACCATATTCAGCTAAAATTAAACAAGCCTCAATTCCTAAATGACATTGCTGATTATAACAATAAACAACCGTTATATTTTCTTTTGACAGCATATTTGTATTATCAGCCAATCTCTCTTTTGGAATTGAAATAGCTCCAGGAATATGTGCAACTTCATAATCTTCTGAACGTCTTACATCTACAAGATTAACATTCCCATCAACCAATAAATCTTTTAATTCTATAGGGCCTAATGTATAGGCTAAAAGTTCTTGGAAAAAACATTGAGCTCTTTTAGTATCAAAACGGATTTCTTTAATTTTTTCGTTCATAAATAATATATCCTTTCTACTGTTACACAGAAAGGATATATCAAGTTATAAAATAAATACTTAGCAACATGTTTATATCAATGTAGTAAGTTTTGGGGTGGGGTAAGTGTAGAACATGCAATTGCCCTATTTCATTAACCTAAGAATGAAATGTGCTTAGGACTTTTGCTTGCTCTATCATAATCAGGTGAAAATAGTATATTATAAGTCTTGCGAAGCTTTGCGCCTAAAGCGTTTAGCATATTCGGATTTTGAACCATATCAGCTTTTTGAGTACGATTCAAATCATTCTCGAAATTAATTTTCGCATTTGGATTTTGTAACGATAAAATCGCTACATTTGGGGTTAAATTATTAAGATTTCCTTCTCCAAAAGAGATAGTTTTTACTGTATTAAATTTTACTGGATTTACTGTTATCATTTTCGTCCTCCTCTCGTGAGGTTTTCTTATTAAGTGTTTTTTTAACACTTCATCTAACACTTTTACTATAAACTATAAAAAATATTTTGTCAACCCCTACAATAAAGTTTTATTAAGAAAATTAAAACCATTGATTTGCAAGGGTTTTCACATTAAGTGCAACGTTTACACTTAATCTTTTCAGAAATATTTCAGTTGAGTAAATTTAATATAGAAGCATGGGTAATATATAAAAAAATATATAATCCAACTGGATTTTTCATATTAGACTAATAGGTAATTGTAAAAATAACACTTATTCTGTTAAATATAATCATTAAATCTTTTTCATACTTCCAGCTATTCTTAATTCCAACGGGGCTTACCCTCTGCACATACAGAGATTTGAGCTCCTTTTTTTTTATTTATTTAAGATAAAAAGGACTGTATTAAATACAGTCCTTTTTTATAATAATATCAATTCGCGAAATATTAGATATTAGGTAAATCACCTTTCACTTCAGCAATTTCAGAGCTTTCCAATTCAAACACTTCATGTAATGCTTTAACAGCTTTTTGTGCTTGATCTTTATCTACAAGACAACTAATTTTAATTTCGCTTGTAGAAATCATTCTAATATTTATTCCTTGTTCTGCTAATGTTTCAAACATAGTAGATGCTACACCAGGTCTGTCAATCATACCAGCACCAACAATTGATACTTTTGCAATATTTTCATCTACTTGAATATCACCAGTTGCTCCTATTTCAGTTTTTAAAGCCTCCAAAGCTTCTACAGTTTTAGGTAAATCAGCAGCATCTACAGTAAATGCAATATCATTAGTATTAGAAACTTTTCTTGCATATGATTGAATAATCATATCAACTGAAATATTTTCTTTAGCTAACTTACTAAATAATTTAGCAGCAACACCTGGTTTATCTGGAACATCGCAAACAACAATTCTAGCCTGAGATAAATCAGCTGCAACACCAGCTACTGGTTTATAAATTTCCATTTTATCAACTCCTAATATTAAGGTACCTAAATTATCTAATTTAAAACTACTTCTAACACGCATAGGAACATTGAATTGTTTCGCTGTTTCTACACTTCTTGGGTGCAAGACATTCGCACCAGCATGTGCCAATTCAAGCATTTCTTCATAAGATATTTCACCTAATCTTGATGCATTAGGAACAACACGAGGATCAGTTGTATAAACACCTTCAACATCTGTATAAATATCACATCTTTCTGCATTTAATGCAGCTGCTAGAGCTACAGCAGATGTATCAGAGCCACCTCTTCCTAAAGTAGTAATTTCACCATCTTCAGTTACACCTTGGAAACCTGCAACTACAATAATTTTGCCCTGTCTTAAATTTTCTTTTAATTTATCTGTTTTTATATCTATAATTCTAGCTTTTGAATGAATATTTTCAGTCATTATACCAATTTGCATAGCATTAAAACTAACAGCATCATATCCTTGAGCTTGAATTGCCATAGCCAAAAGAGCAATAGATACACCTTCACCAGTAGATAAAAGCATGTCCATCTCTCTGCCTGATGGATTAGGGCTTAAATCCTTAGCCATTTTAACAAGGTAATCAGTAGTATGTCCCATAGCAGAAACTACGACTACTACATCGTTTCCATTTTCTTTTTCCCTAATTACGGTTTTAGCAACATTTTTAATTTTTTCTGTATCTGCGACTGAAGTTCCGCCGAATTTTTGTACAATAATTTTTCTCAATTTAAATCTCTTTCTGAACTATTTTGCAAAATTGCTGTTAATTCAGCTTTTTGCTCAGGGTATTCAAATAAGTCTTTATTTATATTTTCAATTTTTTCCGCAAAGGAAAGTGTTTCTTTTACATTATATTCACAAAGGTTTTCTTTGACAAGTATGTAACTCACATAAAACATTAAATTTAACAATGTTAAATTATTCTCATCCGCTTTTATAGCTTTACGAAGTTTCCTTTGGGCTTCTGCATAATCATTTTGGGATATCAAATATTTTGAATAATCAGTAAAAGCTGCAATATATTTAGGATTATGCAATATTGCATTTTCGTAATAATCTTTTACTTTAGTATCATTTTTAAGTTTTTCATAACATTTCGCAAGATAATATGAATTCACAGCATCTTCATCTTCTACCCTTAAAAGTTCTATAGACTTTTCAATATCATCTTTTTCATATGCAATTATACCTAAAGCCTGTTTTACAATTTTATTTTCAGGTTCTTTTTCCAATACCTTTTCTAAAAGAGGTTGCGCTTCTTCAATCTCATGTCTTGAGGCACAGCATAAACCCAAATATGCCAAAATTTCAGAATTTTCAGGTTCGTATTCAAGAGCTTTTAATAGTTTAAATTTTGCACCCTCATAATCCTCAAATTTTTCCAATACTTTACCCCATTCAAGATATAAAGTTGCATTTGTAAGCTCCTTTTCTTGAGCTTGTACAAAACATTTTAAAGAAGATTCTTTATCATATTTAATTGCATATAACTGTCCTAATAAAATATAAGAAGGCAACATTTTTGAATTAAAATCCAAAGACTTTTGTGCATAATGAATTGCACTTTCATAATCATTTTTCAAATATTTTAATCTTGCAAATTCATATGTATTATTAGCATTTGGGCAGACATTAGCTAAAAAAGTAAGCTTCATTTCAGCTTTATCATACATTTCTAACTTAATTTCCATTACTGCACACAAAAATACTGCTGAAAAATTATATTTGTTATGTTTTGCAGCTTCAATAAATTTATCATGAGCTTGGGCATACTTTTTCTGTTTCATTAATGCCATACCCCAACCAGTATATGTATCAGAATTATTTGATTGGATCTTATTTGCATTTTCAAAAGATTTTACAGCGTTTTCAAATTTTCCGACAGAAATTAATGAAAAGCCTAACCTTTGCCAAATATGTCTATCTTGAGGATTTAAATCTGCTGAAATTTGATAATTTTCAACAGATTTTTCAAAATCACCCAATCTTTCATACACAGTCCCAAGATATTTATACACAAGAGCATCTTTTTGAGGTAATTCTAAAGCCTTCAACAAAATATCTAAAGCCTCATTATATTTATTTTGTTCTATCAACAATTTTGCTCTATTTACATAAGTATAAGAAGGTAATGACTGAATTACAGTCTCTTGCTTATACTTATCTACAGAACTATTCAAGCTTTTAACTTTATCAATTATATTCTTTACCCAATCAGACAATCTACTACCTCTCTAAATGCTCCATTACCAGCTTGACTTTCAGTTATTTGAATATTTTCTACCTCTTTTACTTTTTGAACAGAGTGAGGAACTGTAATTTTATATTTAGCAAATTCTAAACATTCAACATCATTAATATCATCACCAATATATAAAAATTCTTCCTTAGACAATTTATATCTTTCAACTATATCTTTTAAAACGTCTATTTTTATTCTTATATTCTGATGTACTTCTTCTATTTGAAATTTTTTAGCAAGCGTTTCTATTGCCGCATTTTGCTCCCCGGAAATAATCCCTATTTTATAATTATTTTTTCGTAATATAGAAAACGCCATTATATCTTTAAAATTTAATTTTCTAGACATTGTAAAATCATTTGCAATATACACACAATTATCTGTTACAACTCCATCAAAATCGGTTATAACCATTTTTATTGTTTTAGGTAATTTTAATTTGCCCATATACAAAATACCCCTTATCTGCTATAATTTTAACATAAAGAGAGGGAAAAACAAATGCTTTGGTATTTATTAAATTTAAGCATCATTCTGGTATTCGTAATATTGTTTCTTATTGCAAGACAAACAAATAAAAGATGGTCTAAAATCAATGATTATTTGGGCATGGTAACAAATACAGTAAATTCTGTAAGATATGGGAATTTATCTACTAAAATAGAGGAAATAAATCATCCGACATACCAAAACGTAACAGACAGTATTAACAGAATGGTAGAAACTCTTAACGACAGAGAAAAAATGATTGTTGAATACCAAACAGAATTAATGCGTCAAAATAAATTATTAGAATCTGTTATCAACTCTCTTTCTGACGGAATTTTAATTATAAATGATAAACATGCTATTTTACGAGCAACACCACAAATTAGTGAATGGTTTGGAGCTAAAGGACAAGAAATTATAGGTACAAACATATTTGATTACATACAAATTAGCGATGATACTCCCATCGAAAGATTAAAAAATAAAGATGTCTTTGTAAAACACACACCTACTAATAACTTTGTAATGCACTCAATTAAATTGTCTTTAGATGACGATAAAAAAAGATATGTAATTCTTATAAAAGATGTAACTAAAGAAAGAGAAATTGAAACATTAAAAGAAGATTTCGTTGCGACTTTAACACATGACTTGAAAGTTCCAATTGTTGCAGAATCAAATATTATCAATTTTCTACTCAATGGAACTTTTGGAGAAATAACAGAAAAACAACAAGTTGCCCTTTTAAATATGAAAAAATCAAACGAAGAACTTGTAGATCTTGTACAAATAATTCTTGAAACATACAAAATTAAAGAAACCGGAATTAAATTATTAAAAGAAAATATTATGCTTAACAAATTCATATCTAGCATAGTTGATAGTACACAACCAATTGCAAATAATTCCGGAATTAAAATATATTTTACTCCATCTAGAGATATTAAAGTAACTGCTGATTCTATGCAATTAGAAAGAGTTATTAAAAACTTAATTTCAAATGCAATATCTCATAGCAATACAAAAGATAGAATAGACATTAAAACTGGAGAAATACCAGGATACATAACTATTTCAATAATAGATTACGGACAGGGAATCCCTGAAAAAGAATTACAGTTAATTTTTAATAAATACTATTCTGCAGCTAAAAAATTCAGAAAAATAGGAACAGGTCTTGGACTTTATCTGTCACAACAAATCATTAAATCTCACGGCGGAGAAATAACTGTACAAAGTGAAGAAAATGTTCGTACTGAATTTTGCATAAAATTACCACTATAAAAATGTTAAAAAAATTAGAAAGCTTACTAGATTGGATATATAAAAAGAAATGCTACTTTTGCAAAAGTTCAAAAGAAGCTGTAAGAATGTGCTCAAAATGCTATGCCCAAATGGATTTTTTACCAATTAAAACTAATCGAACAATTGAAGGGAAAAAGATTTATTGCGCAGGAATATATTCAAAGAATCTACAAAAATTAATAAGAGGACTAAAATATCATAATCAAAGAGATTTAGCTTACTATCTAGCAAAATTCATGGCAGAATATTTTAATCAAATTACAAATAGAACAGATTTAGAAATTATTCCTGTTCCAATATTCCCCAAAAGAGAAAAAAAACGAAAATATAACCATATGAATTTGGTAGGTAAAGAATTTTGCAGAATCACATCAAATACACTGAATACAGAGCTTATTACAAGAATAAAAGATACAAAACCTCAATATAAATTAAAAAGAGAAGAACGTATAAAAAATCTATCTAATGCTTTTAAAGTTGATAAAAGTAAATACAATGGGAAAACATTACTAATAATTGATGACATTTGCACAACAGGCTCAACTTTTGAAGAAATGATAAAAGAATTGAAAAAAAATGGCATAAATGATATCATATGCCTTGCAGCAACAACCCCATTTGAGTAATAATTTTATTATGATATTAAATGAATTTTCAAAATATATTCAATCTAAAAACGAAGATATTACATCTGGAAAAACGACAGGCACAAAAATTCTCTGCGATTGGATTAAAATTGTAATTAACAAAAATCCCAAAAATCATGTAGATAAAATTGTTCATAAAGAAATTATGCTTGCAGAAAATAAATCAGGTGATTTTTTAATAGTCGGCAAATCCGAAAGTGGAAGAACTCTTGTAAATGCATTATATAATTATGCCCTAAGTTATGAGCATTACATTATGAGTAAATGGCTTGAAAACCAAAAACCTAATGATTTTAATTCTAAAAATTAAATTTTTACATTAAACAATATTGATAGATATATTACCCTATAGGTGAATTTCTTTTTAATTTTTTGATTTATAAAATAATGATAAATTAAAAAGGAGTTAAAATTATATGAAAAATACTATTTTACAAACACCTGTATGCCAATTAAAATCACTTAGTAATCTTTTTATTGAACTTACTGAAAAAAATTGTAACCAACATTGTAAACACTGCTATATTGATTTTCCACTAAGTAAAAATGTTAAAGATTTTATATCCTTAGACACTATAAAAGATGCAATTAATGACACAAAAAAAGAAAACATAGAGTGCATATATTTAACAGGTGCTGAACCTATGACACATCCAGATTTTAACTCAATTTTAAGAATGTGCCTAAAACTTTCAAATGTATGTATATTTACAAATGGAACATTTATTAATGAAAAAAAAGTAAGATTTTTAAAAAGAGTAGAAGATGAAAGTTCTTTTGAAATTATATTTAAATTAAGCATTGACCACTATAATGAGGTCAAAAATGATGATATTAGAGGGAGAGGATCTTACAGACAAACAGTTCACGCGATAAAAAGCCTTGCTAAATATGGATTTAACCCGATTTTATGTATTACAAATTATTACAATGAAGATAAAAAGACACTAATAGAAGAATTCAAAAAAATTTGTTTAAAAAACGGATATGAAGCAAATGAAAACAATTTCACTATAAATTTATACCATGATAAAAATAAAAAGACAGATGATGTTTCTGAATGGGAATGGCGTAGCCTTGATTGTGAATATGGTAGAATTTTGACCACAAAGGGCATTTATAGCTGCCCATTTCTCGCAAATGACCACAGAGGTAGATGCGGCTCTGATTTCAAAGACTTCTCAAGACACAACACTCTTGAAACATCATTCTGTTCAACTTGTATAAAAAATAAAGAAAAATTATTTGGAATAAATTTTCAATTATTTCAATAAAATTATTGAGCAGCCTCTGGAGAAACTCCACCTTCTTGAGATACAGGAGTAGGAGCTGGAGGTGTTGCTGCATTAGGAGCTCCTGCTTCCTGTCCATTTGCAGAAGCATCTGGAGCTGCAGGTTGTACCGCAGGAGTGTCAACAACAGAAGAAGGATCTTTCTGTGCATATAATTTTATTTGTAAATTTATCAACAAAATTCTTTTATTTTTTAAATATGGAGCTATTTCTATTTTGGAAATTTCTAAAAAGTGTTCATGTTTATACAAATCTCTTAAGAAATTAGCAAAACTCGAATAACTAGCAATCATTTCTGCAGTAACACGGCATACATGATATCTGTTTGCAGCATTTTTTACAAAATTATCATCTTGAGGATCATAATCATATTTTACAGATCTAGTTTTAATTTTATTTTCTCTAATCAGTTGTAAAATTTCACCAAATTCATCAGAAATAGCAGCCTCAGTATCTAATCCTTCATTTATAGGTTTAAAAAATACTTTTGCAATACTCTCATTTTCAGCTTCTCTTCTTTTTGCTGCATCTTTTAAATCTTGCAATTTTCTTTCAGAATCAGCTAAAGAAGAAGTTTTTGCTGCATAATCATTTTGAATTTGTGAAATCTTTTGAGCTTCCGGAACTGTTTTTGTAATTAGAAATATGAATAGGAAAAGAGCTGCAAATACAATTCCTAAAGCTATTTTAAATTTTTTTAGATAAATAGAATATTTGTCCACTATACCTCTCCCTATTTATTTTCATCTTTTCCAAAGTTCAATAACGGTTTACTCACATTACCACCAGTCTTAGTTTTATCATCTGTTGCCTGCTGATTTTGTTGTTGCTGTGGAGCATTTGGATCTGGAGGCGGTGGGGGGTTTAATTCAGAAGCAGTCATATTAGTCACTTCAAACTCATAATCAGTAGGCTGATTTGGATCTATTGTAACTGCATCATCTACAGAATTTGATTTCATTTCTAACTTATGAAGTCTTAATTTTGTATTAATCAAAGAATCTTTCATATTTCTAAAGAATAAATATATATCTTCAACATTTGAAGATTCCCCTTTTATATCAAATTTTCCATCATCTTTGGCAACAAAATAAGTCATCCATAATTTTTTAGGAACAGCTTCGCCCAATGCTGTATAAGCCATTAGTTTAGAACGGTTATTTTCCATTACTTTTTTTATCTCAGCATTTACATCAAAATCATTTTGTTTATTTTGTTCTTCTTGTAACTTTTTAATTTCGGCATCAGTTCGTTCTAATTTTGATGTAACTTCATCAAGCAGAGCTTGTTTTTGATTTACAACCATTGGGACAACAAAAAAAGCAATTACAGCAGGTATTAAAAGAATTAGAGCTATAACAACTGCAATATTTCTTGCCCCATTTGGGGAAATATCAAATTCACTAGAACCTAACACAACATGAATTGGTTCATTAGGATCTTCCATCATCCCATCAGAAGAAGAAGCTCCTAAAAAGTTAAACTTTAATGGCAAACTTACATTAGCACCAGCAGCTAAACCAATTGCCTCAAGTGAAATCTTACGAGCAGTTTCTTCCAAAACTTCTAAACTAACAGGCAAAGGGTCTTGTTTTTTGAAGCTATTATTCTCCCAAAAATTAACAATGCCATCAGTTTGCAATCTTTTAGATAAAAGTTCTGCACTTACCATATCAGTTTCCGATATAACATATAAATAATTAGCCGGATAACTCATTAAAGTAATTTGAGCAGAAGCATTTATTGCATTATAAATTTCTTCACCTTCAAAAGATTTTATCGCTAAAGGCTCTTCATAATAATCTACAATATTTTTTCCAATTAAAGAACAAATTGAATATCCATTTTGAGATACTAACATCAAATTCCAAGACACATTGTCTTTCATTTGTTCTGTTGCTAATCCAGTGAAAGCCAATGCTTTCAACATTGATATTAAAGAAACTTCTATTCCTGCTAAAGTAATACCAAGTTCATTCAATGCAGCCTTTATATCTTCAATTACATTTTTTTGAATTGCTGAATAAAAAAGTTTTCTCAAATCTCCAGACTGAGTATTAGTAGCATCTGCCCAACTTATAACAGGTTCATAACGCTTAAATATATAAGACTGTTCAACCTCTGAAGTTAATGCCTCAGTCACAGCATCATCTGCCAATAATAGCGGCAACTCTTTACTGCCAAAAAATACCATTGGCAAATTTAAGACGACACTAGTTTTAAATGGAAGTTTTAACTCCTCAAAAAGTTCTTTCACTGCATTTTTAAAAGCTTCAAGATTTGAAAGCTCTCTCAATGCTTCGTTATATTCCAAAGGTCTATATGCATAATTTTTAACCGAACGACTAGCGATATCAAGTTGAATTAGCTCTAAACCTACACCTGGAGTAACTGACAAATAAATTGTATCTTTACTACCAACACCTAATTGTGCTAAAATACTATTTAAATCCATAATAATCTTTTTCTTACTAATTATTTACTCTAATACATTTTTATTATACAATATATTTTATAAAGATTGCAAATTTAACATAAATTTACACTAAATGGAGGAAGAGCAACCCAATGAATTACATAACCGAAATAAACAAACTTAAAAAAGACAAAAATGCTGTAGTACTGGCACATTGTTACCAAAATATAGAGATAGACCAAGTCGCTGATTATGTTGGAGACTCTCTTTATTTAAGCCAAATGGCTAAAAAAACTGATGCAGATATAATTATTTTTGCAGGAGTTTATTTCATGGCTCAAACAGCAAAAATTCTTAATCCAAATAAAAAAGTTATTATGCCAAATCTTAAAGCAGGCTGCGCAATGGCTGATATGATAAACTTACAACAATTAAGAGAATTTAAAAGCAAATACCCGAATATTCCGACAGTATGCTATATAAATTCAACAGCTGAAGTTAAATCAGAATGCGATATTTGTTGCACAAGTTCAAATGCTGTACAAATTGTAAAAAGCTTAAACGCTCCAAAAGTGTTATTTTTGCCTGATAAAAATCTCGGCAGATGGGTAGAAAAACAACTTGGAAATGTTGAAGTTATAACATACAACGGCTATTGCCCGGTTCATGCTAAATTTGACCCATTCAGCATACGAGAAACTGCATATGTATATCGGAATGCACTTGTAATCGCACACCCTGAATGTCCTGAAGACTTTTCTTCTCGAGCAGATTATGTCGGTAGCACCTCAGGAATTATGAATTTTGTTAAAAACAGCAATGAAAAACAATTTATTATAAAAACAAAAAAAGGTGTGATTGACAGATTAAAACGCGATAATCCAAACAAACAATTCTATTACATTCATGATGTACCTTCAATTTGTCAAAGCATGAAATTAAATACCGTTTTGGATATTTATTACGCCTTGAAAAATGAAACTCCTGAAATCGAAGTTGATAAAGAAATTTCTGAAAAAGCTCTAAAATGTATTAACCGAATGCTTGAAGTCTCAAAATAGGAATAGGAAATGGATAATATAATTTTTGGTAAAAATGCAATAACAGAAGCGCTAATTAGTGGGGAACGAGAAATCAATAAGATTTTAATTTCCAAAAATATCCACTCTGATGCAAAATTAAACAAAATAAAAGAACTTGCAAAAGAACGTGATATTGTTTTTCAATTTGTAGCAAAAGAAAAATTCCAACCTTACTCTGAATACAATCATCAAGGAATTATTGCTCAAATTTCACCTATTAGATACAAAGATTTAGATGATTTTTTAGAAGAAAAGCACGAAAATTCTTCTATAGTCATTTTAGATGGTGTGGAAGATTCTCATAACTTAGGAGCAATAATAAGGACTTGTGTATGCGCTGGTGTATCAGGTATTATTATTCCTTCAAGGCGTAATGTACAAGTCAACGCAACAGTTGAAAAAACAAGTGCAGGAGCTATTAATCATATCCCAATAATAAAAGTAAATAGCCTTGTAAATGCAGTACAAAAATTAAAAAATTCCGACTGGTGGGTAGTTGCAACCGACGCTAGTGCAAAAGATAATTATTATGATATTAAATACAATAATATGAATTTTGCTCTAATAATGGGAGCAGAACATGCAGGTGTATCAAAATCTTTGTTAAAAGCATCTGATTTCATTGTAAAAATACCAATGCTTAAAGAATTTAACTCTCTAAATGTTTCAAATGCACTAAGTGCTATAATTTTTGAAACAGTTAGACAAAAATTAAAAAATTAACTATAATAATTACATAAATTAATCATATTAATGTGATACAGGAGAGAGAAATGAAAAAAGAACTTGAAAAATACGGTCTGCTGACTGAAGAAATATCTGATGAAGATGTAAATTTTCATGAACTTGAAATTCCAGAAGAAGAAGATGTTTTAGAAACAGTAGAAGACCCGAAAGTTCAAGAAAATTTATCATCAGTAAATTCTGATGACAGCGTTAGAATATATTTACAACAAATAGGGAAAATACCTCTATTATCAAGTGAACAAGAATTAGATCTTGCAAAAAAAATATATGAAGACCACGATGATTTCTCTAAAAATTTATTAGTAAACGCAAACTTAAGATTAGTAGTAAGTATTGCAAAAAAATACATCGGGCGCGGACTTTCTTTTCTTGATTTAATCCAAGAAGGAAATATGGGACTAATGAAAGCTGCAGGAAGATTTGATTACACAAAAGGTTATAAATTTTCTACATATGCAACTTGGTGGATTCAACAATCAATAACTAGAGCAATAGCTGATAAAGCAAGAATTATCCGCTTACCTATACATATGATTGAATCTCTTGGGAAAATCAGACGTGCAACTATTGATTTGACAACAGAATTAGGTCATACTCCAACAAAACAAGAAATTGCATATCGCTTAGGCGTTCCAGTAAACAAATTAACTCAAATAATAAAATCAGCTCAATCTACAATTAGCATGGAAACTCCTGCTAATTCATCTGAAGATTCTTCAAAAATTGCAGATTTTATTGTAGATGAAGATTCTATAACTCCTGACAGCAGAGTATCTCAAGAAAATTTATTCGAAGATATCAGAAAAATGTTAAATCAATTAAGTCCAAAAGAAAGAGATGTACTAATCCTTCGCTACGGGCTTGATAATAACGGAAACAAAAAAACTCTTGATGAAATCGGATCTCAATATGGAGTTTCAAGAGAACGTATAAGACAAATTGAGAATAGAGCAATAGCAAAACTAAAAAAACTTTGTAAAAATAAAAAATTAGCAGTAGGCTTAAAAAATTATTTTGGAGAATAAAAAAAGGAGATTTTAAAATCTCCTTTTTTAATATGTCATTTCCCAATTGTCATTTAATAATTTTCCAAAACAGCCATGAATATTTACACCACTGCCTGCCATACAATATCTATTAAATTTCTCTTCTCTTAACTCCTTAGATAAAGGCACATTAGCATATCCTGTAACATTATCATCAGCATCATTTTGACTATTTAAATCATCTAGTACACCATTATTGTATAAAAACATAACAAACATATCTCTACCAATAATATTAGGACCTTTAGCACCATTGGTATCAACCCATATTTCCATAATTAAGCCAGATCTAGCATTGTAATAAGTTGCAATTGATGCACCACTCGCTAATACAAAATGACGTTTGCCATACCAAAAAGTCACTTTATCTCCAGAAATTTTCTTATAATTATCTTTTTCAGGGAAACACATTGCTGCATCTGTACCACAATCTTTGACAATCTTGAAATAAGTTTTAACAAAATTGCCAGCAGCATCATCACTATTAAGACCTGCCTCAGATAAATTAAGAGCATTTTTATCAGTCATTAATTGTAAAGCAGCTTGTTGAAACTCATTATAAACTTTATGCAACTGAACGACATAAGACTTTCTTTGATAATTTTGCATCAAAGTAGGTACTGTCATTGCAGATACTACACCAATAATTCCTAAAGTTACTAAAACTTCGGCAAGGGTGAATCCCTTATAGGAGCTTAAATTATGTCCACCCCCCGGAGTTAAATTACTTAACAATCCAAACATAAACGTTCCTTTCGTATTTATATAGTAATTATAACAAATATGCCCGAACTTTTCAAGTTCGGGCATATTTTATAATATATCAATTATTCAGCATCTTTATTAATATCTTTAATACTCAATGCAATTCTATGTTCTTGTGGGGTGAATTTTTTAATAAGAACTTCTACACTGTCACCAACTTTGAATGTATTGAATGGATTTACATTTTCTTCAGCCATTTCAGAAACTGGTAATAATGCTTCTACTCCAGGGAAAATGTTAATAAATGCACCAAAACCAGTTACTTTATTAACAGTACCTGTAATTACTTGTCCTTCTTCAAATTGACCTTCAATTTGTTGCCATGGATCTTCGCCCATTCTTTTTAAAGACAATGAAATTCTTTTTAATTCATTATCAATTTTAATAATTTTAACTTCAATAGTTTCACCTAAAGAAATTACATCTGAAGGGTGTTTAATTCTTGACCAAGAAATTTCAGAAATTGGAAGAAGACCATCGATACCATTAATATCAACAAAAGCACCGAAATCTGCAATTCTTACAACTTCACCTTTTACAACTTGATCTTCTTGAAGTTCTGATAAAATATTATCTACAACTTGATCACGTTGTTCTGCAACAGCTTGTCTTTGAGATAAGATAAGTTTGTTTTTCTTAGGATCAGCTTCTAGAACTTTAACTTCAATTTTTGTATCAATTAAACCGTCAAAAGGAGTTCCTGTTCTTAATTGAGAAGATGGAATAAATCCTTTTAAATCAGCAACGTCAACTAATACACCGCCTTTAACAATTGATACAACTTTAGCTAAAATTGTATCACCTTGAACTTTTGCATCATTTAATTGAGCCCAAGCTTGAGCGAATGCTAAACGTTTCAATGATAAAAGCATTCCTTCTTCATCATTTTCTTCTTTTAATACATAGAATTCTTTTTCTTCTCCGATTTCTAAATTGTCGATACCTTCAGAAGCTGGAATTTCTTTAACAGGTAAAAATGCTTCAGTTTTAGCACCTTTAACGCTAATTAAATATCCATCACTTTCTTTTTTTACAACAGTACCTTCTACAATATCAGCTACTGAGTAAGATTTAGCGAAAGATTCTTCTAATAATCTTTCGAATTCATCTAAATTTGTTTTTTCTAATGTTGTTGTCATGTTTTTTATATTTCCTTTCTAAGTTTTTCAATTACATTTTCTATGATATTCTGCGGAGTAGATGCTCCTGCAGTAACTGAAATATGATTTGAATTGACAATCAAATCTTTGTAATTATCAAGTTCATCATCTTTTTCAATATGAATAGTTTTAGTAATATCTTTTAAAATTTCAGCCAAGTGAGTTGTATTAGCACTTTTTTTAGAGCCTACAACTATAACTAAATCACTTTCATCTGCTAATTCTCTAGCTTCTTTTTGACGCATAGATGTACTTTGGCAAATAGTATTTGCAATATGAATTTCTTTTGCAATTGATGTCAAATATTCAACAATTGAATTTAAAGTAACAAGTCTTTGGGTTGTCTGAACAACAACTCCAACTTTTTTATGACTTTTAATTCTTGCTTCAAATTCTTTTAATTGTTCAACAGACGCTGCTACTATAACATTGTCACTCCATAATTCTGCATTTGCTCTTATTGCAATAACTTCAGGATGTTCTGATTTTCCGACAATAACTACAAAATATCCATCTTTTGCTAGTTCCACAGCTTTTTGTTGAACTTTTTTAACATCAGGACAAGTCAAATCAACAGGTTCAAATCCTGCTTGTTTAATTTTTTCAATAACTTGAGGACTTTCACCATGACTTCTGATTACACAAATTCCCTCACCTTTTTCAGGAATTTCATTCAAAGTCTTTATCCCCAAAGTTTCAAGCTCATGAATAACTTGAGTATTGTGGATAAGTTCCCCTAATACAAAAACTTTTTTATCAGGATTTTCATTTTTTAATTTTTTAACAGTTTCAACGGCTCTTTTTACACCGTAACAAAAACCTGCATATTTGGCTAATTTAATTTCTTTTTTATTTTCAGGCAATGTATAATTGTCTTCTTTCTATAGAACTCGCGTTTTTAACGCTGTACAAATATTAAAATATAAACAATATAAAAAATCAACAAAAAAAGAGCCTCTTGTTACAAAGAGACTCTTTTCTTATCCACTACAAATTTCGTACCTTAAAATACTAAATTTCCATTTTTATCTTTTCTGAATAATTCTTTTGAATCAAAACCATAAGGATTTGTATTATATGAAATATTATTTGGTTTATCTTGATTTTTATAATCAATATCGTGTTTTTTAGCAATATTTTGATAACCTATATCAGACACTGCTAAAAATTTAACAACATTTGCAATTTTGTTATTTACATCGTTAGGCAAGCCCATAGATAATAATGCATCTGCTCTATCTTTATCTTTTACAATTGCATTAAATAAATTAGAATCAGTTCTTGCTATCATAACGTAAATTGTTTTCTTTTGTGCGCCATTAGGAATAGATGATAACAATTTAATTTTTTGTTCTAATGGTAATTTTTTAAAATAATTTGTGAAATATTCTTTTTTCTCTGCAGAAGAAAGATTATTATATTCACTAGGAGTTAAAGAAGCACCACTTGCAATTTTTGATTTTAAATTAACATTAGAATCAGCATCATTTGTTAAAATATTTAAAACATCTTGATTATTTCTTACAGCAGTTTCTCCAATAATTCTTGGGAGCTCTGCTTCTTGCAAATATGAAGGAGCATTTTCAAGACTTGTAACAGCTTTTTCAATAGCTTTTTCATTACCTAATGTATATACTACATCTAATGCTTGAGATTGAACAGTAGGATCATAGTCTTTAATGTTTCCTGCTGCATGTTCTTGAACTTCAGAATATTTAGATTGCATCATACTTTTGTGCATATCTAATTGATTATCTTTATGACAATCTTGAATTTGATCAGACAATAAATTCAAAGCCTTTATTGCTTCACCTTTTTCCATTAAGGTCTCTGCATTATTTTTTAAAGTATTTAAACCTTCTGTTTGATTTTGTGCATAAAATCTTGTAACAGTTTTTGCATCAATTGCAGCTTGAGTTGCTTCTTTGTTACCTTCTGTATACATCTTCAAAACAGGACTTTGCAACTCTGCTTGAGCCTTATCAGCATTCGCTGCAACATAATTTAAAGTTTCTTGAGCTGCACCATTTCTGACATTGGTATATATAATCTCTGCATTCTCAATATCTTTAACCTTTGTAGCTCTATCGTACATCGCATTATCGACTTTTGCGAATTTTGAGCCGACATAAGATATTTCTAGAGCTTGTTCATCTGAAGAACGGCCAACTAAAGCTATTCCGCCAGCTTCAGCAATAGCTTCATTCTCATTATTTCCAATATTTTTATGTAATTCAACAGCTTCTTCAACTGATAAATCTTTTGTTGATTTAGTTTTCAATGATATTTCTGTTGCTGATGCATTTTTATCAACAGAAATATAACGAACTCTATCTACCAATCTAGCTTTTTTAGCTAAATCGCTTGCAAGAGCTCTATCACCTTTTTTATACGCATCTGATGCAGAAGCCATTAAATTATCATACAAAACTTTTTTATCATTTCCTGCTTCTTGTTTCAAAATACCATATAAAATTTCAACTTTTTCATTTGGAAATGCATCATTATACTTTTCCGCAAACTCTGTACTTTGAATTTTAGAATACAATGAAGGAGGTTCTTGTAATTTTTGATTTTCTTCATTTGCAAGATTATTTAATTGAGAATCTGTTTCAAAATAATCTTTAGCTTCAGATAAATATTTATATTGATATTTTTCATATTTAGATAAATTTTGACCTTGTTTAATTTTATTATCTAAATATTCAAACTGAACTTGTTCAAGATTTAAGTTTTCTTCACGCAAAACTTGAGAAACATCACCTGGACAAACAGATCTTTCTATACCTTTTTGTTTATAATAGTTATTTACAGATTCTGCAAGCAAATTATTTCTATTCCAAAAATCTCTTTCAGATTTTGTAAATTCAGGTTTTCTACCTTTTCCTTCTGCCAATTTCTTTTCTGTATCTAAATAACTATATACATATTCTTCTTTTTCTACTTGAGATAATTTTTGAAAATCTTCAAGAGACATTCCATTCATATTGGCAGTTTGGATTTTTGTCATAGTAGAATCAGCAATAGAGCTTTTACCATAATTTGTAAGCAACTTTGCTAAGCCATTTTTATCATTTTTTACAACTTCTAAACTTGATTTAAATAAATTTTGACGTTCTTCTTCTGTTAAATTATTCCAATCTTCTTCTGTTTTTGGATTGTCTGAATCAGAATACAAAAATCTATTTTTAGCTAATTCTAAAGCAATAACATTAGCTTTCTTATCAGGAGATAATTTTATAAATTCCCCTTTATCAAAAGGTTTTTGAGTATCTGATAATGCAGAGTCATCTTGAGAATTTAATTTTTCATTAGAATCAGGCTTAATATTATTATCAGGTTCTAAATCTTTATTATGGATATTAGCTTCTGAATTTTCATTTAACTGATTTGATGCAATTTCTTTATTAACTAATACTTGTAATTTATCCAAAGGTAAAGATGTGGCATCTGGATGTTTTAAAAGTATTGCATTTAAAACATCTTTAGTAATACCTAGTTTTTTTAGTAATTCTTCCTCTGTATATTTTTGAACTAAAGGAATAGTTTGAGAAGCATTGTTTGCAGATGCAGCATTGTTTGTTACTGTATTATTCTCAATTCCATTATTATTTATTTTAAAAGATATATTGTTATCTATACCTGACATATGCTCTCTCTTGATTTTTTTACATCATATATTTATAAAAACATACCAAAAACATGTATTTCAACATGTTTTGATATGTTTACAATTATTTACAATCAACTATTCAAAATCTTCATACTCATCTTCACCATCTAATGGCATTACTACACCACTATGGCAAATATATTCTCTTTCAACTGATTCACAATTAAATACCATACCACTTGTTATTGGACTATTATAAGCATTTACTAGGAAAATAGCTAAATCTTTATCAGATAAATAATATTTTTCCATATTATTATCATAAAGTTCTGTGATTCCATACACTAACTTAACAGGAGAACTATCTCCACTATTAAATATTCCAGTAGCTATAATATTTTTACCAACTGCTAATTCTGGAGATCCATCTTTTTTTAGAGTTATCAAATCAACCTCATCACTATTAGGCATAGAATAGTAAGTTAATTTATATTGTCCGTTAGATCCTTCTATATCATCAGAACCTACACGTTTATAATTATTACGAACAATAGGAGCTGCATCCTTTATTTTATTTTTTGGAGCAACATTTTGCAAATTTAAGTCAGATGAAGGTCTTATCTTTCTCGCTATGACATTTGGTTTTACATCAGAATTATTACCATTCAATTTTATTTGAGATTTAATATAATCACAAATTGGTTTATCTGTAATATATGTTTTATTTCCATACGTGTTTTTACCCATACGAGTATCATATGCCTCGATTTCATCTAGCGAAAAATTATTACTTTCAGAACCATCTTCTGAAACTATTCCGAATTTATAAGTATTGAATTTATTTACTGTATAAAGTCTTCCCTTAGAAGGTCCACCATTACCTTCTTTATAAAGAATTTGTATACTTTCAAAATTTGAATCATCATTATCATTACTTACAAAATTTACATCATAAGTTGCAGTATAAGGAACTCCTCCTGCAGATTTTCTATTCAATACAAATGATTTTGTTTTTATTACATTTCCTTCATTTATCAAATTATTTTCTGGAGTCATCACTTCAATTTTTTCAGAATTAACATCATATAAATTAGAATTAGCTGAAGTCTTAGCCATCGGACTCATAGCTAAAACAGTAGCTGCAAGAGGTACCGCCAATTTATGAGAAATTTGATTTACTGGTTGAGATGCATTTGAATTTTTTTTCTTTTTACCTTCAAAATTTAATTGATTTAAATTACTTACTAAAGTTGCAGATGTCACAGGTCTAATTGTCATAGTCTATACTCCATTTTCCTTACGTCACTTTTACTTGCTTATACAAAGCAAGTAAAAAATTTTTTTTGCTAACAATTTATTCATTAATTCCCTTACAAGCCTATTATATCAGGTCATATCAGGTTTTGTAAAATAGTATATACGATATTAATATTTCTTTACACTTGCACCGTTTCTTTGTTTGTTGTACTTTACATGTGTAATATAAATGTACCCAAATAAGGGTTTTTCCTAAAAAAAAAATTCTGACAAGTGTCAGCTAGAAAAATAAAAAGAAGGAGAACTCAAATGAGTGAAAGAAAATTAGTTGGAACAGGCGAAATGTTCAAAAAAGCATTAGCAGGCGGATACGCTATTGGTGCTTACAATGTTAACAACATGGAAATTTTGCAAGGTATTGCAGAAGCTGCTGAAGAAACTCAATCACCTATTATTTTACAAGTTTCTGCAGGTGCTAGAAAATATGCAAACCAAACTTATTTAATCAAATTAGTTGAAGCTGCTTTAGCTACAACTACAGTTCCTATCGCTTTACACTTAGATCACGGTGCTGATTTTGAAATTTGTAAAGCTTGTATTGATGGCGGATTTTCATCAGTTATGATTGATGGTTCTAGATTCCCATTAGAAGAAAACATCGCATTAACAAAAAAAGTTGTAGATTATGCTCATGAAAGAGGCGTATCTGTAGAAGCAGAACTTGGAAAACTTGCTGGTGTTGAAGATGATGTTAAAGTTCATGCTGCAGATTCAACATACACTGATCCTCAAGAAGCTGCTAGATTTGTTAAAGAAACTGGTTGTGACTCATTAGCAGTAGCAATCGGAACATCTCACGGTGCTTACAAATTCTCTGGCGAAGCTAAATTAGACTTCGAAAGACTTGCTGAAATTAAAAAAGCAGTAAACGAAGCTGTAGGATATGACTTCCCATTAGTATTACACGGTTCATCTTCAGTTCCAGCTGAATTTGTTGCTAAATGTAATCAATTCGGTGGACAATTACCAAACGCTCAAGGTGTTCCAGAAGATATGTTAGCATATGCTTCTAAACACGGTGTAGCTAAAATTAACATCGATACAGATTTAAGATTAGCTATGACTTCAACTATCAGAGAATTCTTTGTTGAACACCCTGAAAAATTTGACCCACGTGAATACATGGGACCTGGCAGAACAGCTGTTAAAGAAATGGTTATGCACAAAATGCGTGACGTTCTTGGTACAGCTGGACACGCTAAAGACTAATTTTAAATTTTTAAACTTAAAAAACGCTTTTTGTGTAAAACAAAAAGCGTTTTTTATTGTTTATTTATACTTATTAGAAATAATAAAAAATAGAGTGGTTAATAACCACTCTATTTAATCTTTCTCATATTCCAACTTTAGTTAGTGTGATTTATTTTTTTAAGAAATCCGGAATTTCAATATTAGTAAAACTTGGAGAAACTTCCGGCATTGAAGATCTTCTAACTGTTTGCTGAGGTTGAGAATTTACATTTGAATTTGAATTAAATGTACCAGCAAAGAAATCAGATGCACTCAATTGTTTTACATCAGTTTTTACTTCTGGTTGCTGATTTTTCATTTCAAAACCTGTAGCAATTACAGTAATTTGAATTTCTCCTTGAATATTTTCATTAACAGCTGTACCAATAATTACAGTAGCATCATCATTTACAGCGTCATGAATAATATTTGCAGCATCAGATATTTCATGAAGAGTCATATCAGGGCCACCGGTGATATTAACAATTACACCAGTTGCACCATTGATTGAAGATTCAAGAAGTTGAGAATTGATAGCAATTTCAGCAGCTTTAACAGCTCTACCTTCACCTTGACCACGACCAATACCCATAAGGGCTGAGCCAGATGCCTGCATAACACATTTAACATCTGCGAAGTCAACGTTAATAAGTCCAGGAACAGTAATAATATCTGAAATACCTTGAACACCTCTTAATAATACTTCATCTACAATAATAAATGATTCTGTCAATGTTACTTGTCTATCAACAACTTGAAGCAATTTATCATTTGGAATGATAATTACAGCATCAACAGCTTCTCTTAGTTTTTCTAAACCTTGGTTAGCTTGATTTTGTCTTTTACGACCTTCCCAAGTGAAAGGTTTTGTAACAACTGCGATTGTTAAAATTCCTAATTCTTTAGCAATTTTTGCAACTACAGGAGCAGCACCAGTACCAGTTCCACCACCCATACCTGCTGTGATAAATACCATATCAGCGCCATCTAATGCTTCAGTAATTTCTTGTTGAGCTTCTTCTGCAGCTTTTTCTCCTACTGAAGGATCTCCTCCAGCACCAAGACCAGCTGTAGATTTAGCACCTAGCTGAATTCTATTTTTAGTTTGGCCGTATTCTAAAACTTGTAAATCTGTATTCATTAACCAGAACTCAACACCAGAAAGTCCTGCTTTAATCATTCGGTTAACAGCATTTCCACCGCCGCCGCCAACACCGATTACTTTAATATTAGTAGGATTAATTGGAGACCTTTGAGTTTGATCATTGCTTGTTGTTTCATCTTTTTTAGCAAAGATATCTGATACGAAATTTTCCACTTTGTTACCTCTTTTATATAATTGTATAGTTGTCTATCTACAATAGTATAATAACATACTATTTTAAATAGAAAAAAAGTACAAGAATTTACTTAAAAAATATGAACAAAAATTAATATAAATCGGAATAATGCTAATCAAATTACAAAAAGATAATATTAATAATTTTCGTAGGCAGGCGGCATTGCCCAATGTAATTTATTCTTTAATATAGAGTAAAATTCCGAATTTTTCAACAACGCGAGTTTAGCAGTATAAATAGATTTTTCAATTACAATATCTGAATTAATTTCATACAATTCTTGACCATCAGTAGATAAAACGGATTTTGAACTTGAATCTGTAGAAACTGTAATTTTTTCATAATCCGGAACAACGATTGGTCTTGCTGTCAAAGTATGGGGACAAATCGGGACAATTTCAAAAACATTCAAACTTGGAGATAAAACAGGACCGCCAGCTGATAACCCATAAGCTGTAGAACCAGTTGGTGTTGAAACAATAATACCATCAGCAAGATAGTCACATACAAATTTATCATTAATTTTCAAAGAGAAACGAGATGTTCTTCCCATATCTTGGCCCCTAATCACAAAATCATTCAATGCGGTAAAATGCCCACTTTGCAACATTATACGATCTTCAATAACAAAATTACCTTTTAAAATCTCATCAACAGATTTTTCAATATCCTCTTTAGAAGATTGTGACAAAAAGCCTAAACGTCCTAAATTTATACCAAAAATTGGAGTTTTATACTTTGCATAAAATCTTGCCGTTTTTAAAATAGTACCATCTCCCCCTATTACAAAGACAAAATCAAAGCCATCTTTTAAACCATCAATATTCAAAACCTCAACAGTCAGTCCTTTACTTATAAGAATTTTAACGAGCTTATCTTTTATCTCAACAGAATGAGATATTTCTTGATTATAACAAACAGCAAAATTTTTCATTTCCATAACGAAGCAAATATAACATAATTTTATTATTTAAGCAAATAAAAAAGAGCTTATAAAAAGCTCTTTTTTGATTTAATAAGTCATTTCCCAATTATCATTAAGAATTCTACCAAAACAACCTCCACCACCTGCATCTGGAGCTTCTTCTAGAGATTGACAGTATTTTTTATATATATCCTCTCTTTGTTCATTGGTCAAAGGAGCATTAACATTAGCATCATCTCCAAAATCATCAACCCTGCCATTATTATATATATAAATCCAAAACAAATCCCGACCTTGAACATTCGGTCCTTGTGCTCCATTCACATCAACAGCCATATTGATTATTTTATTAGGTCCCTCTACATAATATGCAGGTCTAATCGATGCACCACTTGCTAAAACATAAGATTTTAAATTTCTAGAAAACATTTTATCATTTTCAACTGTACCATCAAGTTTTTTATACTGATCTGCAAAACATTCAGTCATTGAATCACACTCTTTAATAACTTTAAAATAAGTCTTAATCATTTTATCTACTGAATCTTGCGATGTTAAACCAGCTTCTTTCAAATTTACAGCATTTCTATCTGTTTGAAACATTTCCAGTACTTGCAAAGTTTCATTATAAACTTTATGTAATTGAATAACATAACTTTTTCTTTGATAATTTTGCATCAAAGTCGGAACTGTCATTGCTGAAACAATGCCAATAATACCCAAAGTTACTAATACTTCTGCGAGAGTAAAACCTCTGTAGGAGCCTAAATTATGCCCCCCCCCCGGCTTACTTTACTTAACAATCTAAACATAAATGCTCCTTTCATACTATACAAATTAATTATAACAAAATTTTACAATCTTTTCAACATATAAAAAAAAGAGGCATAAAATGCCTCATATTCAACTATCTCTCTCTTTCTCATATTATTTTGACTTATTGTAAAGGAGCTCTCCACAATGAGTCATTAAATTTATTTTGATTAGCATTTACATCAACAGACAAAGTTACATTGCTTGGAGTAAATACAAATACTAAATCGCCAACTTTTTGAGGTTTGCCATCTAATGCATGAGCAGCACCACATACAAAATCAATTGTTCTTTGTGATTGTTCTTTATCCAATAGGTGAAGGTTTAAAACGATGGTTTTTCTGTTTCTTAGATGTTGAACAATAGTAGCTGCATCTTCAAAAGAGCGAGGTTCCATAACTTTTACTTCATAACCTTTAAAATTAGGATGGCTTACAACTTTAATTTCATTTGTTCTGTCAACTGAAGGTTGTTGATAAGAATATTCTGGCTGAAGAGCTACGTTATCTTCTACAGGATAATCAATATCTGCTTCCTGAGCCATCTCATCAAAAATTGTTTCTCTTGGTTCAAAACCTTTTACTAAAAAATCTACTACTGATTTAATTTTGTCTGTTACTACTGCCACCGTTTTTCCTCCGTTTATCTTACTTTATAAATAATTTTCTACCAATCCTAAGCATTGTCGCACCGTGTTTTACTGCGATTTTGTAATCCTGACTCATCCCCATAGACAATTCTTTTAATTTGTAATTAAATTCTTTTTCAAGTCTCAATTTAATTTGCAAAATATCTTCAAATAAATAATTTAATTCTTCCTCTTGAGCCCCTAAAGGTGCCATATTCATTAACCCACAAATTTCAATATTTGGAAGTTCTTTTATTGAATTAAAGACCTCAAATATTTCTTCTTTAGAAAATCCAAATTTTTGTTCTTCATTTGCATTATTGACTTGAAGAAGAATTTTTTGAACTTTCTCAGCATGACAAGCTTCATCTGATATTACTTTTGCAAGTTTATATGAATCTACAGAATGAATATAATCAAAATGACCTATAACTTTTTTCACTTTATTTGTTTGGAGATGTCCGATAAAATGAAATTTTGAATTATTTTTCACATCTGCAGGAAGATTATTTATCTTCTCAATTGCCTCAATTACTCTCGATTCTGCGAAATTTCTTAATCCTGCATTATATGCATTGATCATTGCACTTTCGTCAAAATACTTTGTAACCGCTATGATATTTGGTGTATAAGGTGCGATTTCTTCCTGTATCCGTAAAAGATTTTGTCTAACTGTATTGTCCATAAATAATCATCCTACCTCTACAAGAAGTTGAATATATTATTAATTGTACTCTATACATCTAAGGTGGACAACTTTTTTATTTTAAACCGTTCCTCCGCTTTTAAATTTTCCCCGAAACCATGATGATGACATGTTTTCAGCTAATTTTACATTTCTTCAAGTTTGGTTAATATTTTGTAATATTGTCTCTTTTAGGGCATGCTTTTTAGTATTTTTACCACACACCTGATGTATATTCATAGAATAAACTACATTTTTAGATATTTTATCCTTTAAATGCATGAGATTTTTTGATTTTTTTAAAGAAATCTGTATATAATCGATTATGGATATTTTGGAAAAAGAAAAATTTAATAAAGCGTTTAAATTACACTCCAAAGGGGAATTAGACCAAGCTGAAACTATTTATAAGGAAATTTTAGAAGAAACACCTGATAATGCAGAAGTTTTAAATTTATTAGGAATTTTAAAGATTGCAAAAAATGAATTAGTTATAGCAGAAAAATATATTACAAAAGCACTATCAATAAAAAAAGATGCCTACTTCTATGAAAATTTAGCTAAAGTTTATGAAGCAAAAAAAGACTTTTCAAAAGAAATAGAAGCACTTGAAGAAGCTGCTAACACTATAGCTTGCGGATTTGAAATATACTTTTTATTAGGACTTGCCTATAAAAATAATATAGAATATGAAAAAGCTTACCTCAAAGCCATTGAAATAAATCCTAAATCAGAGAAAGCATGTTACAACCTTGCAAGTTTATACCTATTTTTAAATAAACCAGAAAAGGCAATTGAATATTTTCAAAAATGTCATGAAATAAATCCTAATGACAAAGAGGTTTTATATTTCTTATCTTTGGGATATTTAAGAATAAAAGACTACCAAACAGGACTAAAGTATTTTGAAAACAGACTATGCAGAAATACTGCAATTATATCCCAGCAAGTAACATATCCAAATATTATAAAAAAAGCTCCAATATGGAGAGGAGAAGATATTTCAGATAAGACCTTATACACATACTATGAAGCTGGTTTTGGCGATATGATTATGTTTGCAAGATACCTTCCAGAACTTCAAAAAAGATGTAAAAAAATAATTCTAAAACCCCAAAAAGCTTTAGTACAACTATTTAAAGATAATTTCCCTAACGTGGAAATTATGAATTTATTTTACGAAGAAGACAAAATCAATTTTGATGTCCACCTTCCTTTTCTTAGCCTGCCATACGTTTTAGGGCTTAATAATGAAGAAGTATTTATGTATCACGATAAATATTTAAAAGCTGTACCTGAAAAAGTTCAGTATTATAAAGAAAACTTCTTTAACAATGATAAATTTAAAATCGCAATAAAATGGCAAGGGAACACTTATTACGAAACTGATAGAGTAATAAATGTAGAAGCTTTTGCTCCACTATTTGACATCCCAAATGTAAAAGTATATTCAGCTCAAACATTTGAAGGTTCAGAAGAATTTGAAAAATTATCTTCCAAATACGACATAACTGATTTAGCTAGCAGCTTTAAAAATTTTTCTGACACAGCAGGAGCTTTAGAAAATATAGATCTAGTAATATGCAGTGATACATCTTTAGCACACCTTGCAGGAGCTATGGGTAAACCTTGTATTGTTCTGCTACCTTATAATTACAACTGGAGATGGCATATGGATTTAACCCACTGCGACTGGTATGACAGCGTTAAATTATTCCGCTTAGAAAAAAAAGAAACTTGGAATGAATTAATGCTGAGAGTTGTAAATACATTAAATATTACAACCCAAAGATAATTATTTAACTTTTTGGAATATCATTACATATTCATGTTTAAAGATAAAAAATCCACCAGCAAGTGCTCTATAACGCCATAAATTTGCAGTTTTACCCTTTGCTCGTTCATTACCTTGAATATCTTTTACAATGATGCCTTTTAATCTGAAACCTAAATTCATCATTCTAGCCATACATTCAAAACCTAGAGGCTGAACTTCTGAATTTTTATAACTATCTCCAATAATTAATGCTGCAAAACGGCCTTTTTCAAGCATATCATAACCATTTTTGGCAACTTTTGCAAACAAATCATAAAATTCTTCAGTAGATTCACAATTAGATAAATCTTCTTTTTTATCAGAAAACTTGATAATATCGTCATAAGGCGGATGAAGAATTAAAAATTGAGCTTTTTCTTCTCTCATAATATCAAGACTTGCCTGAACTTTTTCTTTTGCTTCTTCTGAAGCAGAATCCGCACAAATAATACGAACATCTGTTACCAATTGTTTTGGTGTAAATTTTTGAGATACACTCTCTGCTAATTCATCTTTTAATTCAACTCCAATACATCTTCTGCCCATATTAACAGCTTCAATCCCAGATGTTCCTGAACCGAAAAATAAATCTAGCACAACATCATTTTTCTTAGTAAATCTTTCATATAATTGTTGAGCGATTTGAGGAATATAATTTCCATGATACTCGTTTGAATGTCCACCTTCTCGCAAACGACTTGGGAATTCCCATAAAGTATCAGTTTTTACATGATCATATGCTTTCCAATTATTTAAATCAATATCGCTATATTTAGTTGTTTTAACAGGTTTTACTACCTGCAAATCAGCTTTTTTAGAAGGTTTTAATTTCGTATTAATTCTCGCTCTTACCAAGTCTATATCTCCCTATAAAAAATTTTCTCTTTATAGCATCTTATAGAAATGTTTCAAATTTGTAATCAAACATTTAGATGAATTTGTGTTTGTTGTAGATTGAAAAATAGATGGAGGTATGATGTTCGAGGGAGCATTTACACTAAGCGATTTTTATAGAATAGCAGGTTTTTTACTTTCAATGTACGCCTGCGTATCAAACGATATTATTCAAACTTTAGGTACTTTTTTAAGTGCCAACAAAAAGACCCCATTTTATTATTTATGGGCTTTTTCTGTTATAGTGTTAGTTTTAACAATTGGAATAGGCTGGATAGTCAATGACGGTGATATGTCATTCGGCCTTTTAACAAGAATTCCTGTAACTGAAAATTATACATTTTTATACCTGTTACCACCTATTATTTTAATCATTTTGACAAGGTGGGGAATTCCTGTTGCAACAACATTTCTAGTTCTGAGTGTATTTTCGGTAAGTGATGTCTCTGTTATTTGGATGATGCTTACAAAATCTGTACTCGGCTATGTCATAGCATTTATAGTCGCAATTATTATTTATAACATCATTGGTCGTCCTGTTGAAAGATATTTTTACTATACACAAAAACGTTCAGGTGATGCTAAAATTTCAAAATGGTGGATGGCTGCAAAATGGTGTTCTACAGCATTCATCTGGTCACAATGGTTAATGCAGGATTCTGCAAAATTATTCATTTACCTACCTAGAAAAGCGTCCATTGGGGAACTATTATTTGTACTTGTATGTTTCACAATATTCTTAGGAATACTTACATACAAACGAGGCGGGGATATTCAAAAAATCGTTAAAATGAAAACAAATGTACAAGATCCTCGTTCTGCAACTATTATTGATATTATTTATGCATTTTTATTAATGTATTTTATAAACCTAAACAATGTTCCAATGTCAACAACTTGGGTATTTATAGGTCTTTTAGCTGGTAGAGAAATTGCTCTGTACCAAAGATTAAGATTTGAATCACCTAAAAAAATGTATAAACACATTATCAAAGACTTGTACAAAGTAACATTAGGTTTAATTGTATCAATTGTTGTTGTAGTACTATTAACTCAATTTGATTATGTAAAACATTTCTTTTTCTCTCACTTCATAGGAGGCTAATATGGCTAGAATTCAGCAGTTATCAAAGCATTTAATAAACCAAATTGCAGCGGGAGAAGTAATTGAAAGACCTGCATCTGTTGTAAAAGAACTTGTAGAAAACTCTGTTGATGCAGGCTCATCTAAAATAAGTATTGAAATAAATAATGATTGTAGAGATATAAGAGTTGCTGATAACGGCTGCGGAATTCACCCTGATGATATTATGCTTGCGTTTTCAAAACATGCAACAAGCAAAATTGCGTCAGATGAAGATTTATTCAATATTCATACTCTCGGATTTAGAGGGGAAGCATTATCTAGCATTATTTCAATTTCAAAATTAACTTGTACTACAAGAACTGCTGATTTTGAGACTGGGACAAAAGTTAAATGTGAGAATTCTGAAGTAAAACAAGTTGAAACAGGCTGTGCTGTCGGAACGATTATGGATATCAAAGATCTTTTTTATAATCTACCTGCACGTTTAAAATTTTTGAAAAGTCCGAATACCGAATTTTCATATATTCAAGAACTCGTACAAGCAATAGCCCTTGCACATCCGGAATGTTCTTTGGAACTTAAAAAGAACGGGAAAACAATGCTTAAAACATCTGGGCAAAATAATCTTTTACAAACAATTAAAGAAGTTTACTCGGCAGATGTAATAGCAAATTTAAAAGAAGTCTTAAAAACAGACAATCTTGCAGGATTAAAAATATCAGGATATGTGAGTACACCAGATTACACTCGATCAAGCAAAAAAAGTTATCATATCTACATAAATTCAAGAACAGTTAAATGTCCTATTTTCCAAAAAGCAATAGATACAGCTTATAAAAGCCTTATTGCAAATGGCAAATACCCTTTTGTTGTATTGAATTTAGAAATTCCACCATCAGATGTTGATGTGAATGTCCACCCGACAAAAAAAGAAGTAAGATACAAAAATACAAACCAAATATTCAATTTCATCTACACTTCAATTCAAGCTGGGCTTGCAAATTATGTTGAAAAAAACACAATTAATCCGCCGCAACAATTTAATCCAAATGAAAATTTTCAACAAAGCCATATTATAGATTTTGTTCAGCCTAAAATAGAACAATCTGGAGATATTTTCTTTGACAAAAAAGACGATACAATTTATGTATCTGATAAATTAATGGAGCAAGAAACCAAAAAATTAAAAGAAACTCAAGTTGAACAAACAGAACAAAAACAATTTTTTGTTCCTGTTGAAAAAGAAGCTGAACCTGAAGAAAATATTGTAGGTCAATATAAAAACACATATATTCTTGTTGAAAAAGAAGATGGACTGGAAATTGTTGACCAACACATCGCAGAAGAAAGATACATTTATGAAAAATTAATGTCTGAAAAAAATATTGTATCTCAAATGCTTTTTGTATCAGATGTTGTCCCTGTATCAAGTTCAGAAGCTGAACTTATAAAAGAAAACATTGATAAATTTGAAAAATTCGGATATGGAATAGAATTTTTGAAAGATAATGAACTTATTTTCCGCAAAGTTCCTCAAATGATTGCAAAAGTAAATCCTAAAGAGATTTTAGCAGACATTTTAGAAAATATAGACGGAAATATTGATAGATTAGAAGAAAAAATCCTAATTACAACCTCTTGTAAAGCATCAGTAAAAGCCGGTCAAAAACTTTCAACTTGGCAAATGCAGGAAATTATAAAAAAATGGCGTACAACAAAAATGCCATACACCTGTCCTCATGGACGTCCAATTGTAAAATTTTTCCCGCATAAAGAAATCGCAGCTTTCTTCCAAAGAAATGCATAATTTCATTAATAATTTTAATTAATTACAAAGACAATTTATCAAAATAATACGGATCATTCAAAGCCTCAGCAGTACATCCAGCTCCACTTTCAGCATGAATACTTGATTTATTACATTTTGTATACAAATTAGAAACATTTGAATCAATATTAAAAGTAGAACCAGTTGGACTAAGCGCTCCGGTATTTCCATTATAAAACCAAAAAAATACATCTTTACCATATGCATTAGGACGTTGCATCCATCCATTAATGTCTACTGCAAGAAGAGAATAATTAATATCTACAAAACCAGAACTCCAATCACCAACAATATTAGTTTCCTTTAATCTTACAAACCATAAAGTCATTCCATTAGCTAGGCAATACGGCTGCTCTAACACAGTAGCAACGGCTGTATCAGCAAACTGAGATCCACTAAGATTTTTATAACCAACTTTACTTGCATTTTCTGGCAAAACACAATTTCCATTCTTAAAATATTTATTTATGGTAGATGAATCCCTTTTATTAATTACTTCATTTAAATCAACTTCATCATTTCGCATTTGAGATACACTATCCTGTACAATAACATTAGCTTGTAAAAACTTGGTTCTTAAAACTTTTGCTCGATATTTTCCAACTATACTAGGCATCGTCATTGCGGCGACAACACCGATAATTCCCAATGTTATTAAAACCTCTGCTAATGTAAATCCCTTATTAGGAGCGGTTAATCTGCCCCCCCCCCCGAAATTTTTAAATTTTTTCATAAATAACTCCTTTCTATAAAAAACAACTGCTATATTAATTATAGCAGATTGTTTTTATATTTTCAATATTTTTATTATTCTACATTTACTGATAAACAAGTCTTTTCATAATGTAATCTGTTATTAAACTGATTAATACGCCCCATAACTTCCTTAAACATTGGGATAGGTAGACTCTGCTTACCATCTGATAAAGCATTCTCTGGATCATGATGAACTTCCATCATAATACCATCAGCTCCAACAACTAAACCTGCCTTCGCCATAGGTTCAATTAAATATCTTTGTCCAGTACCATGACTTGGATCTACAATTATAGGCAAATGAGAATATTTCTTAATAACAGGAATTGATGCTATATCCATTACATTACGAGTAAATGCGCTGTCAAAGCTTCTTATACCACGTTCACAAAGAATTACATTCGGATTTCCATTGTACATAATATGTTCTGCTGCAAGCAAAAATTCTCTGATTGTGCTCGCTAAACCTCTTTTTAAAATAACAGGTTTTCTGCATCTACCTACTGCATGCAATAATTTAAAGTTTTGAACATTCCTTGCACCAATTTGCAATACATCAACATATTCGCACATCATATCCAAATCAGAAGCATCCATTACTTCTGATACTGTCAATAAGCCAGTTTCTTCACTCGCTCTTTTTAAATATTTTAATGCTTTTTCACCATAACCTTGAAAATCATATGGTGAAGTTCTAGGCTTAAATGCTCCACCTCGCAAAAATTCACATCCCATTTCCTTGGCAGCTAGTGCAACTTTTATAAGTCCATCATAATCTTCTTCAACAGAACAAGGTCCCACCATTGAAACAGGCTTGTTGCCTCCACCAATTTTTACTCCGTTTGCAAACTCAATTACGGTATCATCAGGTTTTCTATCCCTTGAAGCTAATCGGAATGGTTCTCTTATAACTTTAACTTCTTTTACACCATCAAATGCTGAAACTCTACCAGGTGTAACTGTAGTTTTATCACCTATCGCATCAATCACTGAATGAACTTGACCTTGATTAAATCTGATATCAAAGCCATTGTCTTTCAAAAAATCAATTACTCTTTGTATTTGAACTTTGGTAGCATTACGCTCCATAATTATAATCATAGTTTTCTCCTATTTTAATAATCGGCAAAAATAAGTGTACCACGAACAATTTATCTTAACAAATTATTTTATATTACTCTTAATTATTTTTAGCAAATTCACTGCAGGGAAATAATCTGGCAAAATTCTTATACAATCTTCTAATGCTTTTTGCGCTTTTTCAATTTGACTATTGTTATAATAAATATAAGCTAACAAATAATGTAGTTCAGGATCATGGTAAAAATAATTCTTCGCTCTATCTAAAAAGAACATTCCTTGATCTAAATAACCGTTATTATAAAATACACGACCTATAAATTTATGGACTTCAGGATTAATTGTAAACATAAAATCAGCATATCTTACAATTTTTTCAACATAATCACCTTTGAAATAATGAATTAAAATATTCAAATCTATTTCTAAAAAATTTCTCAGCTCAAAATATGAAGGATATTCCCTTACATTTGCCTCAATCATTGAAATCATAAAACACGCCCAATGGGCTCTTATATCATTCTCTTTAATAGCATTAAATAAAATTTTTGCTTTTTCTAAATTATCTGACAATAATTCATAATAAGCATTTTCTAAAATATAACCTTTTTTAACGAAAAATTGCTGACAGTCATAATTTAATTCTGTCAACAATTCTTCTTTAGCTTTTTTATAATCTATAATCATAATAAATTATTATTTGTTATTATCGTTATTGAAACTAAAATCAGCCATCATTGAATTCATCATCATAGCTTGCATAAATCTAGGGTCAATATTTTCACCCTTTTGAGCTTGAGTCATTAGCATAGGCAACATATTCATCATACTATTACTATTATTATTGTTATTATTTCCTAATAGCATACTCATTTCTGCCATTTGAGGATTTTGATATTGCATCATTTGAGCATATGGGTTTTCTGATTGAACTGAAATTGATAATCCTGCATCTTTCAATGTTTTAATCGCATTCAAGACATCTTCATCACTTACTTGAGCAATTTTTTCATTATCAACATCTTTTAAAGTTGATTTATTTTTATCAAATTTCTTAATTTTTTCAATATCTTTTTTTTCTAGTTCTTCTTTTTTATTTATAGTTTCTTTTATATTAATTAATTGCTTTTGTCTGATTTCTTTATTTAACTCTGGAGATAAACCATTACCATAAGGAGCTCTAATGAATTTATCCAACTCATCCAATTCTTCAACAGGTTGTTCTTTTTTCTCTGGCTCAGGGTGACAAGCAGGACCATCTGTTAAACAATCACGACCTTTTGTTGCATATTCAACAAGATAATTATTTGGATTCAACATTATCACTTTTTCATAAGCTTCTACAGCTTCATTTTTCATATTAATATGAGTATAGGCTAATGCCATGTAATAATATGCAAGAGCATTTGAAGGATCTTTTTTAGTTAATGAAAATAATTCTTGCAAACAACCTGTATAATTACCTTTTTTATATTTAGCAACTACACTTTTAATATTTGCATTTGGATAATATATTGTATCTTTATCAAAATCAAATGAAAAAGTTGGAAGCTCCTCTTTTTCACTTTCTGAAGAAGCTTTAGAGGAATTGTTTGTAACATTTGCATTTCTTTGAGGCGGAGCTATTGGCTCAAGTTTATCTATACTTGAGGCACAAGCAACAACAGAACTTAACGATAATAATACTGCTAATGACCAAACAATCTTCTTATTCATACATACATCCTTTTTTTTTATTTTTAATTATTTTTTTACAAAAATCAATCTTTTATTTTATTATATAACATTTTTTTTTATAAACATAGTGTAAATATATGATTTATCTTAAAGCAAATTTACATCCACAATAATTTTGCCTATATAAACCAAATTCTTTAGAAATTTTATTTGTTTTTAAAAAACCGTCTTTTTTCTTAAAATCTATTGCAACATAATTTAGCTCATATTCTTTTGCAATATTCTCACCTATTAATGTCAACTTTTGAAAATTTTTATGTGGACTTATCACCATAGAAGTGGTTATATTTTTAATTCCTTTTTCTTTTGCAAATTGGGCAGTTTTTAATAACCTTAATTCAAAACACTTATCGCATCTTTTACCCTTTTCAGGTTCGTTTTCAAGCCCTGCAACTTTTTCATAATACAAATCAGTTTCATAATCCCCTATTACCAAATCACAATTTAAATTTTTACACAAAGAAATTTCTGCATCTAATCTTTTTTGGTATTCTTCAATAGGATAAATATTAGGATTATAAAAATAAGCAATAACTTGATATCCCATATCTTTTAATAAAGATATAGGATATCCTGAACATATTGCACAACAAGTATGAAGTACTATTTTATCTTTTTTCTGCTCCAAGTTTTTCCACCCATTCTTGGTATTCTTTATATGTTTTAATACCAATGTATACCTCATTATTTATCATTGTAGAAGGTGTACCTTGAATACCTCTTTTGTATGCATCATCAATTTGATCTTTAATTTCTTTTTCAGTTTCTGGGCTATTTGCATCTTCTTGCAATTTTTCCATATCAAATCCCATATCCGCTGCATATTTTAATACATCTTCTTCAGTTTGAGGTTTTTTCTCAAACAACATATTATTCATATCCCATAACTTTCCTTGTTTTTCTGCAGCAATTGAATATCTAGCATCAATACAAGAGCCAATATGGAAAGGTCCTTGCAAATATTTATTACAATCTGTATCTAGAGGAAGATTTCTATGTACGATCTTAATCCCTTTCATCTCTTTTGCTAACTTGTGCATCATTGAATTATGAACAGGACATATTGGACATTGATAATCAGAATATGTATAAATTATAACTTTTGCGTCTTCATCTCCTAAAATATTACCTTTTATAGCATATTTATTTTTCTTATGAGTAAATTCTTTAAATTCATACTGTCTTTTTACTTGTGGAGCAAATACAAAAGTAATTCTTGTATAAGCTAAAAATCCACCCGCAATTAGCATTACAATAATAAAAGCTATTAAGTATTTTTTTATTTTAACGGCATCTAAAAAGTCTACAAAACTTTGTTTGATAGAATGAACAAACCCACCATTTTTAAAATCTGTAGCAATACAACCGATTAATAAATTTAATATATAAGTAAATGCACAAAGTACACATAATTTTTTAATTTCAAATAAACTCAAACATAATAAAATCATTGAAATTAAAAAAGAAATTAAACCTAAAGAAGCTATATAATCCATCGGATTTTTAAATACTTCCATAAACTTGAATAATCTAAAATTCTTTAATTTTTGAGCGAATAACATTACAAATACAAATGAATAGAAAAACATTCCCCAATAAGCAAGCGGTATTCCTAAAAATTGAGCTTCTGTCGTTTTTGCAATACCATCACAGTCAATAAATTCATTAATAGAACAAAAACTTGATAATGCATATGGATTAAAATTTGCATTAAAATATATTATTGCAAGTTTAATAGTTGTAACAATTCCTATTAAAGAAATAACACCTATTGCAATCTTTTTCTTAGTTTCTTTTTGCATACATACTTCTCCTATTATAAATCTATAATACAATTTTAATTATTATAAATCAATAGCATAAAGAAGAATAAATAAATCCACCTTTTGGAGAATCTAAAATCTTTTGCCTAATCCTAAACTTGAATAAATTCATATTATATGGTATAATAATAAACATATATAGATTGATTATGCGAGGTTGATTTGAAAAAAAATATTCTTGATTTGTTTTTGGAAAAAGTTTTAAATGTTCCTTTATGGGTTAAACAAGTAATTTATTTAAAATTAAGCAAAGAAATGCAAGCTCTTGCTTGTGAAGATTTTCTAAGAAACAACCCAAATGACACTTTTTCTACATTCATTCCAACACTTACATTTAAAGGTAAAACAGAATTGACTGAAAGAAAATGCGGTCTTGATAACAATATTTATAACTTTTTACAAGGTTGTGCAAATGAATATTCAATGTTAGAAATTTCTGTAAATACATTCCTTTCTATGGAAGAAGTCGCAAAATATTATGAATTATGCCTTGAACAAAATTTTATAAAAGTCCCTGATTCTAAAGAAATTCATGCTATGGCTGGATTTATTGCAGGAAAATTTAGAATTGGAGAATACTTTAAGCAAAAAGGAGTTATCTCTGTAGATCAGTTACAACAAGCAATATTAGCAAATAGAGATGCTCAAGAATCAGGAAACCCTAAAAAATTTGGAGAAATCTTAATTTCTCTTGGTTTTGTAACAGAAGATGACATAAAAGCTTTAGTTATTCTTAAAGAAGAAGCTAAAAAGCGTTTCATCCTTGATTATAATACTGTTCCAAAACCGGAAACTACATTTACAAACGATAATCAAAAATACGAAGAAGAAATTGCAAATCTAAAAGATGAAAATTTAAAATTAAAAAGAAAAATGCTCCAACTTTTAGAATTAGTAAAAAGAAACGGTCATCAATAATTTTATTGATTATTTCATTTTTATTTTTCCATCAAACCAATCATTCACCAAAATATTAAAATCAGCTTTTATATTTTGATATGCTTGTTGTGGATAAGTCCTGTTCTGAGTTTCAATACTCAGAAAATATAATCCTCTATTATATAAATTTTGGGCGGAAGATATTATTTCTTTAGGAATATTATTTTTATATATTTTACTTGCATGAGCAATTTCAAATAATCTACGTTTATCAAGGCCACTTAAATATTTTCTCAATGTTTTTCCATCTTTTTCGACCAGAAAAATTCTTTTATCCTTAAATTTAGCCATATATGCTTGCAATTCTTCAGATGATTTAAATTTCATCAGAGAATAATCTGTATCCATTTGAGAAATAGCAGACTTATAATCACCTTTTTTCAAACTATCTACCAAATCCTTTTTATTCTCAAATATTGTCTCACCTCTGTTAAACACAAAATCCATCACAGCATCTTTAACAGGTTGAGGCATTTTTTTATAAACATTCTCTCCAACAATCATTTTTATATTCTGTTCTCTAACTAATAAATCCTGAGCAAGCATAGTATATATCTGGGAATCTGATAAATTTTTACCAACAAACCTTTTTGCTTCAGAATTAGATAATGCATGTCCAATACCTATAGTTTTTACACCATTTTTGTCAGTATAAATTTTATTATGTTTTTCCTCCATAATTTCAAGAGATTTTAAATATTCTAAACTGAAGCCTGTAGCTTTAGCTACATCGTTTATATTTTTTACATTCTTCACAGTTCTTGTTTCAGGGATTTTAATTACCTTACCGATTTTTAATGATTTCTCATCTAAAGAATTTAGAGCAATAATTGCATCAGGAGAAACATTAAACTGTTTAGCAATTGATTCTGCGGTATCACCTGCTTTTATTGTATAAGGTGGATTTTTGGTTATTTTTACAAATTTATTTCTAGCATTTTCTCTTGCAATTTCTTCATCAGAAATTTCTCTATACATTTGAAAACCTGAATTTTCAGATTTTTTAGTTTTTGGAAATATTGTTTCTGAAGATTTTGTTGGGATTTTTAAATTTTGACCAACAGATAACATATCATCTTTTATTCCATTAGCAGCTTTTAGAGTTTCAACAGAAATCCCATTAGCTTTTGCAATAGAATATAAAGTTTCTCCAGCTTTTACCTTGTGATATGTAACTGGCAATTGTTTTTTATTTGAATTTTTCTGTTCAATTTTTTTATCAGAAGAAAAACCAAATAAATCTGCTATAAAATCTAAAAATCCTAAACCAAACATATTATTACCTTAATTATTCATAGTCTCTTCAATCGCATCAGCGACACATTTCATATATTTTTTTTGATCATAACTAGATAATAGAGAATTTGTAATATCTCCATTTGCAATATTTCCAATTTCTAATAATGAAGACGGAACACCTTTAGTAGCATTATTTACATATAAATTATCATGCGTAACATCTGGAGTTAAAGCCATAAAACCTTTTTTTAAGTGTTTGTTAATATTGTCTGACAACTCTTTATCAATATCTTTTGAATATCTCACTGTACACATTCTAGAATCAGGTCTTTCTTTTGCTGATTCCACATGAACAGAAAGAAACAACATATCAGATTTATCAGTATCACTGATCAATTCTCTCACTTCATCAGAACCTTTTTTACCGGCAATTAAATTTTCTAGGTATTGTTGTTTTGCCATTCCACCATTTCTTACAGCACCTGAAACAAAAATAACATTAGCACCTCTGCCTCTTAATTCATCAGATAACTTATCTACAAAACTTTGGGCTACACGCCATTCTTCAATCGGCATTTCTTTACCTTCTGCATTTTTAACAGACAAAACTGTTCCAGGATCAAAATACCCATTGTTTTGTTGATAACCGCCATGCCCGGAATTTAAAATTATTACTTTACCATTCAAATCACCATTACTTGTAGCTTCTCTTAACTCAGTTAAAGCCTCAATTTTTTTAGTTTCAGTATTATAATTTGGTAAAGGCCTTACAATATAAGGGTTTTCGACCTTACTAAAACCTTTATCATTTTTACCACTACTTATAGCCCATTTTTTCAATGTACCAGCAGTCACATAATTTCCACTGCCGTCTTTTATATTAGTTAAAGTAGAACTTGTAATGTCTTCACTACTTCCTCCATTTGAACTTTTCATAATTTCCATAGGAGTAGATGGTGATGCTCCTTTAGATTTTGATGGTACAGCCTGCTGATTAATCATACTATTAATCATCGAATCCAATTTTTCAGTATTTACCATACCAATAAATTTTCCAAATTGTTTATCTAATTCTGCTTTAAATTCTTGTCTTTGCGAAGCATTAACAGTTTTAGTTTGCTTAGCCAAATTATCATAGACATTCATTATTGCATCTTTCCGTAAATCTTTAGAACTCCATACCTCAGAAGATATCGCATTAATTAAAGATTCATCATTATCAGGTAATTCATCATAAGCTTTGATTACTTGTTTTACATTTTTTTCATTTATTTGCAAAAATGCTTTACTAAAATCTTCTTTTCCAACAGCACCATAATTTGAAGATACAGCATCTCTAATTTGTTCTGCAATTTTTTGAGGACTTACAGAAGACTTTTCTTTTTTCTGAATATCAGTTTCTTTAATTTCATGTACCGGTTTTGGCTTAGATTTTTCAATCATTTTTTCTGATTTTTTTTCATCACCAGAATCTTTTGGATAAACATAAAAATACTCACCCTTTGAAGGTTGATAATTTTTATGTAAACCATTTAATTTTAACAATTCATCTAAACTCATTCCATTTTTTTCTGCTAAATATTTTAAACCTTTACCATCAGGAATTTTTTCGTGCGGAACATTTTTTATAACCTGCCCTTTAGTTAAAGTATCTTTTGTAAGACCTGTAAGTTTTTTAAAACCACTTAAAGACATATTAAATTTACGAGCAATGGCACTTAATCCAGTCTCATTACCACTTACTGTCACGATATATTCACCCTTAGCCCTAGCTTCTTTTTTTAATTTTTCAATATCTTTTTTAGCTTCAGTTGAACCGATATTTGTACTTGCATTCACACTCGTAATTTGAAAATCCATATAATAATATTCCTATTTCTTACACACATAAAAAATAACGGTATATTTTTAAACAGACTTTAAAAAATACCGTTATTTATGTTTATATTTGTTTACAAATCAAATTAAGTATTAAAAATTCTATCTCCTGCATCACCCATACCTGGGACAATATAACCTTTTTCATTTAAGTATTCATCCACTGCTGCTGTAATAATTTCTATATCCGGATAATGTTTTTGAATATTCTCAATTCCCTGAGGAGCCGCAATAATACAAATTACTTTAATATTATCAATAGGAATTCCTTTATCTGCATATAATTTTATTGCTTCAATCAAAGAATTTCCTGTCGCTAACATTGGATCTGTTATATATATATAAAATTTTTCAGGATTAGGAGCTTCCATTGGAACTTTATTGTAATACCAAACAGGTTTTAATGTTTTTTCATCTCTATACATTCCAATGTGTCTTATACAAGCCTGAGGCAAAATATCTATAGCTTCATCAGTAAAAATAAGTCCTGCTCGTAAAATTGGAGAAATAATTAAATTTATATTCGGATCAACAGTTTTTGCAGTAAATGTAGTTAAAGGAGTAGTCACCTGAGTATCGACTAAAGGCAAATTTTTTGCAGCTTCATACAAAAGACATCTTGTAATTTTTCTTGTCGCAATTCTAACCCCTTGACTATCTGTATTTTTATCACGCATTGTACATAAATTTAATAACACAACAGGATTATTAATTATTCTGACTTTCTCTTTGTTCATATTTTACCCCTTCTTTTTTTAAAGTAGAAAACTCTTTTAACCATTTATCCAAAAGCCCCATATTACTTTGAATTTCTCCGACATTAATACCTTTACCCATTTCAACAGCACCTGTTTCTTTTGCAAAAAAAGAAAGTTTTGTCGATATAGAGCCTATTTTATCAAACATATCATTCAACAAACCTAAAGAATCATGTAAGCGTTTAGGAGATTGAACTACAATCAATTTATTTTCTGCAATACTTTCATCTGTCGGAGGATAAATTTCTAAAGATTTAGATCCTCCCATACCGTTAAACTCAACAGTTGCGATAGAACCTTTTGGCAATTCAACATCTTTATCAGTTATAACAATCTTTAAATAAACTTCATTAGAAACGATCTTAACCTTCTCAATATATCCGACCGGAACCCCCATAAACTTGACAGGAGAACCAACAATTAAGCCATCTACATCAGGCATAAAAATCTGGTAAGTCACAAGCTCTTTTTCCTTGTGATAATGGTGAATTTTAATACCAGCTACTGCAACACATAATATAAAAAACCAAATAACGAATTCTATTAAAATATATTTGTGAATTCCGTCAAAAATTTTCATAAGCCAATTATACAACAATTCATGTTTTTTTGCCACTTGCCAAATTTTTTTTTGTATTATAGTATTAAATATATATTAAACAAAAGTGAGGTTTTAACTTATGATGGATCAAATAATAAGAGTTGCTTGGGATTTAAACGAAAATACCGACAACAGATATCAATTAGTATATGAAATTGCAGAGCTTGCAAAAAAACTTGTAGATGAAAATCAAGCTAAAAAAGCTCATGACGATTTTAATTTTGAAGAAAATTTTGACACAACTTATAAAAAAGAAAATCCTGTGGAACATGCCATAATGGTTAAAGCTGCAGAAGCTGATGATGATCGTTTAGTAGGTTAATTTCACTAAACAAAAGGATAAAGTTTTATAAAAAAGTTAGAGATTACTCTAACTTTTTTAATGGGTAAAAGGAGTTTATATATGCAAAACACAATCGAATTTATCAGGGAAAAAACTAACGATTTTAAACCGGAAATAGCTATTATACTAGGTTCTGGACTTGGAGAATTAGCTGATGAATACTGTGATTATGCGATTAATTATAATGAAATCCCGAACTTTATCAAATCTACTGTACATGGGCACAAAGGAAGATTAGTTTTTGCAACAATTCAAGGTAAAAAAGTTTTAATGATGCAAGGACGCAACCATTTTTATGAAGGTCATTCCATGCAGGAAATAACTTATCCTATTAAAATAATGAAAGAACTTGGAATAAAAACTCTAATTCTTACAAACGCAGCTGGAGCTGTAAATGAAGAATACAGACCTGCAGATTTAATGTTGATAACTGATCATATAAATCATATGGGCTCAAATCCTCTGATTGGTCCTAATGATGAAAAATTAGGGGAGCGTTTCCCTGATATGACAGAAGTTTATCAAAAATCATTAATCAAAATAGCTGAAAAATGTGCTAAAGATTTAGATATAGATATAAAAAAAGGTGTATATTGGGCAAATTCGGGACCATCATATGAAACACCTGCAGAAATAAAAATGATTAGAAAACTCGGCGGAGATGCTGTTGGAATGTCTACTGTACCAGAAGCTATCGTCGGGAATTATTGCGGATTAAATATCCTAGGGATAAGCTGCATTACAAATGCTGCAAGTTCTGAAACAAGTGGGAAATTATCTCATGAAGAAGTTATTGAAGCAGCAAATAGCGCAAAAATAAAATTTAAAAGCCTGATTTTATCAATATTACAGCATTTATAAAAAATTTGTTAAATACTGTAAATTTTGTATATACTGCCACTTGTCAAAAAAACATGTTCAGTTAAAAATACATGACGGGAAGGAAAAAGACAATGCTTATAGGAAGATTAACGAACTACGACACAGTGAAACAACGACAAAAGTCAGCAGGAGAATTATCTCCAAAACATGTTCCTCTTTCTTCCGAGTTCTTGTCATCAAAAAATTTAATAAACGAGAGACCTTTAAAAAGTATTTCAACCGATTTATCTTTTAAAGGTCTTTCTTTTAATGGGGATAAAAAACAACCTCCAAAAGATGACAAAATGAAACCACTTCTTTATACTGTAGGTGCTCTAATAGCTACTGGCTTAGCTTTAAGATTTGCTCCAAGCTATAAAAAAGCAGGCGAATACAGCATAAATGAATTTTTGCAATTTGCAAAAAAACATACAGGAATAGAAAAAACTGGTAAAAACGGAGAGAAAATTCAATCCTCTATTGGTCAAGAATTATTTGAAAGCGTCCGAGATTCCGAACTTACAAAGAAAATGGTCGAAATCAACGGAGATAAAATCACTTTCAACAAAAAAACTATTCCACAACTTATTTGGGACGGCTTAATTTATCCAATAAAAATTCTTCCTGCTGATATTCTAAACGGAATTGTTACATTAGCAGGAAAAATTAAACCACTTAAAGGATGGGCTGACAAAACTCTTCAACAACCATTTTTCAAATCAATAAGACAACGTTCAAAAGTAGATGCAAAAGTAAACTCTTTACGCGGCTTATTTGAAACAATGAAAGATGTAAAAGGAAAATCTGATGCTGAAATTTCATCTAAAATATTCAGACAATCAGTAAAAATGTTTGACCCAAAAACAGGAAACTATGATACAAAACATGAAAGATCTCTAAATAGATTAGTATCAGGTCTTCCTCCTGCAATATTCCTTGCTAACGATGCTTATAACCTATCAAGAATGATGGACGATGACAAAAAAGCAGCATCTCAGGAACAAAAAGTAAGATTTAAACAAGAAATGGCAAGAATAGGCTTCAATGCATATATAACTCTTGTAACATTAGGAGCTTTAAACAAATACATAAACAATTCTAAAATGGGTATTATGTTGATGACAGCGTTAACAACACTTACAACAGAAGCGTTTTCTCGTGTAATCAACGGTAAACATATCACAAGATTAACTCCAGAAGAAGCAAGAGCTGAAAATGAGAAAAATCACGCACCTGAAGCTAATATTAAACCTGATTTATCATTCAAAGCATCAGAAAATAAAGAAGATAAAGAAAAACAACAAAAACCTCTACTATCTTTAAATACAGTACTCAAAGCAGTAGGTGTAATTATTGGCGGAGGATTTGCAGTAAAAGGACTTAGAAAAGTTTCTACAATAGATAATGCTTGGAAATCATTCTCAGGATACTTTAAAAAACATTATAATGAATTAACTCAAATTAAAGATTACAGAATCTCAAAAGAAAAATTCAATGAAATTACTAAAGTTCTTGATAAAAATGGCTTCAATAATTTAGCTGAAGAATACAGAAAAATTGCAAAAACTTCAACAAATCCTGACGGAACGATAAGTCTTGGAGCAAAAGATAAGAAAATTAAACCATTCGTAAACTTCTTCTTAGCTCCATTCAAATTTGTATGGAAATATGGAACACTACCTTACACTGTAATTGATGATGCGATCAAATCACTAAGTAAAAAATCAAGTTTCTTAAAATTAGATATAAAAGATAAAAATACTCTTAGCACAATTGTAAAAAATTATGCAAAAGAAAAAAATGTTCCAGACTCAAAAGCTCTTGAAGAATTTATACAAAATGTTTCAAGCGGTAAAATTGCAAAAAATACAAAATTGTCAGCAGATGAAGAAGAATTACTAAGAAGAATTTCAAATGTATCATCTCTTGCAAAAAGTATTGAAAACATTGGGCATCAAGCTGCTAAAAAGAACTTATCACCAAAAGAATTCCAAGATTATGTAAAAGACAATATATTGAAATCATTTAACGTTGATACAATGTCTAACGTATCTAACAGTGAATTATCAAACCTTGCAAAAACAGCAGCTCTGGCAGCTACAATCTGGTTCCTTATGACAGATAACTACAACATGGTAATGTTGAAATCAAATGGTAATGATGTCGAAGGTGCTAAAACAAAATTCAAAGAAAGATTTGTACAAGAAGGTTCTAGATTATTCTATCAAACATTGCTAATTGACCTATTCAACAGCACATTCAGCAAACAATACCATCAATCATTATTCGGAATGAGCTGGATTACATTGACAAATACAACAATAGGTGAATGGCTGACAAGAAAATCTGTAGGTGTTGCAGTAGGTACTCACTCAAGAGATCAATTAATTGCGCTTGAAGAAAAACAAAATAAAGCAACTGGCTTCACTAGAAAATACTATGACTTTATGAAACGATTAACAGGTAAACGTTCAATAAAATCTTACGAAGTTACTCCTAAAAATACAGAAACTAAAATAGATAATAATAAACAAGAAACTAAACAACAAAATATAAATTTTACAAATAATTCAAAACTTTCAAAAATGATTAAAGGCTAATAAAATGATTCCCAAAATTAGTTCTTCAGACAATAAAAAAAATCCAAAACAAAATATAATACTTGCATCTACAGGTGGAATAGTTTGGGGAACAAAAGAAATTTTCAACACAAAAAACGAATTGCTTCAAAATAGAAATACTTACAAAGTTTGGCTAAAAACAGTTACAGAAAGTAAAGAATCTGAATTAAAAAGAGAAGAGTTATATGAAAATATTTTATCACTTGCTAGAAAAGTCGATAAAATAGATACAAAACAAAATTGTGAACAACACGAAAGAGAAATTATAAATAAACTAAAAAACGAACGTAAAAACTTTTTAACAAGAAATAAAGAGTGTTTCAAACAACAAAAAAAAATAATAAAAAAAGAAGCTCCTTTTAAAATTGCACTAAAAACGCTAGGTGGTGCAACTATAGGATTAGGAATAAGCCTTTTAATCAACTACATTAAAGATAAAACAAAGAAGAAGTAATATAACTTGTTTTTTGAGGATTAATCTCTTTATTGTTATTCTGCCAAAAGAAAAAACCAACAGCAATAGCTGCAACAAGAATTATAATCAAAAAGATTTTTGTTAAAATTGCAAAAATCTTTCCAATTATAAAAAGAACAATTATTATACCTAAACCTATTAATAAAAAAGTAAAATCCATTTATCTAACCTTATTTTCTTCACCTTTAATAAGTCTTTGAATATTTGAACGGTGAAGCCATATTATATACAAAGCACCTAATGTACAATAGCCTACATAAGCAATTGGAGCTTTAAACGCCCACATAATAAAAGGAGAAATAGCTAAAGCTATAATAGATCCTACAGATACATATCTTGAGAAAAATGTAATTACAGCCCATATCGCTGCAATAATTAATCCAACTTGCCAATTTAAAGCCAAAATAGTTCCAACTCCTGATGCTACAGATTTACCACCTGTAAACTTTAAAAATATTGATTTACTGTGACCTAGAATTACAGCAATAGCAGCCAATACCGGCAACAATCCTATTCCTGTAAAAGATTTTGCAAACATTGCAGCCAATACAACAGGCAAAGCTCCTTTAAATGCATCTAATAAAAGAGTTATAAAAAACCATTTTTTACCCATAACTCTTTTTACATTAGTAGCACCGGTAGAACCTGAACCAATAGTTCTAATATCTTCCCCAGTAAAAGCTTTTACAATAATATACCCTGTAGGTATAGAACCAATTATATATGCACTGATTACTACCGCTAATAATTCCAATATTTTTTCCATAATTTCCCTCTCTTGTATGACAAATTATAACAAAGATGTTGTAATAATTCAACAATCTATTATAATATATAAATAATGAAAAAGTTTTTAGTTTTATTTTTATGTCTTCAATTTATCTTTCTTCCTGCATTCGCTGAATATGATTTTTCAGACGAAGCTCAAGCAGAATTTGATAGAAAATATAAACAATTTCATATCAATAGCACTGATTTTTCTAAAAAAAGAAATAAAACAGAAATAAAAAATAACAACAATGAAAGAACTAATTACACACCTATAGAATTAAACAAAGAAACTCCAATTAATCTTGAAACCATAACAATACAAAATAAAACTCTCACAGGTTCTGTAATAGAAATACCGGAAGGAACAACTTTTTATATAACATTTGATTCTGGTATAAATTCAGGAAGCCTTGAGAAAAATGACAAACTTATTGCATCTCTCACAAAAGATTTTATATATAACGGCACAATTATTGCCCCAGCAGGCAGTCTTGTATATGGGAATGCAACTTATGCAAAAAATGCAGGATATGCATATGGAAGCGGAGCTTTAGAAATTAATTTCAATCAAATTATCACCCCTGATGGAAATATGATTGAAATTTCTACAGAAAAAATTTATATAGAAGAAAAAAGTGAACGAGCTAAAAAAATGACAAGAGATATGCTAATCGGGGCATTAGGCAGTATGCTGGTTGGAGCTGCTTTTACGGCAATAGGTGGCGGCGATGATTGGGGAAGAAATATGTTAATATATGGAGGACTTGGAGCTGCAGGCGGTGGAATTAGAGGAGCTATGCAGAGAGGAAAAGATGTTGATATCCCTAACGGTACTACAATTGAATTAAAACTAAGTCAACCATTAAATACCTATCCTTATTATAATAAATCATTGCAGTAAGCCTAAAATTATGATATATTATTATTGGCAAATAGGTTTTAAATTGGATAATAATATGAAGTTAAATAAAAGATTGGTTACATTAGGATTATTAATACTGATACTGTCAGTTACTTTAAAATTTATCTGGACAGGATTAAAACAGATTAAAGTAGATGATTTTCACCCTGCAGCAGTTATTTTTGTTGTTGATTCATCTGCATCTAACCAAAAGTATTTACCTGATCAGAAAAAAACTTTAAGACAGATTTGTAACCTTTTAGATCCAGAAGACCAAATTAAAATTTTAAGAGTATCAGAAGATGCATATCTGATTTATGAAGGAAGTCCAATGAATGGTAGCACTATTACAAAATCAATGGATGCTTTCACAAAATATGATGAAAAAGATTATGGCACAGCATATGGCGTCGGGTTAAAAAAAGCTTTTTCACACGCTCTCACAATGAAAAAGAATGGCTATGTACCTGCAGTTGTTGTAATTGGTGATCTTGAAAATGAGGGAGCTATTGAAAAACAAATTAACTGGGATATTTTACCTAAAAATGTTCAAAACATTAAAAAATATGCACCTGATATTTCAATGATGTTCTTAGATGCACATCCTGCTAAACTTGATTTAGCAAAAGAAAAGCTTACACCTGTTTTAGGAGAAAATCATTTGATTGTGGCTCCAAAACAAAATATTGATAAATCAATCAGAAGATTCCTACACGCATTAGGAAGATAAAAAGTTTTAAATTAATAATAAAAGAGGATAATTAATGGCTATAGTAATATCAACTTCACAAGGGGAAAAAGTATTTAACAAAGATGTTATAAATGTCGGTACAAACCCAAATTGCGATGTAATTTTAAATACAGTATACGATGTTTTATTAACTCTTGAATACAAAGTGTCAGAAAACAAATGTGTTATCATAAACACATTCAAAAATGATAAAGTACTATTCAAAGGTCAACCAATAAAACGTGTTGAAGTTGGAAATGTATGTAAACTTATGTTTGCAGATACAAACGAATTTTTAAGTGTAAAAATTATAGCAGAAGCTCCTATTAATAATACAAAAACAGTAACTTCAATCGGTAAAGAAGATTTTACAGAAGAAGATATAAAAGGATTATATGGAAAAGATGTTAATGCAGTCACAAAAGTAAAACTTGAAAAACAAAAAGAAGACTTAGAAGATGCTAGAGTTGCAATCATCAAACAAGTTGCTTTTCATATTAACGATTTAAAACAAAAATTATCAACGAATTCAAAAACAAGTATCTTCTTACACATAGCAATGTTTTTAAGCTCTATGGTATGTGCTTTTGGTGTTTCAAATTACCTTATGGGACTTGAAATCAAAGAGAGTGCAAACTTTTTACATATGCCGACTAACATAAAAGTTTGGGGCGTATACACTATTTTGATTTATGGAATATGCTTACTTTTAAAACAAGGTATATATTTATATTTACAAAGCAATATTCAAAAAGAAATGTCTAAATCAGCAAAATTAGGACAAAGTTTTATGCTGATTTTCTCATTAATATTTGTGCTTGGAATTTATGTAGTAAACCTTATTTATTACATGAATTTGAATGATTTTATGACATTTGCAATATTTATTTCATTCTTTTTCTCAGGAATAATGGCAGTTCTCGCCATAAGCTGCGGATATTTCAAATGCAACGGTGTTGAATGGGCCATAACACTTGATAAATATGAATATAGAGAAGATTTTGAAAGCGTTATAAAATCTTACAGGCAATGGATTGAAAGATATATTAACAGTTTAAGTAATTCTAAATTGCAATATATAAAAGACAAAATGTTTAACCTTCAATTAAAATCAGTAGGAGAAATTGTTGTTGGAATATTAACAGCACCATTTTTGGCTTATGGTGTATCAAATACTCTTGCAATGTGCTTTCCAGAAGCTGCAGGATGGGTAAGAATTTCAGGATTAAGAATAAGTCCGGTATTTTTGACTCTTGCAACATTTTTAATTATTTTCGCATTTTTCTCTTTTGTAAACGCTTTTTTCTGTACTAAAAAAATTCAAGGATCACAAGTAATTAAACAAGATGGTTTTTCTGATTACCAGCACCACGGAGGTACAATATACGGACTTGAAGGTGTAAGAAGATTAAATTCGGAGAAAAACAGATCTCTTGCAATAGCTTGTGCAATTATATTTATTGAATTTGCAATGAACGTATCATATTTTATGACAGAAATAGGCGGAGATATGCAGGGAATGTTCTTAAGTTTAGTAGCTGCACTTGTTCCTACTGCACTTTTAATTGCAGAAACAATGATGTTAAGCCAAACAAAATTTGATATCTATGCTTGTGACGAATTATTGGCAAAAGTTGATAAAGATTAATTATGGATTTTTTAAAAATATTTGTTGTAATATCATTTCTTATAGTAACTATATTTACGCTTAAATTTCATCCAAGAATGCACCTTCCGTTAATTATAGAAGATGAAAACTTTAAGCTAATAAGAATTAGCGATAATTTACCAGCAAAAAATATTACTACAAATTCAACAATAAAAGTGAAAACTACTCAAAATCAAAATGAAATAAAACCTCAAAAACAAATAGAACAAACTAATACAAAATATATTCAAACCGAAAATATTGAACCTCCACCAAGTAATAAAGAATTAGAACATAGCCAGAATGAAAATATTTCACAAATAGAACTTCTTCAAAAACTGCTAAATGAAGTAGAAAAAGAATATAATACTCAAATAAATGAGCCCCAGCAAACAGAACAAAAAACAAATACTCAAAAAACACAAAACAACAATTTCAAAAATCCATATATGACTGAACAGGAAGAAATTATCGCCTGGAACATATGGAGAAGTAATGTTCAAAATCAAATCATGAGAAACTCAAATATTGAATACGCTCCTCTAGGTACAATGTTTTCTTTTAATTTTGTCGTTGATAAATACGGTAATGTCTACAATATAAAAGTCGATTGCTCTAATCCAAATTTTATGGATGTTGCAAGAAATAACGTAAAAACTGCTATTTCAAAGTTACAAAACCAACCAATATTAACATTTCCCAAAGGGACTCAAAGAAAATCTACAGTTGTACAAGGTTATTTCTTTATCGGGCTAGAAGAAAGATATTCTACTCCTAGCAATTTTTCAGATTACGAAAGGGTTACATACTGATGAATGCGACAAAAATTGCAATAATTACAATTATATTTTTAATAATAATTGCAGTAGCAACTTCATTTACTGCAAATATAAAACCAAAAATGCACAAAACAATTATGCTTGAAAATATTATATTCAAAAGGAGTAAATAAATGTTGAAAATTATTTTAATAGCTCTTTGTATTTTAATAGAAATACCATTTATTTTTAAATATATTCAAGCAAAAAAAGAATTTGACATCATTAGACAAACAGCAATCATAATTATAATGATGATAATTGCAATAATATTTTTCGGGATTTATAAATTTAGTTTATTTATGATAGGATAATCTTGTTATGTATATATGTAAAGAATGTAAAACTGAATATAAAGAAAAAGTCGAATACTGTGATTGTGGAAATAATACATTCGATTATATAGAAGATAAAATTATTATAAAAAAAGAAAAAACACCACTTTCTCTTGAACAAAAATCAGAACTTGTATCAAGAATATTTTTTACACTATGTATAATTTTATCAATTATAATTTGGTCAATCCCTATTGGTAATACTCCTGCAAAAAAACAAAAAGCGACTCAAACAAAACAAAAGACAAATATTAACAAAACAATTCCAAACATCGATAAAATTTGGGATGATACACCAATATATGAACCTAAAAGACAAGAGCAACAGCCGGAAGTTAACATCCAAACACCAATACCGTTAACGTCAACGTCTGTTGACTATGCCAGGCGCATAAAAAGTTTACCCGAAAATACGACCCAAACAATTAATAAAAAAAATAATGTAAAAAAGGCCCAACAAAAACAAAATATTTTATCTCAGCCACAAATTCCAAAAGAGCCACAAAAGCCTGTATATAATCCCAATAGCATTGAAATGCTGAGATATAAAAATCTTTTAAGAGCTGCTTTATTTTCAAAATTTGCAGTAGGCAGTATTCAAGGATCTGGAGAATGTTCTATTCAATTTTCAGTAGATAAAACTGGTAAATTAATAAACAGAAAATTTACAAAAGAATCTTCTAATAAGGGACTTAATGATACTGTATACTATATGATGATGAGTGTACCAAGATTCACACCTCCACCTAATGAATATAATGGAGAAATAATTAGAATGAATTTTAAAATTACCAATGGTGATTATGAAATCACTATAAACTAAAATTAAAATTCAAAATAATCACAATTTCATCATTAAAGAAATATTTTGGAAATGGGTTAAATGGAGCTGCTGACTTAATTGCCGCACCTGCATTATCATCAAG
>CALVEU010000001.1 GCA_944326635.1 Candidatus Gastranaerophilales bacterium | reverse complement strand
TTCTTCTTTTTTAGCATTGATTACTATGTAATTTTTATCTATATCAATATCTAAATCTTCTTTTTTGACTCCAGGTAATTCAGCTTTTACTTCATAATCTTTACCCTTGTCAGTCATTTCTACAGGCATTGAGAATTTTTCCATGTCTTCCCAATATGCTGCTTCTGGAAAGTAGCTGTCAAAGTGTCTGTTTAACAATGAACTGATTTCATCATTGACTGTTCTAATAAAATTTTCCGGAGCTTTTCTTACTAAAAATTTCATATCTAACACTTCCTTTCAATTATCTCTTTTCAACTACACTCACATTATTACTCTGTTTTTCCTCAATCTTTATTTTTTTAACCAAAACTTAACATTCTAAAAATTATAATATTATTTTTACATCCTATCACTTTCGTGAAAGCGATTTTTATTCAAAAAAGATAAAATTATAAAATGCAAATCGAAAAAAGAAAAAAATTAATAATGAAAATCCTTGGTGAAAATATTCAAAGACTAAGAGGAGACAAAAGTCAATTTATTTTGTCTAGCGAAAATGATATTTCTTGTTCAATAATCAGTACAGTCGAAAGAGGACTCAAAGATCCCCAATTAACAACCTTATTCAAAATTGCAGAAGCTCTCAACATAAAGACTTCTGAACTCATAAAACTTGTTGAAAAAGAATTACCTAAAAATTTTTCTATGATTGATAAATAATTTTTAAATTAATGACAAAAAATTTTCTGTCGATGTTTTAGTAATATTACTTAAAATAATATTGAGGTAAAAACTCATAAATTATATAATAAAATTGCATTGATAAGCAAAATTAATTAATTTGAAAGGAATAATAATGGTTGCAGAAATGACATTCCCGCAGTTAGAACGCACAATTAACCCAACTCACGATATTAAATTATTTGCAGGGCGTTCTAATACAAAACTTGCGCAGGAAATCGCTGATTATTTAGGGACATCAATTGGTCCTATGGTTGTTAAAAACTTCGCTGACGGAGAAATATATGTCCAAGTCAAAGAAAGCGTAAGAGGGGACGACGTTTTTATCATTCAACCTCTTTGTAATCCTGTAAACGAAAATTTAATGGAACTATTAATTATTATTGACGCATTCAAAAGAGCTAGTGCTAAAACCATTACTGCAGTAATTCCTTATTACGGATATGCAAGACAAGATAGAAAAACCTCTGGTCGTGAAGCTATCACAGCTAAATTAGTTGCAGATTTATTAACTACTGCAGGAGCTGACAGAATTCTTGCAATGGATTTACACACAGGTCAAATCCAAGGTTTCTTTAATATTCTTGTAGATCATATTTTTGCTACATCAATTCTTACTAATTATATTAAAAGTTTAAATATCGATCCTGATGACATGGTGGCAGTAAGCCCTGACACAGGCGGTGTTCAAAGAACAAGACACTTTGCAAAAGCTATAGGTTGTCCACTTGCAATCATTGACAAACGTCGTGACAAACATAACGAAGCTATAGCATCTCATGTAATCGGTGACGTAAAAGATAAAATTTGCGTAATGTTCGACGATATGATTGATACCGCAGGTACTATTTGTGAAGCATCTAAATTATTAAAAAGAGAAGGCGCAAAAGATATCTATGTTTGCGCAGTACACCCTGTATTCTCAGGCCCTGCAATCGAAAGACTTGCAAATGCGCCTATCAAAGAATGTATCGTTACAAATACAATTCCTTTAGATATGTCTAAAATGCCTCCAAATATTAAACAACTATCTGTTGCACCATTACTTGGAACTGCTATCGCAAGAATTCATGATGATGAATCAGTTAGTTCTTTATTTGGATTTGAAAAGGAAATGCAAGTTCAATAAGCGTGCCGCTTAACCCGCCAAACAAGCAATTCAAAATACTTATTTTGTCTTGACTAAAGAAAAGCGTGCCGCTTAACCAACCCAAACAGGTAATTCAAAATACTTATTTTGTCTTAACTAAAAAAAAGCGTGCCGCTTAACCCGCCAAACAAGCAATTCAAAATACTTATTTTGTCTTAACTAAAATAAGCGTGTAATTTAATTTGTTTTACAACTATTAATTAGACATAAAAAAAAGCCATTCTTTTTAGTAAGAACGGCTACCAGACTTGGGGAGGAGGTATGAAAAACTTTCGTTTTTCATATCTAATAATTTTTTATACGAACAACAAACTTTTATTCTTTCATATTTTTTTCAAATCTCATCTAAATAGAGGAGATGAATTATTATAAATAAATTAATTTTTAATAAAAATTGAAAAAATTTGATATAATAACAATATGAACGACAAAGATTATGAAGATTTTATATCAACTGTAAGTCATGAACTAAGGACTCCTCTGACATCAATTAGAGGTTTTTCTCAAACTATGCTCGCATCTTGGGATAAACTTGATGATGAAAGCAAAAAAAAATTCTTAAATATAATAGTTGAGCAATCAAACAGATTAATTAATCTTGTTGAAAACATGCTTTCAGTTACTAAATTGCAAAATTCAAAAGAAAATTTAATTTACAAAGAACTTCAAATCAAACCTGTAATTGAAATGATTAGTTCAATTGTAAAAAATCAGTACAAAGATAAAAAAATCAACATTGAAATCCCAAATACAACTCCTACAATTTTAGCTGACAAAGATAAATTTCAGCAAATTATGACAAATTTAATTGAAAACGCTGCAAAATACGGAGATGACAACACTACAATTACAGTCAAAGCTAATATAAATAAAGATATGGTCTCAATCAAAGTTACAAATCAAGGAATAGAAATCCCAAAAGAAGACTATGAAAAAATATTCACAAAATTTTCAAGGATAGATAATCCTCTTACAAGAAAAGTTCAAGGAAGCGGACTTGGACTTTATATCACTAAAAATTTAGTCGAAAAAATGCAAGGACAAATTTCTGTTCAATCAGAAAATCATAAAACAACTTTTGAAGTAAATTTACCCGCAGCAAACATTGAACGTCAAGCGAGGGAAAAATGCAGTCAGTAACATTAATAATCGACAAAAGAAAAGAATTATCAACTAAATACAAAAAATTACTTGATAGCAAAACTAACAAAGTAATTATTTCAAAAAACCTGATTTCTGCAATGAAATTAATTCAGGATAAAGAACCTGACTTAATAATCATTTCAGACAGTATTGACAGTGATTTATCTGATTATTGCAAAAAAATCAGAGCATTAACCTATAATATGCGACCAATTATAATTGCAACATCTAAATCAGCAGAGCTCGAAGACAAACTTGCAGTTCTTGAAAACGGTGCAGATGACTTTATTTCAGAGCCTGTAAACCCTGAAGAATTTATAATGAGAATAAAAGCACATCTAAGACGCGAACTTGAATCCAATATGGATCCGAAAAAGTTTTTACCAGGGAAAAACTATTCAAAAAGAGCTCTAAAAAGAATTGTGTCAGAAAATACATTTTGGGCAGCAATGCTCGTAAGCATTGAAAACTTCAAAAATTACAAAGAAACATATACAGAACTTGCATCTGACAAATTAATCCAAACTTACTGCGCCATAATCAGATCAGCACTATCTGAAAATGACTATCTGGGTACAATTTCAGAAAACGAATTTTTAATAATTACAGACGGTCTAAAAGCTGAAAAAATTGCAAATTTTCTAACTTTTGCATTTGATTCAGTTGCATCAAAATTTTATTCCCCACAAGATAATAAACGCGGATTCATGCTTATGAGAGGAGATGAAATTGCAGGAAGAAGATCTAACTTTGTACATACAACAATAGGTATTATTACAAATGAATTCGTTCAATACAAAGATTCAAATATGTTAATGAGTTCACTTTTACATATTCATAAACTTGCAGATATGCCTGCAAAATCAAATTATTTAATAGAAAGACCCTGCATAAGTGCAGAAAATTCTATAAATAACGAAGTAAACAATAAAGTAATCATTATAGAAAATGACGAAGCAATGACATTACTTTTAAATACAATTTTAGACCTTCAAGGATATGAAGTTACAGTATCAAACAGCTATGATACATCAATAGAAACTATACCAGCACTAATTATTCTTGATGCAGGAAATATTGATTCTTTAAAAGGTGTGGAAATTTGTAAAAAAATAAGACAAAACCCTAATTTCGACAAAACAAAAATTATTATGACTTCAATCTACCATGATAAAGAGTTAATCCTAAATGCCGGAGCAGACTTGTATATCCCAAAACCTTATGAAATACCAAATCTTATAAAATGGATAGAAAAATTGTTAAATAATTAACCTAACATATTTTCAAGAATTTTTGCATCATCATCAGCTTTTTGAGGATTTCTAATGTAAGATTTACGCATATATGATCTCAAAGCTTCACGGATTAATTCACTTCTGCTTCTTTGCTCATTAGATGCGAAACCATCAATCTTATGTAAAAACTCATCGGGCATTGTCACTAAAATTTTAGCCATAAATTAACCCCCTTAACTTCACACTCATTCACATAATAACATATGTAAACCTTTTTTTCAATAGTATTAGACCAAGAGAGTAATGGACATTTACAAAATATTTTCTATACTTATACTTAAGAAAACGAAAGGAGTTTTTTATGGAAGACAATAATTACAAACATGAAGAATTCGATGATTGCTTTCTTTGCAAACATCCTGCACTTAAACATGTATTAATCGGACTTCTTGTGTTTTTAGGCGCATACGCAGCATTTTATGTGGTAGCAGATTGGCATTTTAAAAGGATGATGGATCCATTAATGCAAATGCAAAAAATGGATAGAGCGCTAATGCAGCAAGAACACCGATTTGACAGAATGGCACGAAAAGAAATGCAGCGTCAATACAGAATGGAAAGACATGTTGCTCAATTTGTTCATGTAGAAAAAATGGACGATGCATATAAAATTATTATTGATCTAAGGCCATTTGATAATGATGAAAAAAATGTAGAAGTAAAAGCTGATGGTAACACAATTATTATCAACGCAGCAGGCGAAAAAAATATGCATCATAAACAAGAAATTATGAAATACTCACAAGCTTTCGCTTTTGGTGAAAAAATAGATACAAATAATATTACAAAAGTACGTGACGGAAATAATTATATAATTACAATTCCGTTTGATGACTAATAATATAAGCCGAATATTTTAATAACAAATATAAAAGCCTTACCAAGTAAGGCTTTTATGCTATAATTTTTATATGAAAAAATTTTTAATAGTAGATGATTCACATAAGTGGGTAGAATATCATAAAAGCGCAGTCGAAGAAGTTTTTAAAGACGAAGTTGAAATTGATACAGCATTCTCTGCAAAAGAAGGTGTTGAAAAACTAACATTATCAATTGATTCACCATATGATTTTATATTCACTGATATGCAGATGGAACCGGATTTTATTCCGCTTTATGCAGGGGAATGGTTCATCAAGCAAATTAAATTTTTTAACGAATACAAAAATACCAAAATTATTATTATTTCTGCAACAAGCAATATTCGACAAATAGCTGAAAATTATGATGTTGACTACATTCCTAAATACAAATGTAACGACATAAATGAATATTGTAACAAATTATTAAATAATTAATCAATTTATTAAAGTTTCTCCTACAAATGACCGATACAAAAAATGTTGATAGGTTAGACAAAAAGGAGATTTAAAAATGTACGGTTACATAAGTTGGCCAGGTGTATACAGTTTTAAAGAAGAAATTGGTATGTTCATGGAATACTTACGTGAACAAATTGATGAAGTGATGAAAAAGATTGAAGAAACAGAAGATTTAGTTGCAGACAAAGCAGCTAAAGTATAGTTGATGATTATGGATATGTAAAGCCGGTAAAACATTTTTTACCGGCTTTTTGTTACAATTAAATAATGATATACAATAATCTATAAAAATATAGCATTCTATTAATATTTACAATATTTTTTATCTTAATTTATACATCTCAATTTCTGTGACTTTATCTTTTCCGAATATATGTCTTTCTGCATCATAATCAAGATATACTTCCTGATCACCAGAATTTCCTATTAACTGCATTTCATGTTTTGTTTTCGGATAAATATCCATGTTCAATTTATGCCTATTTGGCCCAGCAAAAATAGGTATATCAGGTTTCCCAATTTCTTCACAAAGCTTTTTAGCATAATCTAAAAATGCATCTCTAATTTTGTCATTATTCTGGTATTTTGTTTTTAATTCTATATTATCCAGTATTAATGAAAGTTTGTCATCAACATAAGCAAGATAAATCATTGTATTACCTACAAATTTTCCTTTATCAGTTAATTCAATAGCTCCAATGCACTTATTCATAATATATGTAGGTGCTGTCCATTCATTGGAGTTTTTGCCAAGTCCTGTACAACATTGAGCATCATTTCCCAAACCCAAGGCTTTTTTTATATCATACATATTTGTTTTTCTTACTTCTATTTGAATATTTTCACCTTCTTTAAAATTCAAAGCATTCTCTACTTCGTTTATTCTCATTTTAATTAAGTGTGTATATAAAGTGCTCCTAGCTGTTTCAATTTTAGAATCTTTATTTTTAATCGTCCAAAAATCATTACTATTGATTGAATTTTTAATTTCTGAAAGTATACTATTCATATCTTCAAAAGTTATAGGATTTCTATCTTTGTATAACCTATAATAAGACCTTGTGCCTGTATTAAATCCATCACCTCCCCAATTAGATTTTTGTGATTTTTCAAAAGTTACTCCAAGTTTCTTTTTCAAACGTTTAAAAATATCTTCTGTAATTTCTTTTGGAATTAGTCTAAACAAATCATCATTTAAGTCTTCTTCTAGATTTTCAATTGCTTTTCGCTTAACTGCCTCTAAATCAACACTTATATTTAATTTTTTATAAGAATTTTTATCTATTTTGGTCCATTTTTCATAATCTATGCCTAACTCTTCAAATAACTGTTTGGTTTTGATATTTTGAGACATTTTATCAATTGCCTGTTCTATAGATAAATTTAAATTTTGTTTTATTATATTAACAAGAATTCTTAAGTTATCCCAAAAATCGTTACAAGACATAAACATTTTTGAAAGGTAAGGGCAATTAACTAAATCTAATTTTTTAGAAAGTTGTTCATTATAATCAATATCCAATTTCTCAAAAATCTTTTTATTTATAGCTTCATTCCATAACTTATCATTTTCAGGCGTAGACAATTTTATTAAGTTGATAAATTTTGTCATTTCTTCTTCTGTAGAAAATTTTTCTAATACTGACAAAACATTCATTTTAGTAACAACTTCATATGGGTTTAATTTTCTATTTTCAATTACTAAATTTCTTAATACTTTCGTTTTTATATCTATTTCTTCTATAAGTTCTTTACATTCAGGATTAGAAAAATAAATTTGTTGTATTTTATTACTTATTATTTTAAATTGTTTTTGCAATTTTTTCACTTCATCTTTATCAACTAATTTGTCATTTTTAAGAATATTTATTTTACTTTCTAAAATTTTCTTTTGAGCATTTAATCCTTGAATTTGCTTAATACTACTTTCACTTAGCATTGTACTCAAAATTTTTTTCAATAAAGAGATTTCATTTGCCAAGTTTTTATATTTTTCACAAAATAAAGGATTAAATTTCTGAAGTATTAATTCCTCATTATATGGAGATAATTTTAAATTAGCAATGCCCTTTACAAAATCCATAAAATTATCAAATGTAAGAGGGAAAGCCGCCTCTATATTATTCAGACCAATTAAATGCAGAACTTTTCTTAATTCCAACCTTGCAAAAACTTCTTTTATAACATCATCTGTTATATCACTATGAGCTGATTTTAAGAGGTTTTTGTGCTCTATAGCACTTTGTATAAGATTTTTATGTAAAATATCACCTCCATTTATATAAAAATCAAGTATCTTCAAATTTTCTAATGTTTCTTCATGAGAATTATTATTATTAAGCATTATACCAATATTTTTATTAATTAATTTATTTTTATACAATTTTTCATCAGAAAGGTACTTATCTATTAAATTAACATTTCCCTTTAATATTGCCGAAGTTCTGCCCTTTAAAATTATCTTTCCAATATTATCTTCAAAAATCTTATTACCATACAGTTTTTCATCAGAAAGGTATTTATCTATTAAATTAATCCTAGCATTTGCTAATTCAATATTATTGGTATTTCCAATAATATTTATAATCAAAGATTTAAAATTTTTATTATCATATAATCTTTCATCAGAAAGATATTTATCCATAATAACAAGTCTTGCTTGAGCCTGTTCTTTAGATTTAGTTGAACAAATTATGTTACCACCACCTAAAGTATCATATTTATTATCATAAAATTTTTCACTAGAAAGATATTTATTTGCAATTTTAAATTGCTCAGGAGTTTTTATATCTGAAATTATTGATCCTATCCAAAGAGCAATATTTTTATTATCATATAAACTCTTATTTGAAAAATATAAATCTGCAATTTTAGCTTGTTCTGCTGTTTTAGTATAATTCATTATTAAAATAAGATTTCGATTAACATACGGATTATTATATAATTCTTCATCAGATAAATATTTATTTACAATTTTAACTTGTTCTACAGTTCTTATATTTGAAATAATTTTTTCTATTTTACGTTTAACATTTTTGTTATTACATAATTTTTCATCTGAATAAAATTTCTTTATTAATAAAATGTTTTTTTTGTTAATTATTGGATTAATACCTAGTTCTTTTAATTTTATTTTTACTTCAAATAAAAGCTTCTGAAATTGAGTATCTGATAACTCATAAATTAATTCCTTATTATTTTTACTATTATTTTTAAAAAAAAGGATGAAATTTTGTATGAAAGAATTTACAGAACCAAAACTTACTTGATTTTGAACTAAAGAACAATAATTATACGAACCTAAAGACAACATATTTATTTTAGGTTCAACCTCAAAAGAAGCTGTTTTTTGCAAATTTGGTTTACTTAAATTATTTTTTTTAGATTTTTTCTGAAATAATATTGAGTTTATATACATTTGAATCTTATGGATATTGGAAATATTAACTAAAAACTTAAACATAATAAATTTTGTCACTTCTAAATGACAAAATTCAATCTTGATTAACCAATTTAAATTAATTAATATTATACTTTGTTATTTCTTGTCAAAAAACAATGAATTATCCTTACAGTCAATTTTAATTTTATCACCTTTGACAAATTGACCGTCAAGAATTGACATAGACATCGGAATTTCAACTAACTGTCTTATTACACGTCTTAAAGGTCTTGCACCATATAACGGTTCATAACCTTCATTTGCAAGAAAATGTTTTGCTCCTTCTGTGATTTCTAATTCAATATCCTGATCTGCCAAACGTTTTTTCAAGGATTCAGTTTGAATATCCACAATTTGCATCAATTCATTAAGAGTTAGAGCTTTGAACATAATAATTTCATCAATACGATTTAAAAATTCAGGTTTAAATTTTTCTTTCAAAGCGTGATTAAGTTCTTCTTTTTTCTCCTCTTCTGAAAGATTTTCATCCAAAATAACATCACTTCCAAGATTACTTGTCATGATAATAACAGTATTTTTAAAATCAATTAATCTGCCTTGACCATCTGTCAAACGACCGTCATCAAACATTTGGAGCATAAGATTAAATACATCAGGGTGAGCCTTTTCAACCTCGTCAAAAAGCACAACCGAATATGGCTTACGTCTCACAGCTTCAGTTAATTGTCCGCCGTCTTCATACCCTACATACCCTGCAGTTGCACCAACTAAACGAGATATTGCAGCCTTTTCCATAAACTCTGACATATCAATTCTTATAAGAGCATTTTCATCATTAAATAATGTATAAGCTAAAGTTTTTCCAAGTTCAGTCTTACCAACCCCTGTTGGTCCTAAGAAAAGAAATGTTCCAATAGGTCTTTTAGGATCTCTCAGACCTGAACGAGAAAGCCGAATTGCATTTGCAATCTTTTTAACAGCTTCATCTTGGCCTACAACTCTTTTATGCATAACATCTTCCATACCGATTAACTTTTTAGCTTCATCTTCCATTAATCGATTAACCGGAATTCCTGTCCATTTTGCAACAATTGTGGCAATATCATCTTCATCAACTTCTTCTTTTAACAATCTTTTTTTACCTGATTGAGCTTGAATAGCTTTTAATTTGCTTTCCATATCAAGCATTTGACTGTACTGAACCTCTAAAGATGCAGCCATTGAAGGATTTTTCTTGTTTAATTCAATTTGAGCTTTCAACTTTTCTATATTACGTTTTACAGCTGCAGAGGAATCTATGACTTTTTTCTCTTTTAGCCACTGTTCTTTTAATTTCTCAATTTTAGAATCTAAATCAGTGATTTTTTTATTAATTTTTTCCACTTTTTTCACAGCTTCTTCAGTACCGTCTTTTTCCAAAGCCTTTTTATTCATCTCTAATTGAATTTTATCTCTGATAAATACATCAATTTCTTCAGGCATAGTATCAATTTCAATTCTCAATGCTGATGCCGCTTCATCTAATAAATCAATCGCTTTATCAGGTAAAGATCTGTCAGAAATATATCTGTGAGATAATTTTACTGCTGCAACAATTGCAGAATCCATAATTTTTACACTATGATAACCTTCATATTTATCTTTTAGACCTCTTAAAATACTTATTGTTGTATCAACAGATGGCTCATCTGCCATTACAGGCTGGAAACGACGTTCCATAGCTTTGTCTTTTTCAATATATTGACGGTATTCATCAGTTGTAGTCGCACCGATTACTCTAATCCCGCCTCTTGCAAGCATTGGTTTCAAAAGATTACCAGCATCAGCAGAACCCTCAGAAGACCCTGCACCCATAATTGTATGAATTTCATCTATAAAAAGCATTAAATCATCTGATTTTTCTTCAATAGCTTTAAGTACTGATTTCAAACGTTCTTCAAATTCTCCTCGATATGAAGCTCCTGCAAGCAAAGCTCCCAAATCCAGCGCTAGAATTTTGTCGTTTCTCAAACTTTCAGGAACATCTCCTGACACAATTCTTTGAGCAAGACCTTCAATAATAGCAGTTTTACCAACCCCCGGCTCACCAATGATTACAGGATTATTTTTAGAACGTCTGTTTAAAATCTGAATAGTTCTTCTAATTTCATCATCTCTACCTAATACAGGATCAAGTTTGTTATTTTTAGCAAGCTCTGTTAGGTCAGTTGTATATTTTTTCAGAGCTTCATTTTCTTTTTCAGTCTTTTCATTTGTTTGTTCAGTTTTTGAAGGAGATTTTTCATCAACTGTTTCTTCCAAATTTACAATATTATTAACTTCTTCGGTCATCTTTTCATAAAGTTCAAGTCTGTTAATACCTGATTGCTCCCAAAGATGATCCAAAGTTCTATTATTAAGTCTAAATAATGCTAAAAACAGATGTTCAATGCTCACCTGTTCATCTCCACGTTTTTCAGCTTCCTCTTGAGCAACTTTCATTAACTGAATAGTTTCAACAGAAAAGCGAATATCAGAAAATTTCCCTCTTGCAAAATACGCACGTTTTGAAACGTAATTGTTAAGTCTATCAATAATTTCAGGATTATCAACACCTACACGTTCCAAAAGTATCTTTGGCAAATCGTTTTGATCCAGCATCAAAGCAAGCATTAAATGCTCAGGTGCGAGTTCCGGATAATTTCTGGCTACAACTATTGATTTTGCTGATTTAATAATCGCTTGGACATGATCTGTTAAAAGCATTCTAAATTCCTCTTTTTAGAAAATTATAAATGCTTAAAGATAAAATGCCATCATACAATTGCTTGACTTACCTTTGACGGATGGATATTTTCTAATCCACCGATTAATGCCTCATAACTATAACCCCATTTGTGATCGTTATATAAATCAAGGTAATAATCCCTTATAAGTTTCACATATTCAAAATAATCTTTGCCTAAGTATTTCAACAATAGTTCGATAGGAAGATTTCCTCCGCCTCTACCCATTCCAAAAACTGTTGCATCTATACTATAAACACCGAGTTCAATTGCTTTAATTGTATTTGCAAAAGCAAGCTGTAAATTGTTATGAGCGTGAAAACTGATTTTTTCAAAACCGCAATCTTGAAGTTTTTTATAAATCCTCTCAACATCACTAGGCATAAACGATCCAAAACTGTCCGCAAAATAAATAGAATTCAAAATATCTTTATTTTTCCAATTTGCTAAAAGCTCATAATCTTCAAATTTATCAGCAGTCATAAGGTGTAAAAATACCTCAAAACCTTGATTTTTATAATCTTCAATTGCTTTTATTGATTGATGTATTTGATGCGGATAACACGCCAATCTTACACAATCAGCTTTTTTGCTCACAGGACAAATATTTTTTGCATCTACCATAATCACAAGTTTAATACTTGAATTTTCAATACAATCAGGCATAGTATAACCTGCTTCAAAATATTCAATCCCTGTTTTTTCAGCAACTTTTAAAGTTCTGATAATACATTCATCTGAAAAATTCCATTTATTTACATGCCCGCCATCACGCAGGGTACAGTCTAATATCTTAGTCATAACCAAATATTAGCACAAAATAAATAGTTTAATTAACCATGTTATTGTAAATAACTTCAGAAGCCTTAACAATAAATTCCTTACCTAAAGGTGAGTTATGCGGACGATGAGCAAATATTACAACAATATATTTTTTACCGTTCGGTGCAAACACAATACCTGCATCACCTAACATTTTACCGATATCACCTGTTTTGTGAAGAAAAGTAGCGCCCGCAGGCAAACCTGCTGCAATTAATCTGTTATTGTGAACATGTCCCATGTAATCAAATATTTTTTCACGAGAACTAGTGCTCAAGAATTGAGGATTGTCAATATTATAAAGAATTTCTGCCATATCACGTGCAGTAGAATGGTTAGTACCTCCCAAGTCAGGCAACCAAGTTTGAACGTATGTGTGTTTTAATCCCCATTGTCTTATGCCTGAATTTATATCAGTCATAGATCCAAGACGTGCCATAATCATATTTGTTGCAGAATTATCAGACTCTGTAATCATCATTCTTGCAAGTGTATCTATTGAATATTTTGAATTTGCTGCCTTAAATTGCAAACTGCCAGAACCTTCTGTTCTGTAATATTCTGTCAAAGGCATTTCATCATATATTGTCAATTGATTTTTTTCAATTGAACGGAATAATTGAACTAATACAGGCAATTTTATGATACTAGCAGTCGGGAAAATTTCATTTGCATTTATATCAACGTAATTTCCTGTTTCATAATCCCATACATAAATTGAAGGGTGAATAGAAGGATACATTGATGCAAGATTATTTAACTGACTTTCTAATCCTGTTAATTCATTTCCCTCAGTCAAAGGAGTCATTTGAGGTTTTTTCACCTCAGCACCTTCTAATGAACGTTGTCCCAAGAACCAATGATTTGATAAATAATCAGAAGTTGGGAACAAAAGTCTTTGATAATCCGCTTTAACCTCTTTGTATGGAGTCGGATTAAACATCATTTTTGTAACCTTGTTAAATCCAATAGGTAAAATAGTAAAACCAAGCAAAGACACTACTGCTACAGACACAATTCTGTGAATTAAATAGTTTCTTTCAACTTTTTTAGTATTCACTGTACGTCTAACTGGTACAGGATCTTTGACAACTTTTGCGTAACCAGAATTACTATAATAATTAGTATTATAATGGTTAATCCTATATTGCTGCCTATCGTACTGTCTTCTCGCTAATTCCGGCATAAATGTTAAATTTCCTCCCCAAGGGCTCCAAGTATTACTATTTTACTTTACATAAATTCAAATGGCAAGTTAGTTTACATTTTTTTAAGTTATAATATAAAAAAATTCGTCAGTCAGGTTAGTAATACTTATTAAGGAGAGAAAATGGAAGATTGTATATTTTGTAAAATTATTAATGGAGATTTTAACACAGAATTTGTATACGAAAATGAACATGTAGTTGTGTTCAAAGATATTAATCCTAAAGCTCCAATCCATTTACTTGTCGTTCCAAGAGTTCACGTTGCATCTTTAAATGAGCTTGAAGATAAAAACTTAATGAGTGAATTACTAATGGCTGTTAAAGAAACAACTAAAAAAATCGGGCTTAAATCATATAAAACTTTGATTAATACCGGCAAAGAAGCAGGACAGGAAGTTTTCCACTTACATATTCATATTCTTGGGGAATAATCAAAGTTTAGAAAAATACTCGACAGCATTATCTGCTCTTACAAAATTTACATCAGGGAATTTTCTTTGTAAATCACTGATAATATTGTAGTATGCATCATTTACAATAACATGTTTGATACCTGAATCTTCAATTAGTTTTCCCTTATCGCCAACTAAAATAAAAGAGCCGTCACGATACGCACTGCCTGATGTGCCAATTCCAGCTCCAACTCCTCTTGGAGCTGATGCAACTAATGGTGCTGTATGAAAAGGTCTTGCTGGATTAATACCATCTGTCAAAAGTTTATTAAGCTGGGCAAGATGATCTGGGACAGAAATTTTTGCAATTCCATGGGCATCAAATTTCGAGCCAATATTTTCGGGCAACATTGCAACGTATACATAAGCATCCAAATTACAGTCAGTTGGTACTTTCCCATTAGGAAAAGCTTTTTTATAAAGAGCTTTTAATTCACCATTATCAAAACCTTTTTTAGCTTTATCCAAAATATTACAAACTTCTTTTAAATCACCCCCGTCATATTTGGAAAATTTTGCAATATCACCTTCCGGTAAAGCCTCCAAAATGTAAGGATTTTTTAAATCAAACTTTAAATTTTTAGGCAGCTTACTCACTCCGTCTGCTCCTAACGGGTAAGATTTTTTAACAGCATTAAAAATAACCGAACCTATTTTCAATTTATTATTTTCCCTTACATTTAATATAAAAATTTTTATAAATAAAAATTGCTCTATTTGTGATATAATTTCTTAAAAATTAAAAAAAGGAGAGACAATGAAAAACGGAATCGAAAACGGATATTATCATGAAATTACACCTGCAGGATTTGGAATTGCAATTAAAGCAGGAAAAGTTTTATTTTCAAAACAATCAGATTTTCAAAAAGTAGAAGTTTTTGAAACAGAATCAGAATTAGGCAGAGTGCTAACTTTAGATGACTTAATGATGACAACTGAAGGTGATGAATATCATTATCACGAAATGATTTCACATATTCCTATGATGCACCACAAAAACCCTGAAAGTGTTTTAGTAATCGGCGGCGGTGACGGCGGTACCGTAAGAGAAGTTCTAAAACATAAATCAGTAAAAAAAGTTGTTTTATGCGAAATTGACGGAATGGTAATTGATGCCTGCAAAGAATTTTTACCTACAATTTCTTGCGGCTTGTCTGATCCTCGTGTAGAAATAAAAGTTGAAGATGCAATCGAATTTATTAAAGATAAAAAAGATGAATATGATATTGTCCTAATCGATTCAACAGACCCTATGGGACCTGGAGAAGGATTATTTACTGAAGAATTCTATACAAACGTAAAAAGTTCTCTAAAAAAAGGCGGAATTATCGCAGCTCAATCAGAAAGCCCATTTGTAAACAAAGAAGAAATCAAAAAAATGTATAATTTGTTGAAAAAAGTATTCCCAATTTGCTCAACATACACATCAAATATTCCGACATACCCAGGCGGATATTGGGCTTGGGCATTCTGCTCAGTTGATGTAGAACCGCTATCATACTTTGCAGATGACAGATACGAAGAAATCCTAAAAACTTGTAAAATTTATAACAAAGATTACCATAATGCGAGATTTGCATTACCAAACTACTTGAAAGAGTTGTTATAAACAATATATAAAAAACAAAAGCTCCTTAGACAATAGGAGCTTTTTTATTTTTATGATATTATGTTTGCTTGTAATAAGGAGAGAAATTTATGTCAGTCATCATAATGATTTTACTAATAGGACTTTTGATTTTAGTCCACGAATTAGGACACCTTGGTGCAGCTTTATTATTCAAAGTTAAAGTTGACAAATTCGGTATCGGTCTGCCAATCGGACCTACTTTATGGGAAAAGAAAGTCGGAAATATAACACTTGTCGTACACGCTTTTCTTTTCGGGGGTTATGTGTCATTCCCTGACGATGACAAAGATTCTGACCTCCCGAAAAATTCTCCTGACAGATTAATGAACAAACCAATCTGGCAAAGAGCAATAATTTTTTCAGCAGGTGTAATTGCAAACGTAATTTGTGCCTATGTACTTGTTCTATTGACTGCTGCATTATGGCATAATATGCCGTCAGGCAAATTTGACATTTATGTTAATGACATTGTAGCTCCAAAAGAAGCAAGCGTATGGACTTCAGGGTTAAAAAAAGGTGATAAAATCATTGAAATTAACGGAAGTGAAATTAATTCAAAATACGGTTTAAATCTTTATGCTCTATATAGTGCATCATTTGATGGCAAAACAAGTAAATTATTACCTGAACAAAATTACGAACAACTAAAAAAACTTAATCCTGCATTTCAAGAAGATGAAATTATTCCACAAGGATTAATCGTAAAAATTCCTGCACAAATCCAAAAAGAAGAAAAAATAAAACTTTCTCAAAATGTTTTAAATGCAATCGAATTATACAAACCTGACGAGGTAAAACTTTCTGAAAATCAAATAAAACTTAGAGATAAAATTCAAGATAAAAAATTTATAGAGGCAGACGGGACATTTACTTTGAAAGATTTAGCATTCGCACTTTCAGATAACCAAAAACCTCTTGATATAAAAGTTTTAAGAAACGGGGAAATTGTTGCACTCAAAACTGTTTATTCAGACAAAGAAGGGCTTATCGGAATAACTATTGACAGAAAAGAAAAACTTATACCTATCACAGGTGTAAAATCAGCTTTCTCTGCAAGTTACAATTATTTGTATAACGAAACAAAATCAATGTTAATCGTCTTAAAACAACTATTTACAGGTAAAATACCGCTAAAAAATATGCATGGTGTTGTTTTAATCACAAAAATGGGCGGAGATATAATAAGCAGCGAGGGCATATTCTACGGAATACTACTGACAGCCGTAATCTCAATGAATTTAGCTATTTTGAATATCTTACCAATCCCTGCATTAGACGGAGGACATTTGCTATTCTTGTTGATAGAAAAAATTCAAGGCAAACCTGTTGATGAAGAAATTTCAAATAAAATAATGACGGTATTTTTCTCATTATTAATACTTCTTCTTGTATTCGTTCTATTCAATGACATTTATGTACTTGTAAAACCGTTATTTATTAAATAAAAATAATTTATACTACACACAAAAAATAAGAGGAGAAATTAATTCACCTCTTATTTTTTTATTCACTAATCTCTTTTTTCTCATCAGTTTTTTTAACTTTTTGAACAATCTTTTCAATTACTGACAGCCTTGCAAAATCATCTCGAATTTCTTGAGCCTTACGTTCAAGCTGGTTGTATACCTGTGAATTTATCTCTCCCCCAATCAAAATTAAAACAGATGTGTAATACAACCAAACCATTAAAACAGCAAATGCACCGATAGTTCCATATACCATATTGTAAGTTTTTAGGTTATTAACATAAATTGAAAATCCCCAAGAACCTATTAACCAGAAAGTTACAAAAAACCAAGTTCCAGGAATTGCACTTTTTCTTTTGAATCTTTCATTACCTTTTAAATCAGGCAGAATATAATAACTCAAAAATGCCATCAAATACAAAGCTGCAAATGCAACAGGCCAACGCAAAGTCAATAAAGTAATCGCAACTCCATTCGACATATGGAAATGACTTACCATAAGATTAATAATTGCTTTACCAAATACAATTAAGTTTATGCTCAAAAACATTACCATAGTATCAACAAATACCATTAACAACGACAATGCTCTTGTATAAATCAGGTTACGAGTTTCAGTAACTTTATAAGCTCTATTTAATCCTTTAAGTACAACTGCAATACCGTTAGTTGATAAAAACAGAGTTACGCAAAAACCTATAATAGCCATCAAACGACCATGAGAAAAAATCATAGCTTCTGACAGCACTGTCATAATCAAATCCATAGCCTGCTCAGGCATAAACGTTGCAAGAAATCTTAAAATAGGAGTCATCAAAGCCTTGTTGCCCATCCAGCCAAAAACAGCTGTTAAAAAAAGCATAAAAGGGAAAATCCCGATAACCATCATAAAGCCCATTTCTGCGGCCATACCATAGAAATCATTTTTTATAACAGATATAACTAATCTTTTTACACCTCTTACAAAAGCTTTAAAATCCACTCTAATCCTCTTTTTATATGGCATTACCCAATTTTGTCTTAAATTTCCCTTTTCTTGATTTCTTCCAACACTTTTTTGGCAGCATCTTCAACAGGAGCTTTAATTGTGCATCCTGCAGCAAGTCTATGCCCACCACCACCAAATACACTGCAAATTTCAGCAACATCAGCAAATTTGCTGCGCATAGAAATCTTTGTACCGCCTGATTTCATTTCTTTTGCAACAAAAGCAATCCTTGTTGTCACAATAGCTCTTAGTTTTTCTGTCAAACCCTCCATACAGTCATCACCTGCAGAGAATTTTTCCATATCTTTTTTATACACAAGAGTATAAGCTATCCTATCGTCTTCTAAAAATTTTGCTTTGCTAATACAATGTGCCTGAAACATTACAAGAGTTTTTGAATCTGACTCATAAACTTTTTTATAAATATCAGAAGGCTGAACACCTATTTCAACTAACTTTGATGCAACCTCAAAAGTAGAAGGTTTTGTATTATCAAACCTGAATGAGCCTGTATCAGTTAATATTGCTGTATAAAGACAAATTGCGCAGTCTAAATTGACTTTCCAATTCATATTTTCAAAACAGCCAAACAAAACTTCACCTGTCGAACTTGCATCAGGATTTATAAAATTCAAATTTCCATACGCATTATTTGTTTTGTGATGATCAATATTTACGGTAAATTTAGCTTTTTCAAAAAGAATTTTCGCATCACAAGCTCTATCCAAAGCTGCGACATCTACATTAATTACAAGATCATATTCTCTTGATTTGTCTAAATCATCAACATTTTTCACATCTGATAAATGAGGCAAATACGAATACACATCAGGAATTTTTGAGATAGCTACCATATCGCACTTTTTCTTGAAATTCTCAAGAATTGCACAATACAAACCGCACATAGAGCCTAATGTATCTCCGTCAGGGTTAACGTGTGAAATTATCAATATATTTTTGGACGATTTTATGATATCATTTAATTTAGAATAATCCATTTTATTATGTTAGCACAAAAAAGTTTGGTTTCAAAATGAAAAAGGTTCTCTATACAGATTTTGTAACAACCGAATCTCTCGTTGAAGAATTACTTGGCAAAAAAGAAGTAAAAAAAGCTATCACCAGAAACAATTTATACAAGTTCTGGGATAAAGTTGCAGGTACAAAATTCGCAAGCAAATCAAAACCATACTCAATGATGGGAGGCGGTGTTATGGTAATAGCCTGCGAAAATGCAATTGTAGCACAAGAATTAACCTTGAGAAAAACTCAACTTTTAGTAAAATTTGAACCATATTTGAAATCACTAAAACTGAATGTAAAAGATTTACGCTTTGACCCAAAAAAATGGGAAGCGTAGCCGCTTCACCCTACATAGCTTACGACTGTGCATAAAACCGCTTTTATTGATATTTGTTATATTAAAACAATTTAGTCATCCTGAATTTAGTTCAGGATCTAAATGATTAAATTGAGATTCTTAAACAAGTTCAGAATGACAAGAAAATTTATTCTTATTGCTAACAATTACAAAGCAAATCAGCCTATATCCATTAAATTTTATTTGACAATTTCAACTCAAATTTATATAATAATTTTATGGCTAAAATAATTAAAGTACAAAAAGGAACAAAAGACATTTTACCTCAAGAAGTTGGTCAATGGCATAAACTTGAGAAAAATGCATTAGAAATTTTTACCCGCTACGGATATAAAGAAATCAGAACACCAATCTTTGAAGCAACAGAACTTTTTGCTCGTGGAGTTGGTGATACAACAGATATTGTGAACAAAGAAATGTACACTTTTGAAAAAAGTGACAGATCTATTACATTAAGACCTGAAAATACAGCAGGTGTTGTCCGTTCATTCATAGAAAATGGAATGGCAAGACTTTCAGCACCTGTAAAACTTTGGTACAAAGGTCCAATGTTCAGATATGAACGTCCTCAAGCAGGAAGACAAAGACAATTCCACCAAGTCGGTGTGGAAATGTTCGGAATTAAAGAACCTACAGCTGATGCTGAAGCAATTATGCTTGCTGTCGATTATCTTAATTCATTAGGTCTTAATGATTTAGAAGTAGAAATAAATTCTTTGGGCTGTCCTAAATGCCGTGAAGAATACAAAAATAAAATTAAAGAAGTCTTAAAACCTGAATTTGACAATCTTTGTGAAGACTGCCAAAATCGCTATGAAAAAAATCCCCTAAGACTTCTAGATTGCAAAGTAGACTCTTGCAAAGAAATTTTTGCAAAACCTGAAATTCAAAAAGTTATTCAATCTGATTTTATTTGTGAAGAATGTGCACAACATTACAGTGAATTAAAATCATACTTAGATAAATTAAATATTAAATATGTCGAAAACAAACTCCTTGTAAGAGGATTAGATTACTACAACAGAACAGTTTTTGAAATAAAATCAAATAACTTAGGTTCACAAAACGCAGTCTGCGGCGGTGGAAGATATGACAGTTTAGTCAGAAATCTTGGCGGAGAAGATACTCCTGCTGTCGGTTGGGCTATGGGAATGGAAAGATTAAATTCTTTATTACCTGAAGTTGAACCTGAAAAACTTGACGGGTACATCGTATCAAATTCTTCTGCCGATGCTTTTGCATTTGCACAAGAATTAAGAGCTAAAGGGTTGAATGTTGAATTTGATCTCGCTAATAAAAAATTCACAAAACAACTTGAAAAAGCTTCTAAAGTAGCAAGATTTGCACTTATCTTAGGTGAAGATGAAATTAAATCTAACCAAGTTTCCGTCAAAAATCTTGCAACATCTGAACAAATAACAATTAGCAAAGATGATGTTGCAGAAAAAATCAAGAAATAGACAAAAAGGACGTTATATAAAAATCTAAAAGGATAAAAAAATGGCAAAATCTGTTGATGAAGTAATCTCAAAAATTGCATTTGCTTTCAATCGTGTCTTTAAAGATTTTAAAGGCTTGTATTTATTCGGAATTCACACTGACGGCGAATTGCATGAAGGCGAAGATATTGAACTTGCAGCTCTTTTTGATATTGAAGATAAATCAAAAAGAGAACAAATTTGGCCTATTATCGGAAAAATTGAAACTGAATTAGACGTATGCATTGACTTATATCCATATACAGAAGAAAGTTTCAAAAAAGATGAAGAAATTTACGAAGAAGTTATGGAAGAAGGAATTTTTTATAACAACAAAGGGGAACGTGTAGCAAACACCCACTAATCAGGTTTTAGAGAAACTTAAAGAATATAAAAGGATTTAATAGAAATAGTAAAAAAAGAGGTAAAAACAATGGATCAAATCACAATTCGTTCAGACAGACAAGATGACTACAAATTCTTCTACAAAGGAGATGAAGTAGTGTTGGGCGCAGGAAAAATTATCAGCATTGCAAACGGCTTAAATGACGTTGTACTTCCAACTTGCGCGATGAAAATTATAAACAACCTCATCGTAATCAAAGAAGATGTAAAACACAAAAAAGATTAATATTTTATTTTCATATTCATTTTATGTAAATCTTTGATTATAAGATTATGTTTATCAAGAATTTTAGAAAAATAGTGCAGAAATAAATCAATTTGTTTTAATTCTGCACTATTTTTAGTATTACTTCTGAAATTTGTAATCACATCATCAGTAATTTGAAAAAGCACCAAAACTCTCACATAAGACAAAATTGCTTCTTGAAAAATCTCATCGAGAATACTTTTGAACTGTTTATCTTTGATATAGTTTTCGTCAAATAAATTTTTATATTTTTCTTTCATGAAATCATATAATTGTTCTACAGTTATTTCATTCATTAATAACTCCTTTTATTTTTATCATACTTATATCATTTTTAATCATTAGTATGATTATAATAATCATATTAATGATTAAACAAGAATATGTCAATATGCTAAGATGAAAAAATGAAATATAAAAAAGCAATTGAATTTGGAAAAAATTTACGAGCTGAACGCATAAGACAAGGTTATTCTTTAGAAAGTTTAGGTGAAAAAATCAACCTAAATCCAACACATATAGGTAAAATTGAACGTGCTGAATTGTCACCTACATTGCCTACAATTTTAGCTTTACTTTCAGGATTAAACCTTAAATTAGAGGATTTAGTTAAATTGGATTAATAAATTTATATACTTATAAAACAATTTGAGTACCGAGGATAATTCTATGACTGTCTTCGGTATTTTCATTATCACAGAATACATAATTCAAAATTAAACGCAATGCCTGACCTTTGATAAAATAATTCAAACCAACAGAATATTCTCGACTTTTGTTATTTGCAATATCTCGGTTTGGATCAAATTGGTCATAACGAGCCAGGATATGCAATTTTTGTGTAATCCTATACCCAATAGTTGTATAAAAACCTTCGGCTTTATCGGTACTTCTGTATGTTCCGTTGTATCCGTCTGCTATTGCATATTCAAAGTTTGCCATAAACTTTTTATATCTATAACTCGCATAAGCACCGCCTACTGTATAATCAGTATCGTTATGCCCTGCATTAAGACCTCCGCCTAATACAAGTGTTCCGTATTTTCCATCAGTCTTACCCAAAGGTTTTAAGTTCACCCAGCCTGTAAATTCAGCTCCCGGGAAAAATTCTTTAAAAAATCTGTCAGAACTATTCAACGCAACACTATAGTCAACTAAATCATAGTCACCTACAACCCTGACGCCTAAAGCTCTTGTATTACCGAAAGTTCTTGAAATCTGTGAACGCATAGCAAAAGGCAACACATAAGATCCCATACCACCTTCAAAACCTACTTGATTTCGAGAATTACCAACGATAATTTTGTGGTGAGGTATTCTTGTATTCATAATATATGCATCTGTCACAAGACCTTGCAAATATGTTCTGTTTTCGCCATTTTTAAAATTAAATTGTAATTTAAAATCTGTATTTTTATCTTTGAAATCACCAACAACACCGGCTTCCATAAATCCAAAACCGTAATCAGTATCATAATCAGCCCCTGAAAAATCAAATCCCATATTCCCTTGATAAGCACCATAAAACTGAACTTTATCAATAGGACCTTTTTTATATTTAAAAGTTAGTTCATCTTTTAATAAAAATGAAGGAATAGAAGTTCTGTCTAATTTCTTTTTATAAATTTTTCCCAAAAGAGATTCTTCTTCAATTTTAAAAGGGTGATCAGAATCTTTATCTGTATCAATTAAGTTATCAAAGATAGAGAACTCTGTATCTACGTTATCTCGAATTATATCTTTTTGCACCCAGTCATCATTTTTTTGTTTTGAATTTTCAGGAATTTGATTTTCTTCTGATAAATTACTATCATTTTTCGTAACATCAAGATGAATTACTTCTTGATTTTCCACAGGACTAACTTCCTTGTGTTTTGTCTTCCCGAAGGCAAACACAGGTGGGGCAAGCATAATTAAAACAAGTATTAAAGCTATCCTTTTAAAAAAATAGTTCACAAATATTAATGTAACACAAAATATATGCAAAAAAAAATTTTTTTAGTGTATATTAATAATTATGACAAATGTAACAAAAAAGAAAAATTACCCACGCAAAAAATTGGAAACCCTAAAAATGCTAAAACAACAAGAAAAAAATTCAAAAGTAAAAGTAAAAGCCCCAATTGTAGAAGCATTAAAGAATGCTTATGAAAATCCGACATATCAATTTCACATTCCTGGTCACACAAAAGGTAATGGTTCGTTGCCTGAATTTAAAAAACTTATCGGTGCAAAAGCTCTATCTATAGACACTACAGATGAATTTGACGGATTAGGCACATTACACCCTGCAACAGGTCCTATTAAAGAAGCTCAAGAATTAGCTGCAAAAGCTTTTGGAGCTAAAAAGACTTTCTTTTTAATAAACGGTTCAACCGCAGGAAATTTAGCATTAGCAATGGGATTGACTAAAAAAGGTCAAAAAATTGTTACAAACAGAAATTGTCATAGATCAATTTTAACAGGTATGATTATTTCAGGAGCAGAGCCATTATGGCTAATCCCTAAAAAGTTCGACGAATGGGGAATCTGGGGTAACGTTACTCCTGAAAGTGTTGAAGAAATGCTATCAAAAAATAGTGATGCAGGAATGGTATGGATTACAAACCCAACATATGAAGGGGTTGTATCTGACGTAAAATCAATTGCTGAAGTGTGCAAAAAATACAATGTACCTTTAATTGTTGATGAAGCTCATGCCTGCCTTTGGAATTTTAACAATCATCTTCCAACAACTGCTTTGAAACTTGGCGCAGATGCTGTAGTTCATTCTTTACACAAAACAGGCGGAAGTATGAGCCAAAGTTCTATGTTGCATATTGCAGAAAATTCAAAATTAGATTGCGATGCAGTAGAAAAAGCTCTAAAACTTTTACATACAACAAGTCCTTCATTAATGCTTTTAGCAAGTCTTGATGCAGCTCGTGCAAATCTTGACAGCCCTAGAGGAAGAAAACAACTTGAACGTGCAGTACAAAACGCAAAATATTTAAGACGTGAAATTGATAAATTAGAACATATTCACCACTTAAGACCTGATTTTGGTTACAAAACAGATATTACAAAAGTATTTATCAGAGATGACAGATTATCAGGCAAACGTCTTGAATCTATTTTGGAAATTGATTTTAATATAGAAGTTGAAAGTGCTTCAGATGCAGGACTTTTAATACTTTCTAACATCGGTAATACAAGAGCTGATATGCAATATCTTGTAAAATGCTTACAACAAATTGATAAAACAAATTACACAGATATATGCTATCTTGAAAAGAAAAAACATATGCCTATGCTGACTCCGATTATTAAAATGACACTTCGTGAAGCATTCTATTCACACAAAGAAGTTATTCCAAAAGAGCACGCAGTAGGCAGAATTGCAGCTGAGGTAATAGCAGAATGTCCTCCGGGAATTGCGGTTTTACTACCTGGTGAATTAATCACAGAAGAACATATGCCATATCTTGTAGATTACGACACTATTGAAGTAATAAAATAAATATGCTTTAATACTGATTTACATCAAAAATTGTCATCTAAAAATTAATTCAGCAGTTTAAAGATTTTTTGAAATTCTGAACAGTCAGGCAAAAGAAGTTAGAGTTTAGAATGACTTAATAATTCTATGTAACCCTGAATTTAGTTCTGTAGCTTTAATTTTAAATTAGGATTCCGAAACAAGTTCGGAATGACAGTGGAATATATTTTGTTACCCTGAATTTATTTAAGAATTTATTAAAATTCAAAATACCAAAACAAATTGAGAATGATAAATTTCTAAAAGTTATATTCATTAATAATTAATTTTCCAACCTTCTTCAATAATTTTTGCAGCACAACCCTCACCTTTTGATTGAACTTTTACACTGCAAACAGATGCTAAATTTTTCCAATAATTATTTGATGTTATCCAATTATTGTCCCCTGCAATCCAACGAGCATATGTAGCACCATATTGAGGATACCAACTGCCATCACATCCCATCCAAAAAATATATTTATCCTTGCCAAGTTGATTAGGCAATGTTATTCCATTTACATCCACTATTGCATATCCACATGCACTATTCGGTTGCCTTGATGTATTATTGGAATAATCAATATAAATATATGTTAAATAATAACTCATACCATTATTTAGCATAATAAGTGTAGTATTCTTTGGATAATAAGTATCTTGAGATAAAATATTTAAATTTTTCTTTAAACAATATGAATCTTTGTCCCCATTACATCTATATGTTGAAAATCTAATATATTTATTTAGTCTATTAAGCATAAATTTATTAAAATTATCTGAAGTTTGATCTAACTCAAGACGACTTCCTCCTTTTACAGGAATGCTATTAAATGCATCAATATAAAAACTAGTATCTTGGAAATTAGAAACTTCATCTTCAGTCATTATTAATCTAGAAGTATTATTTAAGATTGATAAACCTTGTTTTAAACGATTCACATATTCCTGTTTTTTGTAATTTTGCACAAGTAAAGGCAGAGTCATTGCTGAGACAACTCCTATAATACCAATGGTTATCAATATTTCAGCCAAAGTGAATGCTTGTATTTGTTTATTCATTTTACCCTCCTTTATATAAAAAAACTTACCATATTATAATCATTATTTAAATACTATATGTATTGTATTTTTGAATATATATTAATCTTATTGATTTGAATACAATAAAAAAATGAAAGAATTTAAACCGTTTAAACAAGAAAAAACAGTTATTAGCATTAGACTTGATATTGAAACTCTAAAAAATATTGATAAATTATCTAAAAAAATTGATATAAGCAGAAATGAGTTAATAGTTCAATGCATTGACTATGCTTTACAAAATTTTAAACAATAACTGTATCTAAATATTTTAATAATATAAGTAGATGATTTCAAAACCTCCTTTCGATGATAATATCAAAGCGGAGGTTATGAAAATGATTTTAACAAATATTGAAACTGTACCTGGAATGAATATCGTTGCACAGTATGGTCTTGTGACAGGCAGCACTGTAAGAGCTAAAAACGCTATTAAAGATTTTGGTGCAGGTCTAAAGAACATGGTAGGCGGAGAGTTAAAAAGTTATACAGAACTTTTAACAGAAGCACGTAAAGAAGCTATTGCAAGAATGCAAGAACAAGCAGTTAAAATGGGGGCAAATGCAGTTGTTAATGTAAGATTAGCAACATCATCAGTTACAGTAGGTGCTGCTGAAGTATACGCATATGGTACTGCCGTAAAAGTTGAACCAAAAGGATAATTCATATGAGCGATATAATACTATTATTAATAGTACTTGGTGTAACTTTTATTACAGGAAGTATTATTGAAAAAAAACATTTTGAAAATATAAAAAAAAGAGAAATTGCTTTAATCAAAAAACCTATTGTAAACTTTGGTGCAAAAACTTGGCATACAAATAAAAAAATTAAAAAAATAGAACTTGTAACAGGTGAATGCGTAATAAGCGGTGATTATTTTAAAAACTTCGTTGCATCTTTGAAAAACTTCTTCGGCGGTAGATTGACTACTTTTGAATCTGTTCTTGATAGAGGCAGAAGAGAAGCAGTTTTACGCATGAGAGAAAAAGCTAGAGGCGCAAACTTCATCATAAATGCACGTATAGAATCTGTTATGATAAATGATACATACGGACAAGAAAGCGTACCTCAATGTGCAATTATTGCATATGGAACAGCAATAACTTATGAATAAAAGTCTGGAAGAAAGATATTTAAACGTAATAGAAGACAATGTAAATGTCGGAAAATCTAATGTCGGAATTGAATTTATAATTTTAATTTCAGGCATTGCAGCACTACTTTTTGCACTATATATTTTCGCAGATGCAATCGGGAATTTTTTCATTGACAGAATGTCAGATGAAACCCAAATGAAAATTGAAAACGCTTTTTCTTATAGCATAAACCCTATTGTAGAAAATAGAGATAAAGATATTGAAGTTCTTGAAAATATAAGAGATGAAATTGTACCTTTGGATAAAAAATTACAAGGTAAATCAAAGTTTCCTATCTATAAAATAGATAAAAAAGAAATTAATGCCTTTGTAACACCAAACGGTACAATATTTTTCACAAAAGGTTTACTAAAAGAAATTAAAGATGAAGAAGTTCTGGCATTTATACTTGCACATGAACTTGGGCATTACGCACACAGAGACCATTTAAAAACTATAAGCAGACAAATTATTATATCTGCTGTAATATCAATATTTTCTGCAGGAAATAATAACTTGGATATAACTATAAACAGTATTTCTGACTTGAATAGCTTAAACTATTCAAGAAAACAAGAAAAAGAAGCTGATTTATACGCAAACAAAATAGTTTACAAATTATACGGAAGAAATACAGGAGCTGTTGAATTCTTCAAATTCTTAGAGAAAAAAGACAAAATGCCTGAATATCTCCAATATTTTTCAACTCACCCATCAACTAAACAAAGATTGAAATTAATTCAACAAAAATAAATCCATATTTACAATTTCATAAAAATCTGTATAATAAAAAAAGGTTGGTTATATGCACATAAATAACGTTTCACAAAAAACTTCACTAAGCATACCCATAATGTGGGGGATATTCAGTATAATTTATACTGTTGCACTTTTATTAGCTTATTTTATGAATATTTCCGAAGCTGCATCTATAGAGAGTTTTTGTAATTGGGTAAAAAATGCGTTTAATACTGTCTTCGCAATAGAACCTGACGGCTTTTGGATGGCTTGGGTTTTATTTATAATTTTGCCATTAGTTGTCTATTTAGGATTTATTTTATCTATTATTACAAGACAAAAAGCTTTAAAGGAATTTAATTCTAAATTAAATCTTAAATCTATAGATTTTTTACAAGGAAGAATAAATTTCAATTTCAACAGACCACAATACAATTTTGTATGCGGTTATAATGATATAAATTCACTTCAAATGACTATCATTACAGATCTTGTGAGTACAAAATACGGGTATACAACTGCATTAAAAGAAATTGTATTAAATTTTAAAGTCTTGAATAATAAAACATTTTCTCTTTCAAATACATCAAGTTTTCCTATGCGGACAATTTATAAAATTATTGACTACACAAGAAGTGTAAATAATTTTACATATAATTTTTCTGGTCCAGGTAACACGAATGATATTAAAGAAAAAATTGATACTTATTTAAATAAAGGTTTTAAACAAATATTATCCAATCAAGTAGAAAATAATTTTAAATATTTGTCAATTGTATTGTTTATTATAGGCATTACAATTGCATATACTGCAAAAGATGTAATTGAATCTGCATATAAAAGCAACTTATTTATAGTATGTTTACCATTTTTTGTACTGATAATTGCATCATTTATAATTGATATTTGGCTAATTGCAGACAAATTAAGAGAAAGAAAATATAGAGGGTAATAATATGAATAAAGAAGAATTCCAATCAAGACTTGAAAAAATTGAAAGTTTTATTGAGACTATTGAACCCTCAAATTTAAAATCAAAAAAAGACGAAATAGAAAAACTAATAAACGAAATCGATGAGCTTCTCACTTTTGATCCAGAAAATACAGAAATTCTATCTTTAAAAGGATTTTATTATGAATTAATCGACGATTATGATAATGCTATTTTCACATATAAAAAAATTTTAGAAATTGAGCCTAATAATGAAATTGCAAAACAAAATCTAAAAGATTGTACCTACTATGACAAAACCTTGCGGGATTTAGAAGAAAGACTTGATAAACATGAGAGTAAATTTAATGCACCACTTTTATTAGAAAAATTACCGGTAAGTATATTAGTGTCTGCTAAAATTATTATATTCTTAGTTATTATATTTTATTTTTTCCCATTTTTTATTTTCGGACATAACGATAATAATATTTTAAAAATTAATGATTATTCAACTTTTCAAACACTAAAAGTAAATCCTACATCTGAATATGATTATTTATCTAAACAGCAAATATTTGATATTAGAAAACAACATGTTAAACATTCACTGTTTACCAAAGATAATTATGAACCAAACACAGCTGTCTTCGGCAGCATAGTCGATAACAAACCTTGGTGGGGTTCAATTAAATGTAATCAATTAAACTATAAAGGTGATCACCACGAAAATATTCAAGGTCCATCAAAAGTGAGTGTTCTAATGAATAACCCAAATACTTTGGTCGGATTGAGCATGCCATATATACCTTGGGATATTGGTACTAACAAAGAATTTTGCACATCTGATTATTCTGACTTTTTACCTATTTCATTGCAAAATGATGAAAAAAATAAATCAATTGTTGCTAAGTACGAATTAACAAAAAAATTCTTGAAATTTAGATCGAATATAAACGGACAATCATCAAGATATGTAATCCAATTATCAGGGTTAAATGCCAGAGATTTTGGATATGATTATATGTATATATTTGATACAAAGAATATAAAAATGTATTCAGAGTATAATAACGCAACAAAAGATATATCAACATTTAGAGATTACATACATCAAGGAGGAAGCTGTAAATACAAAGATGGCTGTAATAATATTTCTCCAATGCAAAATGACTTAATGTTTTCAGTTAGAAGACTACCTGCAGAAATTAATATAAAATTGTGGAAAAAGAAACCAATAAATAAATATGTAAAAGCAGATATGTATTACAAAATAATTTTTGAAAATAAAAAATAAAAAAAAGACCGATAAAAAATTTATCGGTCTTTTTTCAAATTAATCGAAAACGTAATCGATAATTGCAGCTTCTCTAGCACGTTTGATTGCTCTTACAATCATTCTTTGGTGCTTAGCACAGTTACCTGTAATTCTGCGAGGAATAATTTTTCCAGCTTCTGTCAAGTATCTTTTTAATTTAGCTGCATCTTTGTAATCAATTGCTTCTACTTTGTCTGCACAAAGACTGCAATTTTTACGTTTTTTCTTTTCATCGCTGTTTTGTCTTGCCATTTTTTTAATTTAGCCTTTCTAGCCTATTTTATTTTCTACTACTTATTATTTTCACATTTTTTCCAGTCTGTTAAATTTAACTGGAGGAGAGATTACACTCCTTTTTCTTTAGTCAACATTTTGCAAACTTATGCAAAATCCGATTGGCGGGTGGAGTGGCTACGTTCCTTTTTCTTTAGCCAACATTTTGCAAACTTATGCAAAATCTAATTGGCGGGTGGAGCGGCTACGCTCCTAGAATGGAATTTCGTCTTCGTTAATCAATTCATTTGACATGTCATCTGATTCAAATTTAACGATTTCTTCTGTTCCAAATTTTTGGTTTGCAGGGACTGAAGCTCCTTCACCAAGAATTTCGATTGTATTAGCATCGATCTCATAAATTCTTTTTTCTGAGCCATCATCCATTTTTACAGCAGCTGTTTGGAGTCTGCCTTCTACAAGAACTCTTTCACCTTTAGTCAATGAGGAAACAATTTCATCAAGAGCATTTCTTTTTGATAATACTCTAATCAAAGTTTCTTCTCTTTCGCCGATATTAAGAACGAAAGCAGACACTGCAACGTTATTTTGAGTAAAACGTTTTTCCGGTGCTCTATAAACTGTTCCTGTAACTACTGATTTTGCAAGTGACATCTTTCACCCATCATATATATTTGCAAAGAATTTTACAAATATATCCTTTCTTTTTAACTAAACTGCTGCTTTTGATGATTCTAAGAACATTGTTCTTAAAATATTGTCGCTTAATCTTAATTGACGTCTGAATTCTGCAACTTTTTCAGCAGGTAAGCTTAAAACTGTAGTTACAAAAAATCCATCTCTAAAGTTTTGGATATCGTAAGCTAATTTTTTTCTACCTGTTTTATCTGTAGATTCAACTTTACCGCCTAATTCAGAAACTAAAGCGCCTAATCTTTCAACTGCTTTATCTACTTCTTCTGCATCTAAATTTGGCTTAAATACAGTCAATAATTCATAATTTTTCATTTTATTTTCTCCTTTTTATATTTTGGCTATAAATCAATATTATCATGGAAATACAAGATTTTACAATATATACTCTGCAAAAAAGCTGTAATTTGCAGAACCGATTAAGAAAATATCTTTCTCAGTATCATCCTTAGAACCTTGCCATTCAACGAATACAGACCCCCCTAAAAGATTAACTTTAACTTTTTGTTCTGTTAAGTTATTTAAAACACATGAAACAACACTAGCACATGCTCCTGTACCGCAAGCTAAAGTAATTCCACAACCTCTTTCATACACTCTCATATCGATTTCCATACGAGATTTAACTTTAACAAATTCAGTATTAGTTTTTTCAGGGAAATATTCGTGTTTTTCAATCACAGGTCCGTATTTAACAGCCAATTCCATAGGATCTTCATCTGTAATAATTACACAATGAGGATTTCCCATAGAAACAGGCGTAATTTCAAATTCTCTATCAAGAGCAGTCAACTTTCTTTCGCCCCAGAAAGGAATTTTTTTATCCTCTAAAATAGGTTTGCCCATATTTACTTTGATTAAACCATTTTCTAAAAGTTCAGGTTTTATCACACCTGCAAGAGTTTCTACACTAAATGCTTTTTTATCAACAAGTTTGTTATCATAAGCATATTTAGCAAAACATCTCATACCATTACCGCACATTTGAGCGGTAGAACCGTCTGAATTATAAAAATACCAGCCTAAATCAGTATCTTTGGTATCAAGTTTTGGAATAATCATCCCATCTGCACCAACTCCAAAATTTCTATCACAAACTTTTTTTGCAAGTTCATCCATTTTCATTCCGGTCTTTTCAAATTCGGGGTAATCAATAATTACAAAATCGTTTCCACAACCTTGCATTTTCGTTAATTTTATAGTCTTCATATAAATAAAATCCTTTCAATCAAATATTATTATAACATAACAGTTTAATATTTATATCAAAAAATTTCCCAATTTATACCTATATTGACAATAATATATTTCGATATAATATAAAATGGCATGAATATTATGGAAAATATTAAGGATATGTTAAAACATTAATCATGATACCCCCAATTAACAATAATATAAGCAACACCTTTTCTGCTTTCGGTTTTAAACATAACAGAAATGATCATTTTTTCAGCAAACCTAAAAGAGAACCATTAACTCTTGGTGGTCAAATTGGTATAGCTAGCGGATCTTTAATCGGAACTATATTACCTTTATTAATCATTTCAAAATATCAAAAAAATCCAATTAACAAACTTAAATATGCCGAAAAAGAAATGATAATGCTCAGTACAGGCAGCATTATTGGAGGAATATCTGGAGGAATAGTTGCTGATAAAAACTCTAATAAAAAACATAAAATACATGAAGGAATATTTCAATTTTTCAACGCTATTATCCCGACACTTTTAATTAAACCATTATTAAAATTATGTGCTTTAACTCCACAAACTAACAATAATAAAATAAAAGCATTTACATTACTTGCAGGAATTTTTAGTGGTATGTATTTAGCTTCAAAAATATCAAATAAAATAAATAAAACTACAGGCACAAAAAATGAAAGACATGTAAAATTTATAGATTCTTTAGCAAACATAGACGTTATCTCAGGAGCATTAATTATGGCAGAAATACCTTTTATAAAAAAACTTGGAATCGAAAAATTCTTACCTGCAATATATTTATGGACAGGTTATCAATCAGGAAAAATAAGATGATAAAAAAATATAAATTTAACTACTAAAAAGCCACCTTTGAAAAGAATTTTTTAAACATTTTCCTATAAATTTATACAAATAATAATTATACTATAAATATTTACCAGTAACGGTAATTAACATTAATATTTTGAGGTACTTGCTTTATTCCATACATGTCTTGCACATTTTGTTCTTGTATCTTTAATATTTTTGTATGCTTAAAATTATCATTTTGAGCATATTGAATACTTCTTACTTTTGCATAACAGGAATTTTTCAATTCTAATTGTAATATAGCATCACATTTAGCAACTTCCTCATTAAATATACGTTTACGATCAACCCAATAATTATTTTCCCATGATTTCATTCGACTATAATATGGTACAAATTTTCTATTATCATAACTAGCATTAATATATTCTATCGGACAAAATTCTATCCATTCTGGCCTATTAGGATTATATAATTCATTTTGACTTAAATCTTTAGCATATGAATTCATGAGTACACGATCAAAAGTATTTGCTACAGACAAATTTGTTTTCAACATTAAAAATGAACTAATTATAAATATAGATAATAAAAATATTCTTCTATTCATTACTTCTCACAAAATATAATAATTATCCTAATTGATAAATAATATACACAAATACCACATTTAGTCAATTATATTTTTTATAATTTATATTAACTTATTCTAGCATTTAATTAATTTTTGAAATGATAAACATAAATAAACTCACTAAAAAAGCCACCTTTGAAGGTGGCTTTTAAAATTAGGAGGAGGTGGGATTCGAACCCACGGTACGCGTGAACGTACGACAGTTTTCAAGACTGCTCCAATCAACCGCTCTGGCACTCCTCCATTCGATTGTTTGGACGTATCTTTATTTTATTATATCAAAATATTTTGTCAAGATATATTAAAAACTATTATTTAATTAGCAAAAAAAATTTTTACAATACTTGCTATAGGTATGAAAATTAACAATACACAACAAAATATTAACTTTCAAGGATACGATGCCAGAAGATTAAAAGGATTTGTAATGAATTCAAATTTTGAAGGCATAGCAGAAGAAATGAGAAAAATTGGAGAAATTGAAAATTTCAAAGTTTATTTGTTTGAAAATTCTCCTGCAAAACCTCGTTTGAAAACAGACAGATTTGAATATACCCAAAACAACAAAGGCTGTTGGGCACAAGATTATTGGGGAATCATTGGGGATTCTTTATTAGCATTTGAAAGCTCCCCAAAAACAGAAATGTTAAAAAATTTCTTTAAATTAAAGAACAATAAATTTCAAGAATTTATTCATGAAATAATGAATGTCAATGATCAACAAGAATATGTAGACTTACTATATAACCTCTCTGTAGTCAAAAAAAATGGAAAAGAATTTGTAGAAATTCCAACTCCTGAAGGCTCTGAATATATTGATAAAAAAATATATGATTTTGAATTAGAAAAAAATAGCAAATTACTAAAAAATATATTATCCAAAACTCATATCAAAGGCGGAAATTATTTTATTACCAAAAATAAACAAGGAGAAGACGAACTTCTTATCGGTCAAAATGAATTAAAAAAATTCAGTATTGAAGAGTTACAACAAATATTCAAAATAAAAAATATCTACCCAATTCCTCAAGCTGATTTTCATATTGATTTATTTTTAAGACCTCTAAAAGATAAAAAAGTACTTATTGCTGATGATAACACCATGCTTGAAACTCTTGCCAAAGGATTTGAAAGCATTAAAAATGCAGCATTTAAAGTAACTGAAGATGAAAGAGAAAAATTTAGAATTCCATTTGCTAAAACTGCTACATATTTTAACCAATTTAAAAAAATTCTCAGCATAAATCCTTATGCAAATATGAAAGATGTTGAAACTTCACTCCTAAAAGCAGGCTACGAACCTATTAAAGTTCCATCAAGACTTTTCGAAATTTTCGGGGATGAAGATGGAAATAAAAGTTCTTATCTTCTAAAACAACTACAAAATTATATGAACGCAAATGTATTAATTAACGATAAAAATGAAGTTGTATATATAACAAATAAATCACATCTTGATGAAAGTCTTGGACTTACAGATGAAATTAAACAAAAAACCGGATTTAGTCTTGAACAAGCATTTTTAGATAAAATAAAACCATACGTTGACAAAGTATATTTCGTATCAGGTCAAAATAATGCCATAGAAAAAAAACTTTTCGCCGAACAATATGGAGGAATTCACTGTATGTGCATGGAAATTCCTGAATAAACATAAAAAAAAGCTATGTACATTTGAAGTGCATAGCTGTTGATTAGGGATATGTGTATCTTAGTTCTCTAAGGAGTATGGTTATATATTAGCAAACGAGATTTGAAATGAAATCATAAAAATGTATGATGTTTTACAAATAAAAAAATTTGTAAAATAATGTAAAATTTTTACTATGAAAGTAGCATAAATAAATCTTTTTCGACTTATAATGCATGCAAAAGCAATTTATAAAGGAATTATAATGCGTATACAATCAATCACATCAACTAATGTAAGAAAATTTTTAACAAACAATACAAAATCATTTTTACAAAATAATGCAGATAATATTACACAACCAATTTCAGATAAAATTAACTTTGGCGTTGGAGAAGACTATGGTTGTGATTTAGATGCTCCTGAAAATCCAGATCCATCTAACAAACCGGGATTTAAAAAAGGTCTTTTAGGAATTGCAACAATATTAACATTCCCTATTTCTGTTCCTTTATTAATTATGCATGAAAAATACAAAGACAAACACAAAGATGATGTAAAAACTGACATGAATTACGATAACATTGAAGATTAGTTTATGATATAATTCAAATATGTTTGATAGTTTAAGTGAAAAATTACAGGAAATAATCAGCAAAACTCGAGGCAAAGAGCTTACCCAAGATAATATGCAGGAAGCTCTCAGAGAAATCAGACGAGCACTTTTGGACGCTGATGTAAATTTACGTGTTGTAAAAGCTTTCATATCTTCTATAAAAGATAAAGCTGAAGGTGAAAAAGTTTTAGAAGGCATTGATCCTTCTCAACAATTAATCAAAATTGTTCACGATGAACTTATAAATTTACTTGGGAAAGAAGCTAAACCGCTTGATTTTTCAGGTAATCCAAACATGATTATGATGCTTGGACTTCAAGGGTCAGGTAAGACAACATCATCTGCTAAACTTGCAGTTAAACTAAAAAAAGAAGGCAGAAAACCCCTACTTGTAGCATGTGACGTATATAGACCAGCAGCTATTTCTCAATTACAAACTCTTGGCAAAGAAATTGAAAATGAAGTCTTTACAATCCCTGATTGCAAAGACGTTCAACAAATTGTACGCGGTGCAATTGACTATGCTAACCAAAACGGATTTAATACACTTATTTTAGATACTGCAGGCCGATTACAAATCGATACTGATATGATGGCTGAACTTCTTTTAATAGACAGAATTTTCCACCCGACAGAAAAACTTCTTGTAATTGATTCAATGACAGGACAAGAAGCTGTAAACGTGGCTGAAAACTTCGACGCACAATTAGGTCTTACAGGTCTTGTATTGACAAAACTTGATGGTGACAGCAGAGGCGGATCTGCTTTAAGCGTTGTATACTGCACAGGAAAACCTATTAAATTGACAGGTACAGGCGAAAAACTTAACGCCTTGGAAGATTTTTACCCTGAACGCATGGCTACACGTATTTTAGGAATGGGTGATATAGTATCACTTGTAGAACGTGCACAGGAAGTTTTTGATGAAAAACAAGCTCGTGAACTTGAAGAAAAAATGAGTAAGAATAACTTTTCTTACAACGATTTCTTAAAAATGCAAAAACAAATGCAAGCTTTCGGTTCTATGGGCAACCTACTTGGCATGCTTGGTCTTAATATAGGCAAAGATGACAGAGATAAGATTTCTCATGAGGGTGACAAACAATTCAAAAAAATGGAAGTGTTCATTTCCAGCATGACACCTGAAGAACGTTCAAACCCTGACTTACTTAACACAAGTCGTAAAAAACGTATTGCAAAAGGCTGCGGTATGGATTTAGCAGAAATAAATGCATATGTAAAACAGTTTGAACAAATGAGAATGATGATGAAAGGCATGTCAGATATGAAAAATATGTTCGGCAAAATGGGCGGAGGCATGCCTGACATGAGTAAAATGGGTAACATGGGCGGTCTTGGCGGTTTCAAAGGTAAACTTGGCAAGCATGCAATGAATAAAGCTATGAAAATGATGCGACGTTTCAAATGAAGCGTGCCGCTTCATCCGCCACATAGGTTTTGTACAAACTTATTTTGTCTAAACTAAAGAAAAGCGTGCCGCTTCACCCACCAATCAGATTTTAGTATAAACTTGAAAAGTCTAAACTAAAAAAGCATGTAACTTCATTTATCAATCAAGTTTTAGAACAAACTTGAAATCGAATTAGAAAACAAAATTCAAAGGTCTTTTTTTAATAAAAATTTCATAAAAAATCAAAGAGGGTTGATGTATGAAAAAATGGTTTATAATTTTTGGTATTCTTGCATTTTTAACAGGAAATATTACATTTGCGTATGATAATAATTCAAATATTATGTTAAAAAATGAAAAAACTATGTTTTCAAATTATATTCAATTAGTAAAACAAAACCTGAAAAACCAACAAGAGCTACCATCAGGAAATTTAGAAATTTATTTTGAATTAAAACCTGATTTTAGTATTAACACACACAAAATTATAAAATATGATAATAAAGAATTAGCTGAAATTATTGACACTTCTCTAAAATCTACTGAAAAATCATATGAGGATTTTGAAAGAAATAATTATAGATATATTGTTAAATGGGAAATTAAAGACAGACAACTAAAATATGAAATTGTTAGCAGAAATTATCCGAAATCTAAAGAAGAGGCTAAATACCTTCTTGAACTTAATAAACAACTTGAAAAAAATTACGAAAATATACCACACGAGAACTATATTAATTTATCCACTGTACAACTTGAACTTAAAATTACTAAACTTGGAAAAATTAATAGCATAAGACTGTTAAATTCTTCAGGAGATAGAGCTTATGATGATAAATTATGTAATTATCTTCTACAACAATCTTTTGGAATGCCTCCAAATAAAATACTAACAAATGGATATTTTTCAACAATCATAAGAATAAATCCGACTCATAAAGATATTATAGAAAACTTTACTCAATATTCAAAACAAATATCAGAAGAAATCGAAAAACAAATTATAGTAGATGGAAATAATTTAATTGAATTTTATGTTAATAAAAATGGAAATATTAATGAAGTAAAAATTTATAATGAATTTAATCAGATATACCCTGAAATTTTATTATCAGAATTAAAAAACATAAAAATCAGCCAATACCCAGGCAAAATATATGGAGATAAACTGCCAATATATTATGTAAATAAAAATTCTAACCGTAACATTTATCATTACTTTAATAAAAAAATGATGCCTACACTATCAAAGACATTGCCTGAAATCAACAGTTTTAAAATAAAACCTGTCAAATGCCTTATTTTAATGAACAAAAACGGGAAATTAGAAGACATTACAATTATTGAATCTTCAGGTTCAGAACAAATTGATAAAGACACAATAAATGCCGTAAGATATAATTCATATCCTGCTTATGAAAATGCACCAACTGAAAAATTTGCATTTACAGCAGAATTTTATAATTTGAACAAATATCTTCGTCAATATTATAACAAATACGCAAAAACTGTAGCTTCATATACACTTGGCAATGTCCCAAATATCGGTCTGCATTACATGCGTACAGCAAAAATATTTTTTATTATAAAGAAAGACGGCAAAATAAAAAATTACACTCTATATGACTATGCAAATAATCAAATAAATGAAACACAAGTAGAAGAATGCTTACAAAGATTGACATTTCCACCATTTCCGCCAAATATTGATGCAGACGAATTAGGTTTCTATGTTGATTTAAAAGATCCGGAAAACCAAATATTCTCTAATTGTATTTTATACGGTCTGTCAATTGGATCTTCAATTTTATATATGCTTGCTCGTTAATTGGGAGAAAATAATGATTAAAAAAATAATTTATATATTAATATTATTATTCGCAATAAACAATTTTGCATTTGCAGATGACTTTGATGTAAACAAATTCGTTGATGAATACGGCAAAGAAGTTCAAAATATAGTAAAAAGTAATCTAAAATACACAGGACCTGAAGATGCAGTATCTGCAGTAAGTTATACAATAAACCCTGACGGAAGCGTTACCGATATTCAAGTTAAACAGGCAAGCGGAACAAATTTTGATAAAGCTGTAATTGAAGCTGTTCAAAAATCAGCTCCGTTCAAACCTTTCCCAAAAGAATCAAACCTTGCAAATATCGTAATGACAAGCGGATTTCAACACAAAGTCCAAAGATACCAAACAGCAAGAATGTCAATCATGCCTGTCGAGCCTCCTGAGGAAGTTAAACAAGCATATCAAAAATACATGCAAAAAGTCAGCAATTATTTATTTGATAGAATTCCGACAATCTACTCATACATTCCACAAGAACCTGTAATGAAATGTATTATAACAAAAGACGGAACTATAAAAAATGTAGAAATTACAAAATCATCAGGGATTGAAGAATATGATAAAAAAATCATAGAAACATATACAGGAATGAAAGTATCACCATTCCCTGAAGAATTAAAAATGTACGAGGAATTACCTTATTCAGCGACAGTATTACGTCAATTCAGAAGAAGTCCTATTCTTGGCAGTCCAAACTACTTTTTTTAGATAAAATAAAGTAAAAATCAGTTTATGATAAAAATGGTATTATTATATGAGTATTAATGAACATATTGCAAAAAGAATATCCGAACTGAGAAAAAGCAAACATTTAACAGCTGAAAAACTTGCATGGTCAGCTGATTTATCAAAAAGTTGTGTAAGTTACGCTGAAAAAGGAACTAAAGATATTAAAATTTCAACTATAAATGCAATATGCAATGCTATGGGTATAACTTTAGCTGAATTCTTTAGTATTTTTGTTAAAAATATCGAGGATTAAAACTTTTTCAATTTTGCATAAGCTGCGTCCATAGCCTTTACGCCTTGACGGCCAAAGTCTATTGTATACATCATACTGTCACCGATTTGGGTAACTTCTTTTATATGTCCGATACCGAGCTTGTCATGGAAAACTCTTTCTCCCTCATTAAACACATATTCAATAGGAGTTGTCGTCTCCATTTTCTTTTGACGTTCTGCCTCTGCTTCCTGTTGCATACGCTCTTTTTGCCTTTTTTCTTCGAGCATACGTTTTATAGCATTATCTTTGAAAAATTCTTTTACTTTTTCTTCATCACGTTGTTTATTTTCTTTTGATTTAACCAAAATAGTACGACTTGGAGTCCTTTGCGGTTGGTTGTAGTATGAAGAATTTTGTCTTTGTCTGTCGCTTTGAGAATTTCCTGTTGCAAGCCCTCTTGTCGGAGCGACAAAACCCTTGCCAAATCCTGAAGATGGTTTTACATATCCGTAACTGTCAGATTGTGCTGCAGAGTATGAAAAATCAGATTTTCCTGTACGAGCTTTTGATACAGCATTTTGGAATGTTGAAGTTCCGCTTGTAGACCCTTCAAAACCGATAGAGTTAAGAAGTTGACGAGGAATTTCATCAATAAATCTTGAAGGGTTGTAATACTTGTATTCACCCCACATTTGACGACGTTTAGCAGAAGACAGATACAATTTTTCTTCTGCACGAGTAACGCCTACATACATCAAACGGCGTTCTTCTTCCATTTCTGACGGAATATTGAATGTTCTTTGATGCGGGAATACACCTTCATCACATCCTGCTAAAAATACTATAGGAAATTCCAAACCCTTAGCAGAGTGTAAAGTCATTAAAGTAACGTTGTTTGAAATATCGTCCATACCGTCAAGATCTGACACCAATGCTACTTGTTGTAAAAATTCACCCAAAGCATTATCAGATTCTTCAGGAACAAATTCACCTGCAACATTTACTAATTCTTGCAAGTTTTCAATATCAGCTTCACTTTCAGGAGTATTTTGTGATTGCAATTCTGCCAAATATCCAGATTTTTCTATAACAAGAGTTACAAACTCCTGCAAAGAATATGAGCTCGCTGCATTTTTAAATTTAAGTATTAATTCTGCAAAATCCTTTAATTTTGATTGAACTCTCGGTGATAATTCTGATTCTTCAATTTCTTTAATTGCTTCAAACAGACTTACATCTTTTGAGTCGGCAAAATCAGAAAGAGCTTTTACCGTAGTATCACCTATGGCACGTTTCGGAACGTTTACTATACGTCTGAAACTTTGCGAATCATCAGGGTTGTAGATTAATTTAAGATAAGCAATTATATCTTTGATTTCTTTACGGTCATAGAATTTCAAACCGCCGTAAATTCTGTATGGAATTCCTGCAGCCATGCATGCTTCTTCAAGTGCACGGGATTGAGAATTTGTACGATAAAGAATTGCGTAACGGTTATAATCTCCGCCTGAATCTTGTTTAATTCTGCTTGCGATAAAATTTGCTTCATCTGCTTCATCTTGAGCTTCGTAATAATCAATTAACTCACCGTCACCTTTTTGTGAATATAGAACTTTGTCCACACGCTCTGTATTATTTTCAATAATTGCGTTTGCAACGTTCAAAATATTTGCTGTTGAACGGTAATTTTGCTCTAATTTTATTAATTTAGTCTTTTTAAAATCTTTTTGGAAATTTAAAATAATTGTATAATCAGCTCCACGCCAGCTGTAAATGGATTGGTCAACATCACCTACTACACATAATGATCTTTCATCAGGGATTTCAGACTCAAGATTTGTGTATAACATATTAATTAACTTATATTGAGCCATGTTTGTATCCTGAAACTCATCTACAAGAATATGTTGGAAGCGGTCATAATACAATTGACGAACTTCTTTGCATTGTTCAAGCAATTTTACGGTCAAAAGAAGCATATCATCAAAATCGATTGCATTGTTATTATTCAAAGCATTTTCATATTCTTCATAAATTGCCGCAATTTTTTGAGATTTGAAATCTCTTGCAAAAGTCGCAAATGTATAAGCGTCCTGCATTTTATTCTTTGCATTAGAAATTACGGATTTTACAAGTTTAGGCTGATATACTTTATCATCTAAATTTAATTTTTTTATAGCCTGTTTAATAACAGCATTACTGTCATTTTCATCGTAAATAGAAAAATTCTTATCTAATTTTTTACCGGATTGAAAGCTGTAATTTTCAATATTTTCTCGTAAAATTCTTCCGCAAATACCGTGAAAAGTACCTACCCACATATATTTAACAACATTTTCACCCAAAATATTTCCAAGACGTTCTTTCATCTCTTTAGCCGCCTTGTTGGTAAATGTAACCGCTAAAATATTTCTCGGTTTTACACCGTTTTGAATTAAATAAGCAATCCTTGAGGTAAGTAATTTTGTTTTTCCGCTCCCTGCACCTGCTAAAACAAGCAATGGGCCTTGAATTGTTTGAACAGCTTCTCTCTGTTCTTTGTTAAGATTATCCAGTATATTTTCCATATCCCTATTCCCAAAATCAAATTTTTGTGATATAATCAGCATAAACTAAAAATATATAGATTGCAATTAGAAAGTAGGAAAAATGGTGGAAACTGACATGATGAATATTTTTATGGGTTCTGAAGACGAAAATAAAGAAAAACAAAATTCAATTGTTGTACCTATTGATGACATGGACACAGTATCGTCAGATTCACCTGATACGGTAGATGAATTGGCAATGGAATTAGCTACAATTCAACAATCTGCAAAGAAAATTGCAATTATCGGAAGTCGTAATCTTCCGATTACTCATCAACAAATGATTGAGACACTTGCTACAGCTCTTGTAACTCAAGGAAATACAATTATTACATCAGGCGGTTCTTCAGGTACAAACGCTGCTGCAATCAGAGGTGCTATGAAAGCTAATCCTGATAAATTAAAAGTTATTTTACCTCAAACAATCGGTCAACAACCTTCTGATGTTCAAAATCAACTTATTGGAGTGCCAAATATCATTGAACATCCTGACAGAGCAATGATGACATTAGCAGATGCTTCTCGTGTTTGTAACAGAGAAATTATCGACGATTGTAACCAATTAATTTGTTTCTTATCACATACAAGTAAAACTTTGCATAATGCAGTTCAATATGCTGAAGAAGGTCACAAAGTTATTACTGTATTCTATTTAGATTAATTTTTAAATCCATTTTTTATACGGAAATCTATTTATATGTCTGAACAATTAAAAAAACTTACGGGTAAATTCGGCTATGAAGCCGTTGCAAAACACCTTATCAATGATTGTGATACTGAACTTTTTAAAGAGCTCGTTGATAATGATAGTTTTTTGTTTGATTTTGTAAAAGACAATGTTGCACAAAGAATTGCAAAAGAAATTAATGAAAATAATTATAAAAATTTAATCGAATTTTTAAAATATTATTCTCCGTATTATGAAGATGTAATTATTTCAGCTCTCGTAAAACATGCTGATGAAGATTTAACGGATTTAATGCTTGAAAAATTTGAAAATGGCATTATAGAAGAAAAAATTTATGCTGCAAAATATTTCGGACAAATTCAAGATCCTCTAGCTTATGAATATTTGAAAGCTAATTCATATTCAGAAAATGACTATCTTGCCCATAATTGCGCATCCTCACTTGGAGAATGGCAAGATAATGAAACATATAATATTGCAATTACAAAATTGAACAACGGTGATGATTTCGAAAAATTATCAGCTGTAAAATTTTTAGTAGCATATGGAGATAAAAAAGCTATTCCTGCAATTTTTGAAACAATGAAAAATTCTACAATGCCTGAAAACATTGCAGGAGAAATACCTTATCTTGAAAATTTATTTGATTTGCTTGATAAATATTATGAAAATACTCTATTGGCAATCAATTACATAATTAACGGACTTGGAGAAATCCTTCCGCTATCATGTGTTTTTGACTTTGAATTGTTTGAAGTTTTTGAAAAACTAATCAATAATTACGATGACAGTAAAACTGCAATCGTAATTTTAAATGCTCAAGAAAAATTTGAAGTTTTAACAGAAAACGACGAATATTTATTTGATGAAGACAAAAATACACGAAATGAAATTAATGATATTAAAAAACTTTTAAAAAGTGCGAACAAAAAAGATTTAGAAAAACATGTAAATGCAGAATTAAATGAAAATAGTCCTTTAGTTTTTACCGCACTTGATTTTGCAACAGATGTAATCGCAATTAGAGAACTTTTAAAATCAAATAATCAAACTCTAATTTTAAAAACTGCAGAAACATTAAAATCTTTAGGCAATTTCAACGATACAGCAAGAACTATTGCATTACTAAAGGTAACTGATATAAACATAAAAGCTATTATTAGGGCTTTGTAATTATTTCATTTTATCTATAAATTCAAGTTCATATCCTAATAAATCTGCAATTATATAAGCTTCATCTAATGAAAGAGTCCCCCTTTGGAGTTTACCTGTAAGACTTTTAAAAGTATACGGTTTACCTGTTTTTTCTTTCATTAACATAGCAAGTTTAGTTATGGTTAAACACCTTAATGCAATTAGAGATTTTATTTTATTTCTGGCTTTCATTTTATGATTATATGTTACTTGACAATTCACGTTAAATTAATTAATATATTACTCGTATATGAGCAATTTTATAATTATACAAGCAGTTATATGTAGAATATTGCAGAAAGGCTAATATATGAGTAATAAAAATCACGCATTCACTCTTGCAGAAATTTTAATCACTCTTGGTATCATTGGCATTATTGCAGCATTAACATTACCAACATTGATATTAAATTATAAAGAAAAAGAAACTGTAAGCAGATTAAAAAAATTTTATTCTATAACCTCACAAGCATATAATCTTGCATTAAACGAATTTGGAACACCTGATACTTGGGGGCTATTAAATTATAATGAATCTTTAGGAGAAGAAAATACTAATTTTTTAAATTATCTTAAACCATATTTAAATATTATTGAATACTGTGGCAGTGAAAAATATAAATGTTGGAGTAATACAACAACCTTAACAGGAGCAATTTTTCAACATTCATCAGATAAATATTATTCAAAAGCAATTTTAGCAGATGGAAGCGCCATTCTAACATATGTTCTAGATAAAACTTGTACTAAAAATTCAGGTAATGTAAAAGAAATTTGTGGACAAATGCGTGTAGATATAAATGGACAAAAAAAACCTAATATTCTTGGACGTGATGTATTTAGTTTTCATATAACAAAAAATAGAATAATACCTACAGGAACCAACTTAGAAAATTCTGGAAATAATAGCTTTGAAGAAGGTTGTATAGGAGAAAAATCAGAAGGTAGAGGTTGTACAGCTTGGATTATTTACAATGAAAATATGGACTACTTACATTGTCCTGAAAAAATTGGCTGGGAAAAATTAAAAAGTTGCAAATAAATTTGTAAGTTTTTTCATGGTAAGATTTTATTATGGAATTTACAGAAAAAACTATTGAATCAGAATTAATTTTTAACGGAAGAGTAGTTAAGCTTTATAAAGACAAAATTGAACTTTCAACAGGACAAGAAAGCTTTAGAGAAGTTGTTAAACATTCAGGCGGTGTAGTAATTTTAGCTAAAAAAGAAGATAAAATTCTTTTAGTTAAACAATTCAGATATCCAATGAAAGAAGTTTTGTATGAATTGCCTGCAGGTAAACTTGAAATCGGAGAAGATCCGTTTGAAGCAGCTAAAAGAGAATTGGAAGAAGAAACAGGCTATTGTGCCAATAAATGGACTGATTTAGGTTTTGTCTATACATCACCGGGATATAGTGATGAAAAATTGTACTTATACAAAGCTGAAGATTTAGAATTTACTCACTGCCACCCTGATGAAGGCGAAATTATTCAAGCATTTGAATATAAATATGATGACGTTTTAAAAATGATTGATAATGGTGAAATTAATGACGCAAAAACACTTTGTGCATTAATGAGAGCCCAAATTAAAGGATAAATTATGTCTGCTGAAAAAAGAATTAAAATGGTTGCAACTGACATAGACGGCACTATCGTTAAATGGGATACCGGATTTTCTGACGGTGTAAAAAATTGTATCAAAAATCTTTGCAAAAAAGATGTTAAAGTTGTACTTGTAACAGGCAGAATGCATTGTGCTACTCATCATATAACGAATGAATTGGGACTTAAAACTCCTGTAGTTTCATATCAAGGCGGACTAATTAAAGATTGCGACGGCAATACTTTATATCAACAAAACCTGGATTCTGAAATTGCAAAACAAATTATTAAATGGGCAAGAGATAATAATATTCATATAAATTTATACATTGATGATAAATTGTATGTAGAAAAAGATAATGATTGCGTCAAAAAATACACTGACGGCAAATTTGTATCATACACAGTATGCTCATTTGACAGTTTAGAAATAAAAAATGTGAACAAAATTCTTGCAATTGACTACAATGATGCAGAAAGAGTTACAGGCTGGGTAGAAGAATTGCAAAAAAAATTCCCGCAATTATACATCGTTAAATCAACTCCTTATTTTTGCGAAATAGGAAGTGCACAAGCAAAAAAATCTCTCGGAGTTGAATTTTTAGCAAAAAAATGGGGATTGAAAAAAGAAGAAATTCTCACAATCGGTGATCAAAATAATGATATCGAACTTTTAAAAGCAGGCGGGATTAAAGTTGCAATGGGCAACGGAACATCTGAATTAAAAGAATGCGCCGATTACATAACTGACACTGTCGAAAATGACGGTTTTGTGAAAGCTATTGAAAAATATGTAATATGAGGTAAAAATGTATAGAATAGGTCTGGGATACGATATTCACAAACTCACAGAAGGAAGAGATTTAATAATCGGCGGAGTAAAAATTACCCATGAAAAAGGACTTCTCGGACATTCTGATGCTGATGTATTAATTCATGCAATAATTGATGCAATGCTTGGTGCACTTGCATTATCAGATATCGGCACACTGTTCCCTGACACTGACGATTTATACAAAGACGCTGACAGTACTATACTTTTAAGAGATGTTTATAAACTTATTAAAGAAAAAAAATATGCAATTGAAAATATAGACAGCAACATTATAGCTCAACAGCCTAAAATGATGCCTTATATCCCGAAAATGAAAGAAGTTTTATCGCAAATTCTTTCAATCGAACCTGATAGACTTTCAATAAAAGCAAAAACCAATGAAAAAATGGACGCAGTAGGCCAAGAACTTGCAATAGAAGCTCACGCTGTCGTGCTTTTAAAAAGAGTATAAACTATATTAATTATTTACTCATTGCTAATAAAATATTATATATATCTTTCAATTTTTCTGGAGGAAAAGTTTTTAGTAATTGATTAATTTCATTTCTATAATTTATATGTTCCTGTAAAAGAAATACAGGTTTTTGTGTCATTAAAATACTTGGATGGACATTTAATACATTACACAAATCAGCATAAGTTTCACCAGTCACAAAATTGATACCTGTTTCTATCCGATTGATTGTATTTTTATCTTTCCCAATAAGTGCTGCTACGTTTTCTTGAGTTATACCATTAGCTTTTCGTATTTCTTGAACAGATGAACCAAAAATCTTTTTTATATCATTACCATCCATATTAAACATATTATGTTATTTTTCTATCAATCACCACTCTGTTTAGCGTAGCATATATACGTTAAACGTATAAATTTAAATATTTGGTGTATTATTATAAATGTTAAATGTATAGCAACTATAAAGGAAATTATTATGACAAACGAAAAAATTACCAAAACACCTTACATTATCAGATTAACAATTAATGAAAAAAATTCAGAAACATATAGAGTAAGTAAAGATTTGTTCATAACAATTAAAAATATTATTAAACCTTATCAGTCTTTCAAAAATAAACCTAAAAAAGTTAAATGTATCGAAACTGGAGAAATTTTTGAAAATGCAAAAGATGCTAATGATATGTTAATCCAAAAAGGTATCTAATACAGCTATGATGCATACAATAGAATTAAAAAGTATGCAATAAAAAACGTAAAACAGCTTATGGATTGCACTGGGAGTTTATTGATTAGCAAAATAAAAATTATCTGGATTTTTCAATTCATGCTAAAATCAATCTATGGATATAAAAGCTAAAATTCTTGAAAAAGCAGACCCTGATTATAAAAAATTTTCAGCCTCACTAATTCCAAATATTGACAATATACTTGGTGTCAGATTACCGACTTTAAGGAAAATAGCAAAAGAAATCTACAAAAGCGGAGAATGGAAAGAATTTGTCAACAAGCAACAATGTGAATTTATGGAAGAAGTGATGCTTCAGGGAATGATTATCGGACTTATTAAAAAAAATCCTGAAGAAATTCTTGAATATGTCAAAAATTTTATCCCTAAAATTGATAACTGGGCAGTATGTGACACTTTTTGCAACAGCCTTAAATTTACAAATCAAAATAAAGAATTAGTATGGGAATTCATACAACCATATTTTAAATCCGACAAAGAATATGACTTGCGTTTTGGGTATGTAATGCTTTTATCTCATTTTATTGAAGAAAAATATATTGAAAAAATCTTAAAATTAATCGACAATTTTAAAGATGACAGATATTATTCAAAAATGAGTGTTGCATGGGCGCTTTCAATATGTTATATTAAATTGCCCGAAAAAACTCACAAATATTTAAAAACTTCAAAACTTGATAATTGGACATTTAACAAAAGTATTCAAAAAATATGTGAATCGCTAAGGGTTGATAAAGATACAAAAAATTTGTTAAAATGTTTGAAAAGATAAAACAATAAAAAGAGTAAAGATATGAATATTTTAACCGAAAAAAAATTGGCAGCAGGATTATCAATTTCATCAAATGCCATAATAATTATTTTAAAACTTATAGCAGGAATTATATCAGGCTCAATCAGTATAATTTCAGAAGCAATTCACTCATTGAGCGACTTTTTAGCTTCTGTTTTAACATTTTTTGCGGTGATGAAATCTTCAGAACCTGCAGATGAATGCCACCCGTTCGGACATGGAAAATATGAAGATATGTCAGGATTTATTGAAGGCGGATTAATTATTTTTGCAGCTTTTTATATTATTTACGAAGCCTGCAGAAAATTATTTTTCGGTGCAAATACTGAAATGGATACAACTTTAGGCATTTATGTAATGTTATTTGCAGTCGTTGCAAACATTTTAGTTAGTGCCTACCTTTTTCACGTTGCCAAAAAATCAAATTCAGTATCATTATTTGCTGACGGCGAACATTTGAGAACTGATGTATATTCATCATTAGGCGTTATGGCAGGGTTAATTTTAATAAAAATAACAGGAATAAATATTCTAGACCCTATAATCGCAATTTGTGTTGCATTGTTTATAGTAAAGGCAGGATATTCAATTTCAAAAGAAACCTTAAACAATTTATTAGACGGATCATTACCTGCTAAAGATTTAAAAGCCATTAAAGATATAATAAATTCATATGACAACAAATGCATAAAAGGTTATAAAAACTTAAAAGCAAGACGTTCAGGCCCTTCTACAGATATTGAAATTACAATGCTTTTCCCTAATGAAATGACAATTTATGAATGCCATAATATATGTGATGAAATTGAAGCATTAATCCAAGAAAAACTAGGAGCTTCTACAATTATAATCCATTCAGAACCTGAAAATTGCAAACAAAATAAGCATTAAAATTTGTAAACATGTACTTTTAAATAAATTGTTTTTTGGTTATGCTTGGCGTGTGTGTATGAAAAGGAGATTTATATCATGCCAAAATTTAATTTAATGTCGTACATTATGCCTCCTGAAGATAAAATGTTTTTTACATACTTTCAGGAAAGTGCAGAAATTTGTTTGAAAACAGCAAAACTATATGATGAGATTATGTACAATCATTTGAATGATGAGTATAAAGAAAAAGCTCTAAAATATAAAAGGAAAGGTAAATTATCATATAAAGCCTGTCTAAAACAGTTAAATAAAAGTTTTATTACCCCGATTGAAAGAGAAGATATTCAAACAATCGCAGTACAATTGAATAAAATAACTAAAAAAATTGTAAAAGCCTGTCTTAATTTAGAAGTGTACAGATTAAATAATTACACTGAAGAAATGAAAGAACAGGCTTTAACTTTGGTACAAGCTACAGAAAAACTCGGAGAAATTATAAAACAATTTAAAAAAGTATCTGATGTTGAAGAAATTACAGAACTCAATATTGAAATGAAAGAAATTGAATCTCACGGAGATGAAATTCACCGCCGAGCTATGGGCAATTTATTTTCAGGTCAATATGAAGCCCTTGATGTAATCAAATTAAGAGATATGTACAAAGAAATTGAAAACGCTTTTGATGCTTGTTTCTATGTATCAGATACAATCCTGAATGTAGTATTAAAACAAAGTTAGGCAAGGTAAAAAATGAGTATAACTATTTTACTTTTAATAGCAGTTGTATTAGTTGCTTTGGCATTTGAGTTTATCAACGGATTTCATGATTGTGCAAACGCAATTGCAACTGTTGTATCTACAAAAGTTCTTTCTCCAAAACAAGCCGTACTATTTGGAGCAAGCTTAGAATTTATCGGAGCTCTAACCGGTACTCACGTTGCAAAAACTATCGGTTCAGGTATTGTAAATGCTGATTTAATAACTTTAACCGTAATATTTTGTGCACTTTTAGCCGCTGTTATATGGAATTTATTCACCTGGTGGCTGGGACTTCCATCAAGTTCATCACACGCACTAATCGGAGGGTTACTAGGAGCTTCAATAGTAAAAGCAGGAATTGATGTTGTACATTTCCATACACTTATAGATAAAGTAATAATTCCTATGTTTACATCTCCAGTATTGGGATTTTGCGTTGGTTTTACTTTAATGCTTTTAATAGCTTGGGTTGTAATTGTTCTGAGAGAAACTCCAAACACTGTTAATAAACAATTTAGAAAATTACAATTACTATCATCAGGACTTATGGCACTAAGCCATGGTTCAAATGATGCTCAAAAAACTATGGGTATAATCACACTTGCATTACTTGCAGGAGGAGTTCTCCATAAAAGCCCTACAGGGGATTTCGAAATTCCAATTTATGTAATTATTACTTGTGCGCTTACAATGGCTGCAGGGACAATGAATGGCGGTTGGAAAATTATCAAAACAATGGGACATAAAATTATTAAACTTAAACCTATCCATGGCTTCGCAGCTGAAACATCTGCTGCAGGATTAATTCTGGCAGCATCTCATTTTGGAATTCCATTGAGCACAACACACGTTATCTCAACAGCAATTATGGGAGTAGGTTCCACATTCCATGCACACGCCGTAAAATGGAGAGTTGTTGGAAATATCGTAATTGCTTGGGTAGTTACAATACCTGCTTGTATGATTATTTCATCAATAATTTATTATCTGATTTATAAAATTATATAGTTATTATTACCAATGTAGATTTCCTCCTTTCATGATTTCATTAATCTTAAAAGGAGGAAATTTTTTATGTCTGAAAATAATAAAGATAAGGCAATTTGCGAAACAGAATTTTGTGAAATGTGCCATTTTGAAACACCTGTAAAAAATATATTAATGGTTGTGACAAGTGTAAATGAGTTTAATAACAAACATAAAACAGGATTATGGCTTGAAGAATTTGCAATACCATATCTTGCATTTGTCGAAAAAGGATATAAAGTTACAGTAGCAAGTCCAAATGGTGGTCAAGCACCAATAGATCCTGAAAGTGAAAATTTGGGAAATGGAAATAATTGGGAAAAAGCTAAAACAGCACTTGAAAAAACTGACAAACTGGATTCAATAGATTATAAATCCTTCGATGCCCTTGTACTTCCAGGAGGACATGGACCTATGATTGATTTGTACAAAAATAATACGCTTGGAGAAATTATTAATGATTTTTCCACAAAACAAAAACTTATTGCAGCAATCTGTCATGGGCCTGCAGGACTTTTATCAGCAGTAAAAAATGGGATTTCTTTTGTAAATGGCAAAAAATTAACTTGTTTTACAAATGAAGAAGAACATTATTACAATAAAGAAAATTTGCTTCCTTATTATCTGGAAGATACTTTAAAAAATGCAGGAGCTCAATTTGTCCAATGCGATATCGGTGCAGTAAATATAACTGAAGACGGTAATTTAATTACAGGACAAAATTTTCAATCCAGTAAAGCATTTGCAAAAGCTATAATTAACTATTTAGATCGCACCTAGCGATCTTTTTTTTTGACTTTTTTTTTGAAATTTGTTAGGATAAAAATATCCTTACTTACCAAAAGATACTAATTGAGGTTTTATGGAATTAAAAGAACTACCTAAATGTCCTGTGGAAACAACATTAAAACTTATTGGGGAAAAATGGAAAATATTAATTATAAGGGATTTGTTAAATGGGACAAAGCGTTTCGGTGAATTAAAAAAATCCTGCAGCGGAATTTCACAAAAAGTTCTCACTCATAATTTGAGGCAAATGGAAGATGATGGACTTGTCAAAAGAGAAGTATTTCCGGAAATCCCTCCTAGAGTAGAATATACTCTTACAGATGTAGGTTACAGCCTTGCAACAGTATTAAATGCAATGGCGAGCTGGGGAACTGATTATAAAACTTTCTTGAAACTTTTAGCAAAAAGAAGTTAATATGTTACTATATAACAAATCTGCCGTATCGGGTAATATGTTACTAATTTGAATAATATATAATACTTTACATAAAATAGTAAAAATTATTTTATCATGTATTATATATGTAGGAGAAATTTAAAATGAAACTACTAACTGCTATCCACAAAGTGTTACCACACAAATCTGAAAAAGAAGATTCTCATTTAAAACTTCTTTATTCAAATATGCATCCTGAAACAAGAGAAGAAGTAATATATCGTAAAAATGGAAAATCTGTTGATAGAATTATCGAATTTGATACTCAAACAGGATCAAAAATTAAAACAACACATTACGACTATTTCAATGATAAAAAAATTCGCTCAATTGATGAATATGACAGGAAAACAGGTAAAAAAATCCGTACAATAAATTACGTTTTATACAAATCTGTTGATGAATATGATATTAATACAGGTAAAAAAATTCGTACTATTAACTTTAATGTAAAAGATGAAACTAAAATTTCATCAATTCAAGAATATGATATAGAAACAGGAAAAATAGTTACAATATCAATTTATAAACGTGATGGGAAAACAGTTAGTATAATCAAAAAAATAGACCCAGTAACAGAAAAAGTAACAAGTTGGGTAAATAATAGAAATTTAGAATACAAGCCAATAGAACCTCCAAAAATCAACACAAGAAATTATGACAATATAAAAACAATTCCTCAAAAAGACAAAGACAATATTGCACAATTAATCGACAATTTATATTCAAACAAAGTTAAATTTGAAAATATAAAATAGAATTGCAAAAATTAATCCTTAACAGGAATTTCATCATCTTCTAATGCTTCATGCACAAATCTTGCAGGATCATCAATTATATACTGCAAATCTTCCGGAGATTTAATATAGCTATAATCAAATCTTTCTGATTTATAGGTAAAAGAAACCATTCCATAATTAAGTATTCTACCCATTGTAGTTTGATAAACATCTACAATATCAAGTTTGTTCAAAGGAATGTCAATTTCTTCAGGATTTAAAACTCCAATTTTAATATGAGCATATTTAGTTGTAATTATTATTTTATCAGAATTAAATCTTAAAATAGGGTATACAATAGGCAATAATAATAAAAATACGACTACCCAACTAAAAAAACTATGAGTATTTAAAAATATCGTCCAAAAATAAACAAAAAATACAGGAGTCATAACAATAGGCCAAAAAAGAGCCATCCAATGTTTTTTTATGTCAAATAAAACAAGTTCTTCTGCATTTTCATCAGGAAGTTTATATTCTTCTTTTTTTATCTTGTTGTCATCCAAATTAACAACTTCCTGGTGACGTTCAGGTCTTTCAATAAACACTTCTTTATCTTGCTCTTGATCGAAATTATCATTTTTTAAATCAATACCGCAGTATCTGCAAAAATTATCATAATCTTTAATTTGTTTTCCACAGTTCGGACAAAACATATTCTGCTCCTTTGTGAGCCAATTTTAACATATGATTTGACTTTAGTCAATTAAGGATATATGATTAATCCCAGAGGATTTAAGATGAATAAAGAAGAATTATTAAGACTTTACAATGAAGATTTAAATACACTTTTAAAAACAGCATCAAAATATATAAAAGAAGATATTGAATTTTGTTCTCTTATTAATGCAAGAAACGGTAAATGTTCACAAAATTGCAAATATTGTGCACAAAGCTCTCATTACTGCACAAATATTGAATCTTATCCTCTTGTCCCATTAGAAGAAGTTAAAAAAGTAGCATTAGAAGCAAAATCCCATAAAGCATCAAGATTTGCAATTGTAACATCAGGAAAAACTCCTGATGAAAGCGATTTTGACACTATATTAAAAATGATTGAAGAAGTAAATAAAATTGACGGACTAAAAAGCTGTGCTTCAATCGGGATTCTAAATGAAGAACAAGCAAAAAAATTATCTGAAATAGGACTAAAAAGATTTCATCATAATATAAATACATCAAGATCATACTACCCAAGCATATGCACTACTCATAGCTGGGATGATAGATTAAACACCTGCAAATTAGTAAAAAAATACGGAATGGAATTATGTTGCGGCGTTATTTTAGGTATGGGAGAAAGCATTGAACAAAGAATTGAAATGGCTCTTGAACTTGCAGAAATTCAACCTGATTCAATTCCCATAAATATTTTAATGCCAATACCTGAAACTCCATTTGAAAATTATCATGACAAAATTGATGAAGAAAATATTTTAAGAACTTTAGCAATTTTCAAAATTGCAAATCCAAATTCAATCTTACGTTTTTGTGGCGGAAGAATGAGATTATCCGAAGAAAATCAACGTAAAGCTCTAAATAGCTGTGTTGAAGGGATTATGGTAGGGAATTATCTTACAACCGTAGGTAAAGCACCGGAAGAAGATCTCAAAACTATTAAAGAACTTGGTAAAAATATAAAAATGTAACAAAAATTTAATAATCTCTAAAGTTATTCAATCTTTCTGACGTATAAATATCTCGTAAGAAAGGTTAATGTTTTTATGAGTAACGATAATAATATTAAAGGAATAGGACCACTAAGACCTGATTCTATAAAATTACCGGAGCTGAAATATGAACTTCCAATGTTCAAATCTGTTTTCAATTTCAAAAAACCAGCTGAATCTATAGAAACTAAAAACGAAAAAAGTATTAGTAAAGAACTTCATGATAACTGGACAAAAGTTTTTCCTCGCCTTTCACAAGAATTTTTTGATGAACTTACAGCTGTTTCTGAAAGACTCAATTGTAACCCAGAAGATCTTGCTGCAATAATCTTTAAAGAATCAAGATTTGACCCTGCTGCAAAGGGAGCAGGTGTTTATGGATTAATACAAATGGACGCAGCAGCATTAAAAACAGCAATTAATCATGCAAATAAAAATGGACATAAATTGAAAAATGTAACAATAACTGAATACTACAATATGCCTCGCGAGCAACAAATTAAATACTCCGAAGCATATATCCAGTTTAGAATTGATGAAAAAAAATTAACAGGTAAAAAATTAAGCGGAGGTCAATTATGGACTTTAATAAAAAGACCTTCAAATATTAACAATAAAAAATTTATCAATAAATTACAAAGAATTATAGATAATACTAAAAATTTACCGCTTAAGTATGAAACGCCATACAGTTTAAAACGTTCTAATTAATTGTTTAAGTATTTTAGAATTTCGTCAACATGCCCATTAACTTTTACTTTTCTCCATTCTTGAATTATATGCCCATTTTCATCAAGAATAAATGTAGAACGTTCAATGCCCATATATTTTTTACCATACATAGATTTTTCTTTCCAAACATTAAAAGCTTCAGATAATGTATGTTCAGTATCTGAAAGTAAAAGGAAATTCAAATCCTGTTTTTCTTTAAATTTTTTATGACTTTTAATATCATTAGGACTAACGCCTATTACAGTAGCAGAAGATGTAATTCTGTTCATATTATCTCTAAAATCACAAGCTTCTTGCGTACAACCTGATGTATTATCTTTTGGATAAAAATACAATACAACTTTTTGCCCTTTAAAATCAGCTAAAGTATATTCTTTTTCATTACCGCCTTTATCAAGACCTTGTAATTTTATCTCCAAATAATTCATTATTACCCTCCTTCATTAGGTTTTTTCTGTCAAATTTATCTGCAAGAAAAGTTGATATTATCGGGATTGCAATATAATAAATCCCACCTAAAATTAACGCAGGTTTTACAACTTTTATTCCCTCAATATACTTATCCAATTTGGGTGAATTTTTATTTACTTCAGAAAACTTCTGAATAAATTTTTCAGTTGGTTTTTCTAATAAATTATTTAAAGCATAACCACCTGCAATACACAAACCTGTAGAAATCGCAGCATTATACATCAATGCTTTTTTTCTTTTTTCTTCAATCCCCTTACTTTTAGCGGTTTGATGAATAAAAGCACCTGTTGCAAGTATATCTGTTAAAGAAATTATATGTTGTTCAAAATTCGTATTATGGAATTTTTCAGCCATTCTTTGAACAGGTTTTGTATCAATTATTTTCCCAAACCTTTTCGATAAACTTTCAACCCCGCTATTATACAAACCTGTAAAAGATACCTGTTGTTTAGTTTTTTTCTCATCTTGTTTATGGAAAATCTTTGACATAAAAGGCGGAATCAAAGCACAAGTCATAATAGACTTTGGCACTGCAATTACAAATCCCAAACCTAATTTGAATAATTGAGTCGCAAAACTGTAACGTTTTGATTTTGCAAGTGTTTTTTCACCTGCTTTTAAAGCATCAATAGTAGAATTTTTTAAATACTTCCCAGGTGTTTTATCAATATTTTTAATCGCCTTAGATACAGGCAAAGAAGCCCCAAGCATTAACAAATACCCAACAGCACTTGATGCAAGAGATTTTGCACAAGCATATTTTTTATTTTCTTTGTCAGTATCAGGCGTTCCCATAATTACAAGCGGACGTGCAACAGTAGACAATGCTAAAGACGCTGATGCTACAAATAACGAACCGTTATCTGCTGCAAATTCCAATCCCTTTTTTAATATTTTGCTATTGTAAATCGCTTGTACTTTCATCTCAATTCATTATACAATGCTCATAATGAAAATCACAGAATTTATAAAAAAAGAATTACAAGGCTGGAAAAACTTTGAAATAATAGGGTTGATAATAGTTTTTTCAATAATTCTCATAAATGCAGTAATCCTAAAAGATAATCCTGTAGCAATAATTAATGCTATTTGCGGAATTTTATACACAATTATTGCAGGCAAAGGAAAAATTTCCTGTTATTTTTTCGGACTTTTAGGCTCCAGTTGTTACATATTGCTCTCATTTAAAAATGCACTATGGGGTAATATGTTACTTTACCTTTGCTATTATATCCCAATGCAAATTTTAGGAATTTTTAAATGGAAACAACACTTAAAAAAAGAATCAAAAGAAATTGTCAAAATAAAACTGAATTTTAAAGAACAAATAATAATAAGCATAATAGGACTTATAGGCTGTATAATTACAATTTTAATTTTACATTATTTCAATGACAAAAGCCCAATAATTGACGGCATTACAACATTTTTATCAATCCTTGGAATGTATTTGACCGTAAGACGAGCAATAGAACAATGGATTGTATGGATGGTAGTAAACGGATTATCTTTTATAATGTGGTTGGATTTAGTCGTTTTTTCAGGTACAAAAGCATATTCTACAGTTTTAATGTGGGGAGTATACTTTATCCTTGCAATTTATTTTTATATAGAATGGAAAAAAGAAATAGATAATTAAAAACTATAAGGGTAATCTTTAGGAATTTTCCAACCATTATGTTGAATTATAGCTGTACAATAAAAATTTCTTGCCTCAGGATTACACCCATAATTAGATTGTGTATATAATGATTCTTCATCACCATCCCAAGCATGCAAATATGGCTCAACTCCTTTATTTTTATGATATTTAAAACTTACAGCACTTTCATTGGGCCAAAAAGCAAATACAAATTGTTTTTTACCCCATTTACCATAGTCTACACCATCTATACAATCTTTTGAATTTGGACAAAAAATAAAATGCCCGCCATTAGTTTTTGAAGTTTGATTCCCGGCTGAATCCCAAGTCCCATAAATATCAAACAAAAAAGCACTTCCATCAGAAAGATAAAGTAATCTATAATCATTCCCAGTACCAACACGTTTATTATCATATTTTATATATGATAAATATTTTTTAAGATAAATATTAAAAAAATCATCTGTATCTGCTGACACCCAATCAGCTTTATTTCCATTATCAGCTTCAGACATTGTAATTGCTTGATTTATCGTTGAATAAAATTTTTGTAATCGTACTTCTACAACCTGTCTTCTGTTACTTTGTATTAATGAAGGCATTGTAAGAGACGCAACAACACCAATTATTCCCAAAGTAATTAATACTTCGGCTAAAGTAAAAGCTTTAAATCTTTGCATAAATTTCTCCTATTGTACTTTTAATATTACAAGTATACTTGTAATATTAAAAGTGTACATATTAGAATGAATTTTGTCAAGCGATTAAAATATTAATATGCAAGATAAATTACTATTCAAATTAGGTCAAAGCATAAGATATATCCGCTTACAAAAAAATATGTCACAAGAAGAACTTGGATTTAAGTCTGAATTAAGCACTAATTCTATAAGCTCTATTGAGCGTGGTGCATATAATTTTAAAATAAAAACATTATACAAAATTGCAGAAGCTCTAAACGTTGATGTAATCAATATTTTAGATTGCAAATTTTAATATATTTTAAAAATTACTCTTTTGTCTTTGAGAAAAATTCTGCAATTTTACTTTGAATTTCTTTAAGTGTATCATTAAATCCTTGCATATCATTTTCAGCATTTTTCATCGCTTGAGTTAATTTCTCATTGCATTCTTTCATTAATTTTTTATATTTAGTTGTTGCAGAAAGAGGTATTGATTTTTCAACTTTAATTGTTTTATTTTTAGCTTTTTTCTCTAAGTCAGAATGTTCTAAATACTTTTGAAATTCTAGCAATTCATCTGCTGCTTTTTTCAAAAAGGGCTCTAATCCAAGTTCTTCGAGTTCAGTATCACTATAATATTTTAATTCCGGAGGAATAACTGTTGGATATTTCGGATTGAAATTTTTTACAACCATATCTTGATTTATCAAGAAAAACTTTTCTTCACCATTTTTTGAAAAACATAAGCGGGTAAGATTATATCCTTTTGTATTTTTCATTTTAAAAATAGAAATTTTTTCATCATCTGAAATCTTGAATGCAAAACCTCGTTGTCCTGCAACTCCATTCCATTTTGGATAAGATTTTTTTTGCCTTAAGGCTATTGAAGTAGCCATTGAATCTAATTTTTCAGATATTTGGCGATATGTATTATCTATTCTTTCCATATCAACACCAAGATCTCCACTTAACTTTCCAATCACAGGTGCTAATGATCTTCTATATAATTTTTGAGAAATAAATTTATTAAACTCTTCAAGTTTTTTCTCATAACCTGAAATATATAATTCCAATTTTGGTAAAATCTCTTGTATGGAAGATTTATCGTGATACAAAAGTTTTGGGGGAATTATACTAAAATTTTTCGGATTAAAATTAGAAACAACTGATCCTTGTTTTTCTTTAATAAGAAAACCATCAATTATTTCATCATTTTTGTCATAAACCATTATTCTGGTTAATATTCCATGTTCAGGATGTTGTAATTTTTTATATGCAATTTGATTTTTATTTTCTCCAATATTTTGTAGGACATGAGCAGATTGAGTAGCTTGGAGTCTATAATCACCAAATTCTTTTTTTAATTTCAATGACAAATTATTAGAAAGTCCTTTCAACAATTCATCAGTTTTATTATACAAAGAATCAATATTTACTAATCTCTTTATACTTGTATCACTAAATGTAAATAATTCAGGTTTTAAATATTGCCCATCATATTTTGCTAAAAATTTCCTAAATTTAAGCATTGCACAATCTAAATCATCTAATACTTTTTGTAATTTTAATTCAAACGGCTTATCAAAATTTGCATATTTAATATTTTGTGGGAAAACAAAAACATGATTTTTATCATTATCTTCAACAATTCGATCAAAATCCTTTATAGTATATGAATCTAAAACTACTTTTCCTTGAGAAAAATTACTACCCTTTTTTACAACAATTTTTATAAAGTCTTGTCCATCTTGACCATCAGGAACTCGCACTTGAATAGATGTTTTATTTTCCCCGCAGTTATGAAACATTAAACTTCTTGTTGATTTGAAATCTTTATATTCTTTTTGAATAATTTCCATACCTTCAGGAGTTTTTTCAGATATTTTTTTCAAAATATCTTTATACGCATTTGAAATTGAAGATACAACATCAATAGTATCTCTGCTCAAACGCTCATAATTTCCTGTAAAAGAAAAACTGTCAGATACTTTTGAGGAATTTAATACAGTTTTTTGCGCTGGTAAATTATTATAATATTTGTTTTGAATATTTATAGTTGATATTTTCATAAAACTAATAAAACCCGTAAAAATAAATTTTTACAGGTTTTGAACTTTTGTAAATCTAAAAATATTTTGCAAAATTATAAGTGTAAGATTAACAATTGTAAAGATTTTGTTTTCCTTTGTGCTAATTTTATTTTAATCTGCTACAATTGTAGCAGATGTGTAGGATATTTATTTGTAGGAGTATTTTTTATGAAAATTTTACCAATTCAAAATTTTAGTACTATTTCAAACCAACCAAAAACAGCAAATAACAATCGTACAAAATTTGCTTCAAATCAATTATCCTCTGATATGGTCGTCCTACAAAATAAACCAAAGAAAAAATCAATTAGTTTTGGCAATCTAAATGAAGCAGCTTTAACTTTAGCAAAACAACTACCTTTAGAAGATAGAATTGCATCATTATTTGATGTATTTAAACGTGGAGATATAATTACTGTAGGTAAAAACCTAAAAGAAACTCAACGAGCTTTGAAAAATTCTCTAGATTCTTTGGATCACGTTATTAAAAGAATATTTTTTATTGAAGACGATAATATCCAAGGTAGTTTAGCCTTTTACAAAAATGCAACAGGAGATAAAGAAATTTTAAATATAAACAATTTTGATTTATATTTAAGTAATTCAACTGGACAAGAAGCACTAAAACCAAACAATTCTTTTTATGTAACCACAGATGATATTCTATACATCGGTGATATGGGAATTAAAATCAAAGATGAACCTAAAACAAATTTATCACTTAAACGTCATATTTTTTCAAAAGTATTTGACTTCACCCAAGATTCCCAAGATATCATAAAAAGACAAAATACCAAAGAACTTAAATCTTTAGTTCTCGATACACAGGAAAAAAATAAACCTCTAACATTTGCTGATATAGGTGGACAAGATAAAGCTATCGAAGAATTAAAAAAAGGTGTTTTATTCCCAATAAAATATCCTGAAGCTTTTGAAAATATCAAAGTAAACCATGGCATAATACTTACTGGTCCTCCAGGAACAGGAAAAACTTTAATTGCAGAATCTCTAGCTAATGAGTCTAATGCGTTTTTCCTAAAACTAAACGGCTCTGAACTTAAATCAAAATGGGTAGGGGAATCAGAAGAAAATTTACGCACTTTATTTGAAGGAGCAATAGAAAACCAACCAAGTATAATTGTATTCGATGAATTTGATTCAGTTGCTAAAAAAAGAGATAAAGTTGACAATTACAGTGCAGAATTTGTAAATCAATTTTTATCAATTATGAGTGATATAGAAAAACAAGGCGATGATGTCTATATCCTAGCAACAACAAATAAAATAGAAATGCTTGATGATGCAATAATGCGTTCAGGTAGATTTGGTAAACATATCCAAATTGGTCTGCCGGATTTACAAGGAACAAGACAAATTTTAGATATTCATACAGCTAAAAAACCTTTAGATGAATCAATTAACAAAGAAGCATTATCAAAAAAATTATTTGACATACATGCAACAGGAGCAGATATTGCTCGCTTATCTTCAGATGCACATAATAATGCATTTGAACGTGTAGGAATATTTGACAAAATGTCTAATGGAACTTTTGTAAAATCAGATATTGATAATTTAAAAATTACAAATGGAGATTTTGAACAAGCTATTAACAATTTTATAAAAGAAAGACAAGTAAAAGAACGTAAAAAAATAGGTTATAATTAATAAAATAATTAAACTTTTATAGCAAAAATTAAACCCGTAAAATAAACATTTACGGGTTTTTAAACTTTAGAAATTACAATTTTATTTTACAAACATAAAATATCTCCGTCATTCGGAATTAATAAATTAGAAATGTTAGAATTTTCTACAAAACTTTTCAAATCCTCACGTGTAACTGAAAGATGACTAACTGTATCCATATGGCTAGCTATTAATGTTGAATTTGGAGAGTATTTGAGTACTTCTTTTACATCATCAATATTCATAATAATATGTTCACCATTAAAAACAGTTGCACCACAAGCATTCACTACAATAATATCAGGAGAATGTTTGTCTAAAGCATCTTTTACTTCCTTGCACCAAATTGTATCGCCTGCAATATAGAGAGTTTTCTCATTCTCTGATTTGAATACAACACCCATAGAATCATATGGCATTCCTACACTTTCGCAAATCGGTTTTATAATCTCTCTTTTACCATGCTGACAATTTGTCTTGTACAATTTTATATTTTTATAAGTAATCCCATCTTCTGTTATAATTTCAATATTTTTAAAACCGTAAGATTGTATTATTTCTAAATCAGTTTGGGATTGAACAAAAAACTTAATATCTTTATTTAACGCATTCACAGCATATTCATCAAAATGATCAGGATGAAAATGGGTCAAAATCACAGCATCCACATCAACTATCTTTTGAATGTCAAAAGGCAATTCGACTCTCGGTTGTCTGATATGAGAATTTATACCTGCTTCAAAACCTTCCATGTAATCTTTTGGACCAAGCCAAGGATCAATTAAAAATTTGTTTTTATCAAATTCCACAATAATAGTTGCATTCCTAACCTGAGTAATTTTCATCTTTCCCTCCTTTTTTATACATCTTAAATTATGACTATAAAAAAAACAAGAATGCACTATTTTGTATAATACTTACTTTTTAGTATAATAGTATTAAAAAAGAAGGTATAAAAAAGAGGAATTATGGCAAAAAAGAAACAAACAGAATACAAATGCCCATTAGAGGCAACAATGGAAATCATAGGCGGAAAATACAAAGGGGTTATAATCGGTCATTTGATAGACAAAACTTTAAGATATAGTGAATTACAAAAACTAATCTCACATGCAACTCCTAAAATGTTAATTCAACAGCTTAAAGAATTGGAATCAGACGGGATTGTAAAAAGAAAATTGTACCCTGTTGTTCCGCCTAAAACAGAATATTCTCTAACAGAACGCGGAAAAAGTTTAATTCCAGCAATCATAGAATTAAATAAATGGGGACTAAATTATTTAAAAGAAGAAAACATTCCCTGTGCTTATAAAGGAAATGATTTAAGTTGCTAATTTTATAGTTTAAATTAATTTGTTTTTAGCTAAATTAATAATTTTATCCATATTTTCAAAAATTTCACTATATATTTTAACAAGTTTATCGTCACTTGTTAAAATTTTATTTATAAGATTTGTTTTATCAGATGACATTTCTTTATTTATAGAATTAATACCAAAGTCATCAAGTTTTAAATTTAGAATAGACACTATACTCAAAAAATGTTCCAGTTTAGGCAAATATTTTCCATTTTCAATTCTACACAAGTGTTTTTCTGAAAAACCTGCCATTTCTGCAAGTTCATATTGTTTTAAGCCTGCTTTTTTTCGAGCTTGTTTTATAACAGTTCCTATATTTTTTTTGTCAATACAAAACATAAATTTCCTCTTTATTAGGTTATCGTATAAAGTATTTTTTAAAAACCTCTAGTGAGTTACATTAATATAAAAAGTGATTGACAAGTTACCTTTATTTCAATATAATTTTCTCAGGTTATAAATATGATTAAGATTTTATCCTGTCTAATTCCTATAAAATTTTTACGAATTTGGTTTAGAGAATTTTGTAATAGTATACAAATAATCTTTACTGCTAAACATATTGGCAAAAATTTTCAATGTTCAAGATTTTCAACTGTTAATAAAAACACTATTATTAAAAACCATGTAAAACTTAACGGTATGCATATAAGCGGAAATGGAAAAGTAATTTTAGGAAATTATTTTGTTGCAGGATTTGATTCACAAATAATATCCACGAGCCACAATTATGAGGGGAATGATATTCCTTATGATAGTACCACAATAAAAAGTGACGTTATTATAGGTGATTTTGTTTGGATAGGAGCAAAAGTAATAATATTACCTGGAACAGTTATAGGTGAAGGAGCAATAATCCAGGCAGGTTCAGTTGTTCATGGAGAAATACCTCCTTATGCAATTGCTGGAGGAAATCCTGCTAAAGTATTTAAGTACAGAAATATTGATCATTTTATTAAACTTAAAACTTCTAAAAAAGATATTTAATATTCTAATCTTTTTATTACTAATAGAGCAATATTTGGGGAAATTTAAAAAATTAAATATAAAATAAAAATAGCAAGGGAGAGATTCGAACTCTCGACCTCACGGGTATGAGCCGTGCGCTCTCACCAGCTGAGCTACCTTGCCATAAGTCTTATTATTTAATTGACAAAATCTATCTTTGCACAAAATATTTTAAATTTCAAGTATTTTGTAAAACAATTCTATTTTTAGTATAATTTAATTTAGAAAAGAAATTAAAAAGGTATGGTTTTATGATTACTGATATGACAAAAGGGAACCCCTTAAAACATATATTGTTATTTTCTGTACCGCTTTTAATCGGTAATATTTTTCAGCAATTATACAACATAGCAGACCTTGTAATTGTCGGTAGAACTTTAGGTGTTGAATCTTTCGCAGCTGTCGGAGCTGTAGCTCCTTTATTTTTCTTAATTACATTTATTATTGTTGGCCTAACAAACGGTTTTGCAGTAGTAACCGGTCAAAGATTTGGGGCTAAAGATATAAAAGGTGTGCGAAATTCTGTTGTCATATCTACAATTTTAAGCGTAATTGTAACTTTTATTTTTTCATCTATTTTTGCATTATCAATGAATTACATTTTAAAATGGATGAACGTACCTGATAATATTTATCATAACGCTTTTTGGTATGTTGAAATTATCATTATAGGTTTAATTGCAACAACAATGTACAACATGCTTGCAAGTATTATAAGAGCTCTTGGTGATAGCAAAACTCCTTTATACTTTTTAATTATTGCATCTTTAATAAACATTATATTAGCTCTTATTTTTATAATAGTTTTTCATATGGGAGTTCCAGGTTCTGCTATCGCTGTAATTCTTTCACAAGGAATCTCTGTTATTTTATGTACAATTTTTATAAAATATAAATTTCCAATTCTTAGAATACATAAAAGTGAATGGCTTTTAAAATTTGATAAAGATTTTTATGATTCAGCATATGAACATCTGAAAATAGGAGTCCCAATGGCCGTTCAATTTTCTATTCTTGGAATTAGTATTCTTATAATCCAGAGTGTATGCAACTCTTTCGGATCAAACGTTATTGCTGCAATGACTGCAGCATTAAGAATAGAACAAATTGCGACTTTACCTATGATGTCATTTGGTGTAGCTCTAGCTGCTTATGTTGCACAAAATTTCGGAGCACGAAAGTTTAAAAGAATAAGATTAGGCGTAATTAAAACATCTACAATTAATATTGTCTTAAGCATTGTAATGGCTTTTGTAATGAGATTTTGGGGAACAAATATAATCGGAGCATTTATTGGAACTGCAACAAAAGATATTATTGATATTGCACACTGTTATCTTTTAATAAGCACAATATTCTATTGCTTCTTAGGACAAATTTTTATTTATAGAAATGCCTTACAAGGGATGGGAGAAACTGTATTTCCATTATTATCAAGTATTGCAGAACTTGTAATGAGAGCATTCACTGCAGTTTATCTCGCAATAAAATTTGGCTATATCGGCATGTTTTATGCAGGTCCTATTGCTTGGGTAAGTGCTTCTACTGTACTATTTTTAGGATATTTATATAGTATCAAACATATTATTTATAAAGTCAAAAATAAATTACATAGCTACTTGCAAAGTTAAAAGTTTTATGAAAAGATTATCACAAGGTCAAAAAGAGTGTAAAACGTCTATACCAATATATTTTCAAATTTGTATAGACAGATAAAAATAGGAGGCAGAATATGTCAACATTTATAGAAGATATTTATGCAAGACAAATATTAGATTCTCGTGGAAATCCAACAGTAGAAGTCGATGTAAAACTTACAAACGGTGTAAAAGGTCGTGCTGCAGTACCATCAGGGGCTTCAACAGGTATTTTTGAAGCATTAGAATTACGCGATGGTGACAAATCAAAATACATGGGAAAAAGCGTTCAAAAAGCTGTTGATAATGTAAATAACATAATTGCACCTGAACTTATAGGGGAAAAAGCTTCCCATCAAAAAGAAATAGACACATTCATGATTGACATGGACGGGACTGAAAATAAATCAAAACTCGGTGCAAATGCTATTTTAGGTGTATCTCTTGCAGTTGCAAAAGCAGCATCTAAAGCATATGACATGGCTCTTTACAGATACCTAGGCGGAATTAATGCTTTAACGTTACCTGTACCTATGATGAATATTATTAATGGCGGAGCTCATGCTGATAATAATATTGATTTCCAAGAATTTATGATAGCACCTGTCGGAGCAGAAAGTTTTTCACATGCAATTGAAATGGGTTGCAATGTTTTCCATACATTAAAAAGTGTTTTGAAAAATAAAGGAATGGCAACTTCAGTAGGAGATGAAGGCGGTTTCGCACCAAATCTTCAATCTAACGCTGAAGGGATTGAAGTAATCTTAGAAGCTATTGATAAAGCTGGTTACAACACAGATCAAATCAAAATTTGTCTTGATGTTGCATCATCTGAATTCTATGAAAATGGGAAATATAACCTGAAAGGTGAGGGCAAATCATTTGATAATAAAGAAATGACAGACTTTTTAGAAGAATGGGTTAAAAAATATCCGATAATTTCTATAGAAGACGGTATGGCAGAACAGGATTGGGAAGGCTGGGAGATGCTTACTCAACGTATAGGCAATCACTGCCAGCTTGTCGGAGATGATTTGTTTGTAACAAATACAAGACGTCTAGCAGACGGAATTAAACGCAATGTTGCAAATTCAATTTTGATAAAAGTTAATCAAATCGGCACATTGTCAGAAACATTAGATGCAATATCAATGGCACATGCAGCTGGTTATACAACAATTATTTCACACAGATCAGGTGAAACGGAAGACACATTTATTGCAGATCTTGCAGTAGCTGTAAACAGCGGTCAAATCAAAACAGGTTCAGCATCAAGATCTGACAGAATGGCTAAATATAATCAGCTTTTAAGAATTGAGCAAAAACTCGGATCTGCCGCTAAATACTTAGGACTACAAGCATTTAACGGTCAAAAGTAAAAGGATTAAAAAAGGCTCTTACAAGAGCCTTTTTTAATTAATCCATTCATCATGTGTTAATTCTCGATGAAGATAATCCATGTTCCAATTTTTTATTATCCATGTTGCACAAGCTCCACCAGAATACCATCCTGAAGCTTTGTTTTTTGAACAATTTTTTTCATTCACCCACCATAAAGGATAACCGGTAATAACAGGATAATTTTCATGCGAATTTAAATAAATAAAAAAGAAATCTTTTCCAAATTGATTAGGGCCTCTCACACCATTGGTGTCAATATACATACTAACCAAAAATTTTTTATTTTGACTATTTGCATCTTGTGCAATATAACCAATACTGTTTATCCCAATTACTGCACCATTTGTTAAAACAACAACATAATCACGACCATTCCATCCATTAAAATTTGTTCCTAGATTTGTTCCATCTAAATCTTTATAATGGACAGGTAATCCATTAGAACTATTTTTATCATTCTGTTTAAAATCATTTGCAAGTTTTAAATATTTAAAAAGATAAGATGATGCTTTTGCAATACTATCTTTATCTTGAGAATTTGTAGATAATCCCCATTCTTCAGGTAAACCATATTCCTGATAAGCCCTAAGATAGGCTTGAGAAAGAATAGTATAAGTTGTTTTAAATTGATTTAACCAAACTTTTTCATTATATTTTTGAATTAATGAAGGCATTGTCATTGCAACAACTACGCCAATAACACCAAGAGTAATTAAAATTTCAGCTAATGTAAAACCTTTTTTATTTTCATAATAATGAGAAATATCATCATTATAACATTTTGAATAATTCTGGTAATGCTTAAATCCCTGTACAATAGGCTTTAAATTGCCCCCCCCCCGACATTTCGATTAATTAAACCTTTTTTCATAATAAAAGCTCCTTTTATACTAAATACTTTTATATTTTAACATATATTAAATTGATCTTCAATAAATAAAAATGACTCCTTAATTTAGGGAGTCATTTCCTTTCCAAAAGTATCGTTACTAAGTTTAGTGTGTGTAAATATAGGTCTATGAATTATTATTTGATTTATATTTATAACTTAACAAACTATAAGTATCAGATGATGAAGAACTGCTATCTCCGTAAAAAACAGACATATCTGTTGCTCTACGATTATTAAATTCATCTTCTACTTCCATTCTTGCACAATTTACATCATAAGCTGAAATTTCTGCACTTGTAATTCTTCCATCATGATTTGTATCCATTTCATCAAAATGTTCAAGAATTTTTGTCATTGTACTTTCTGACAATCCGCTTGAGCCTGATGCATATAATTGTGTTAATTCAGCTTTTGTCAATCCTTGTGTAGAAATAGTATTTGAAAGATTATTCATTTCATCTGCAGTTATAATACCATCTCCATCTTTATCAATAGATCCAAAATTTGTTTGCAAATATGATGCAAAAGATTGATTTAAAACTCCATAATTAGAAGTCTTAGTTCTTGCTTCAGTTAAATTATCTAATGTCAAACCTTCCGGATACTGTGATGCCAGATATGAATATGTATTAGTCAAACCTGCATAAACACCTGAAAGTATATTATTACTCATACTACGCCCTCATTCTACTTACTTTATTTTTTATGTTAATGATTTTTTCTACAAAGTCAAACCTCTATTTGAATGAATTTTAGAAAAGTATGTAAAAATATGTTACAAAAACATTTAAAATCCTAAAGTTTTTCTAAAACATATCCGATAAAAAATTTGTTGATAGATTGTTAATAAGGAGTGTGTGCTCATGAACGAAGAAAAAAAAGTTATGGATATGGAAGATCTTATGTTGGATTACGGTGAAATGACAAGTTTTGATTTTGATTCACTTGATTACAAACAAGTAAGAGAACTACAAAAAGTAACTGATAGTGAATATTCAAATCAGCCTTATCCGTTTAAATATGGAAATTTTGATTTAGTTGATATGATTCATGCATTTATCACACAATATCAAAAAAAAGAAAATGCATAACTGTTAATTAGAAAATGTGTATCTTAGAAAAATCGGAGTGTAGCACTATGAACGACAAAGAATTATTTGAAAACAATTGTTTGCCTCTATTTTGGCTGGAAGATGAAGAACATTTTGAAAAGCCAATTCCTCAAAGAAAAGATTTGCAAACACTTCTTGCAGAATTAGAAGATATTAAAAATCAAATAGACAATATTAGTGCAAGAGAATGGCATCTTGCAAAACTTATGAAATTTCATAAAGAGGGCCTAGCCCGTTGAGCATAACTCTGCTGTTAAGAACAGCTACCGAGATTTGGGATAGCAAAAACTTATAACAATACATAATATCGTTGAACACTTTCAACGATTTTTTTTATAAATCATCTAAAGAACTTTCATCTAACAGAACATCATGTCCCATATTATGTATTAAATCTAAATATGCATTGTAATATACC